>CAYJIB010000028.1:0-5250 GCA_964370125.1 uncultured Desulfovibrionaceae bacterium
AAAAAACTCACGAAAAAATTTACGGCATCCGCTTGCGAAAAAAATAGAGACTGGCAAGAGGGATCAAATAAAGAAGCGAAGCATACAAAATACTGCTCATCGGCGCACCAACATTTGAAAGAATAACCGAACAAGCCACATTCCACGGCACAAGACCCGCAAATAAAACCGCCGAATTCTCAATAGCGTGCGCAAGCTCTTCACGGCTAGCATATTCTTTTTCACACAAAGAATTGGTAAGCAAGATAGCAAGTGTTTGATTGCAGGTCATCATACAGGTAACAATCGCCACACAACAAGTCGCGCCAAAGGGGCTTAGCCTTGCCGATAAACGAGCGATTTGTTCCTTCATATTCTCAAAAATTTCCGTCTCTTGAAAAAGCCCAACATAAGAAGTCGAAATAGCCACCACACTAAGCACCTTAACCATAGACGCAAGGCCGCCACCGCCCAAGATAGCGTTCAAAAGCGTATCACTGCTTTGAAAACCAAACCAATACAAAGAAAGCAAATCAGAAAAAGCCATGCCTTGCAAAGTGATACACAAAAGGCTGGCACTTGCTGTGCTTAAAAGCACCGTCGTACGTGCATGAACCTTGCAAAAAGTCAACACAACAATAAGTAAGGCGGGAATGACCGCAAAGAAATGCAGGTTAAAATTTTCCTCAAAAACAGCGAAAACAGATTGAGGGATTTCATATGGCACATCACGATAGCCAATAAGCACATAGACAATACAAGTGGCAATAAAGGGCAAAATACACGTGCGGAGCATATTCTTTATGTTCACAAAAATATCTGTTTGCGTAACTTTTGCTATCAAATGCGCACTTGAAGACATAGGCGACATTCTGTCGCCCAAATAACTCCCCGACAAAATAGCACCGCCTAAGTGCGCAGGATCAATGTTAAAAACATTGCCCAAGGTCATACAAATAACACCCATTGTGGCCGATGTCCCAAAAGATGTCCCCGTTAACATCGACACAATGCCGCACAAAATAAAAGCGCTCAGCACAAAAAGGCTTGGCTCAATAATATAGGTGCTGTTGACAACAAGAAAGGCGATAGTCCCAGAGGCACGCCAAGAAGCGGTAAGAAGACTTATGAGGGCAAGGAAAAAAAGCAGGCTTCCGATATTTTTTGTGCTGCCCCAAGAAGCCAAAAGAAGGGCGAGGGGCTTTTTCTTTTTATATAAGCCATACAAGAAAAAAAGCGCGTAGCCAATGCCAAGCGCATAAAGAACATGAATGCCCATAAAAACCGTCGTAAAAAGGGAAAAAGCGGCTATGACAAGATATTCCATCAAAAAGGGCCTTTAGCCTTGTGGCTATACAAAAAATTCAGCTGTAATTTTGTTGTTTTTGCGCAAGACCTCAATGGCTTTTTCTGTATTGCCTTCTTTAAGAAATTCTATGATTTCAAAATGTTCAGCGTATGAAGCACGCATTCTTTCGGTATTTACGGTATTTTTAAAGACGAGGGGCGTGGTGCAAATAATGGCTCGGTGATAAGCCTTTACAAGATAAGGATTGCCCGCCGCTTTAATGAAGTGTTTGTGAAAAGAGCGGTCAGCCATAACCCATTCTTGGGGACAATCTTCAGAAGCTTGCATAAGCGCGAGACTTTCTTCTAGCTGGCTAATGAGCTCTTTTGCATTGCGCTCTATTGCCAATCGCAAAGCCCCAACTTCAAGAATAGAATTGAGTTCATACAGAGCCAAGACTTCTTCTTCTGTGGGATTAAAAACAAAAGATCCCTTTTGTGGCAAGATTTCTACCAAGCCTTCGTGCGAGAGGGCAATAAGAGCGTCTTGCACAGGGGCGCGGCTTGTGCGCATTTCAAGAGCCAGGCTGCTTTGAGAAAGCCTTTGCCCTAGAGCGTATTGGCCTGTCATAATTTTTTTGCGAATTTCTTCTACGACAAAAGTCTTTAAATTCACATCTTGGCGTGCGCCATTTTCTGAACCGTTCTGGGCATTTGCTTCCATAAAAGTCTCATTTTGCCTTTTGTTTTGCAAGGCCCTGCATCCATTTACGCAGAAACAAGACCTTATTTTTTCGCAAGGCCTTGTCTCCATTTACACAGACACAAGACCTTGCAGATTTTTTGTAAGACCTTGCATCCACTCAAGTAAACACAAGACCTTGCAGATTTTTTAAACTTTGTCGTAAATAAGTCGAGCGTGTGTCGAGGGCAAGGAAAAATTCATTTTTGCGGAGTGGAGTGTACTCTTATGGTACTCGACCGGAGCAAAAATGGATTTTGACGCAGCCATCGGCCACGAAAGGCTTATTTACGGTCAAAGTTTTATTCTTCGTCCATGAAGGGATACGCAATATCATTCAAAGGAATGAGTGACTCTTTAATGGTGTGCGGGCTAAGCCAGCGCAACATATTGAGCGCAGATCCCGCCTTGTCATTTGTTCCAGAAGCACGACCGCCACCAAAAGGCTGATGCCCAACAACAGCACCCGTCGGCTTATCATTAATATAGAAGTTACCAGCGGCGTATTGCAAAGCCTTACTCATGTGTACAATAGCCTCTCTGTCTTTGGCAAAAATCGCACCAGTAAGCGCATAAGGCGAACCTTCATCACACAATTTGAGCGTGGCATCAAGGTCTTTGTCTTCATACACATAGACACTAAGCACAGGGGCAAAAAGCTCGTCCACCATGGTTTCATGATGAGGATCTTTGCAAAGAAGCACGGTTGGCGTAATGAAATAACCCTTGCTCTTATCATAAGTACCACAAAGAACGTCTACATCGGGGCTTTGCTCTGCACGCTTGATATACTCAACAACACTGTCAAAGCTCTTTTCATCAATAACAGCACCCATAAAGTTTGTAAAGTCACAAACATGGCCTGTTTTTAGGCCTTCAATAGCGGCAAGCAATTGCGTCTTTACTTCACCCCAAATACTGGCAGGAATAAAGGCACGAGAAGCCGCAGAACATTTTTGTCCTTGATATTCAAAAGCTCCACGTACAAGAGCGGCTACAAGAGACTGAATATGCGCGCTTGGGTGGGCAAAGACAAAGTCTTTTCCGCCTGTCTCACCAACAAGACGTGGATAGGATTTATATGAAGCAATGTTTGTTCCGACTTGCGCCCAAATTTGCTGGAAAACAGAAGTCGAACCAGTAAAGTGAATACCTGCAAGGTCTGGATCAGCGATAACGTATTTGCCAATATCGCTTCCCTTACTCGGCACAAAGTTGATAACACCCGCAGGAAGACCAGCTTCCATAAGCAATTCCATAAAATAGTAACTTGACAAAACAGCAGTCGTGGCAGGCTTCCACAAAACTGTATTGCCCACAAGAGCAGGCGCAGAGCCGAGATTGCCCGCAATCGCTGTAAAGTTAAAGGGGGAAATAGCAAGAACAAAGCCGTCAAGCGGACGGTACAAGAGACGATTCCAAACACCTTTTCCGCTAAGAGGCTGCTCTTTAAAGATTTCTCCAGCAAAGTGGGCATTAAAACGCAAGAAGTCAATAAGCTCACAAGTAGCGTCGATTTCTGCTTGGAAGGCTGTCTTGCTTTGCCCAAGCATGGTAGAAGCGCTCATAAGATAGCGGTCTGGCCCAGAAATTCTTTCGGCAACAGACAAGAAAATAGCACAACGCTGCTCAAAAGGCATGTCCGCCCAAGCTTTTTTTGCTTTTTTTGCGGCCTCAAGAGCCATTTGCAAATGCTTTGGTTCAGCGATTGAACATTTGGCGAGAACATGACCGTGATCATGCGGCATGACAACATCGATTTTATTTTCGGTATAAATTTTTTCGCCATTGATAACCAACGGAATTTCAACAACCTGAGAAGCTTGTCTTTTGAGCTCTGCTTTAAGCTTTGCACGCTCTTCACTGTTGGGGAGGTTTTGTTGCACGGGTTCATTGTGCGGTGTGGGAACCTTAAAGTAGGCATTTGTCATGATTTTTCTCCATTGTTTTTTTGTGTGCTTGCTTGTAGAAATCATTAGGCAAAAAGCCAGAACATGGCAAGCTATGATCAATAACAGACGGCAAAAGACTTGCTTTACAAAAAGCATTTCGGCTGTTGTGCTTTTACACACTAACATACTAGTATGTTGTTTGTCAAGAGAGCTTAGCTCCCTTTGTAGTTTTTGTGCCCTTTTACATGGACATTTTTTCACTGCAAAAAAGTTTTTCAAAAAAAAATTCACTGAAAAATGTAAGCACCTAAAATAACACGACAAAAAAATCTTAAAAAATCCACTTTAGGCCTAAAGTAATAAAAAAAATAGCCGATAAGTTATTTTGAAGGAGAGCCATTCCTTCTTGTTGCCGAGCTTGACAGTTTTTTGTCATAATAAAAGCGACACAAAAATTTACAATTCAAAAACGTATAAAGGAGTCCAGCATGTCTTCAATCCAACCAGCAAACAACGATTTCGCCGCAACCTTACTCATCAACAAAATGGCCAACGGTCAAATCACCACTTCTTCTGGCAGAACGGTCACCACCAAAAACTTGCAAGACGCTCAAGCCCTCACCGAACTTGGCAAAGACTTTAACAATGTCTCTAACGCCACACTTGAAGGCGCAGCTCATGCCCTTAGCCGCCAGAACACCCTTTCTGAAGTACGCTCTATCTTTTCTGATATGAACGACCTTATCGAGACCCTTGGCACAGCCCCAACCACAAGCCAAATCACCAATGCCGCTAGCACAATCACCACCATGCAAGCCAACATTGACTCTCTTCTTGGCGGCATGTACACAAAGGCAGACGGATCAACTACTGCCCTTTTTGGCGACGCTCAAACCTATGAAACAGGCTTTGGTGCAGCGACCATTACCTTGAATGGTACTGACTATGGCGATACCGATAAGCTTTTGGGCACGACAAATGGTGGTTTGCTCACCGCTGCTGCAGGCGCAACCGACATTGCAGCCCTTACCGCTCTTGGCGACGAAATGAGCGACATCCTTAACGGTATCGATACCCTCATCACCGCTGCGGGTGCTGACTATAATATGATGAACAATCATTCTATCGCTATGGACGACTTGGTGCAGAACTTTAATACTGCCGCCAGTGCGCAGGACAGTGTCTCTGGAACGGGTGCTGCTAGCTTGCTGAATAGCGTTTTAGGTGTCCAACAAGCTTGATTTTGCGGTCTTTTTGTCCTTTGGGTGCGTCAAGCAACATTTTTTACTCCATGTCATGTACCAAAAGCGTACACTCATTCCGTAAAAAATGCGCTTTCCTTCCCAAAGG
>CAYJIB010000028.1:5350-19400 GCA_964370125.1 uncultured Desulfovibrionaceae bacterium
TTTTTTTCCACTGCAAAAGACAAAACCCTTGTAGCAACAAAAAACCAGCTGAAAATTTTCTTTTTGCTAGCTAAAGGAAGAGCCTATGTCTTCGACGACTATACAAAATTCCGTTCAGGGCGCAAACCGTGATCTGGCCGCTGAGCTTCAGCTCAACAAGGTCCTTAACGGTCAAGTGAGCGAAAGCGATTTAAGCCGCACCATCTCACACGGCAGCCGGGCTTTTTCTGCTTCACTTACCCAAGAAGCCAATGAACTGAGCCATGTCCCCGCCGAAATGGCAAAGGCAAAGGCCTATACCATAACACGTCAAGATATCATGACTTCTGTAAAAGACATGCTTTATGACTTAAAAGATATGGTCGAATACGCCCTGCCCACAGAAGGTGGACAGATACCAACAGCCGACAGCACCTTTAAAGACAATCTCGATGCCGGTCTTCGCAATATGAGCAACAATATCGCCAGCCTTTTGGCCTCGACAAGCAATGACGGCCAAGGCCTCTTTGCCGATGGAGGACAAAAATTTGACGCAGGGCATGATATTGTTACAGTTGGCGGGGCGCAAGGCATGGACACCATAGCCAAGGCCTTTGGCGCAGATTTTGATGCGGCTCTTAACGGCGCAGATATTGACTATCAAGGATTGTACGATGCAATGGACGCAGCCTTTGATCGAGCAGAGGCTGAAATCAGTGCCATGTCATCCGAATATCATATGCTTGACACAAGAAGCACTCTGGTTCAAGATATTGACAGCTTGCTTCGCTATACTGCAGACAACAGCACAAGAATTATTACAAAAAAGGTATAAGCACTGCTAAAATTTTTTGCAAAAGCCATTGCCAAAAACCATTAGCAGGCATAGTTTATAATATCTTTTGATTGTTTTTACGAGGGTAGACCTATGAGCGCAATTTCATCATATCCCAATTTCTTTAATAGCACTGACTTGCTTACCAACGTGCTTAACAGCAAACTCGCAAGCTCTATGTACAATGCTGTTCAAGGGCAGAGCTCAATACCTGTGCCTGACAATACACGCCGTTCCTTTGTCGCAAGCATGGAAGCAGACGCCCGAGTGGCAAGGCAAGGCGCACAAAATATGCTCGATGCCGAAGGTATGCTCACCATTGCACAATCAAATATTACCGCCGCAAAGGACAGCCTTCAGCAAATGCGCACCCTCACCAACGAATTGCGCACCATACAAAATGTCAGCCCAGAGCAATACATCGACTATTCAAACCGCCTTAAAGACTATGCCAATAACATCACGGGCATCATGAACGGCGCAGAATTTAACGGCTATAAATTGCTTGATGGCTCAAATCCCACCTTCAATATCACTGGCGGCGGGATGAGTGTTGATGCCGAAATGCCTGATCTTCTTGCCCCAAGCATAGCCGTTTTTGGTGAGAACAATGAAAACTTGGACGTCGACAAAATCAATACTAGCGATGGCGTAAACAGCCTTATCGAAAGCATTGATTCTCTTATTAGCTCTGCAACTCATGCAGAAGCCTCGCTTTCTATTGAAATCAAAGGTGTCTCAAACTTGGCCACCCTGCTTGAAAGCCAAGCCGATGTGTATGACGCTGTAAGGAAAAACCACATCGACACTGACGGCGACGATACGGACGACGAAAACGACACGCCAACAAGCAATGAAATATTGCAAGCCCTCTTGCAAGGCAGCCTAAGCAGTGGAAATATAATTACAGGATCAAGCTGATGTACGCCCATTCTGACGCTATCACCCCACCGCAAGTGACCACGCCCCCAAAGCAGGCCTTGCACAAATATCACAAGCAGCTGATAACCTCACGCACGACGGCTTTTCACAAGCACAATATGCAGCTTATGGGATATGGCACGCCAGAAGAAGAGCAGGCCGACAGACGAAATGAAGTTGTAAAAATGGTCGCACGTGAACTTTGGACAAATTTTATCGCCCGCGGTGAAAAAACCGCCATGCTCGACTATCTTCATGAAAATTTGCGTAAAGAATTTGGCGATGACCTTGATTTTGCCTATGAAGCAAATGGCTTTGAACTCCAAATTTTTAGAAAAAATGAAAAAGGCAATGCCCTCGTCAATCAAAAAGAACGCATAAGTATCGTCAACAGAGCTTGGCAACTTGCCGCTGAACTTGTAGAATCTTTCACCCTCACGAGCTAAAAAATACGCTCATCAACAGCTCAAGAGCCTCTCAACAAATTGTTGTGGGGCTCTTATGTTATTGTTTTCTTAGTTTTTTTATTTACTCATCTCTTTTTTTTTAAAAAATTTGAACTTTCTCTAAACTTATTCTATAAAACCACAAAGAAAGCCAAGAAATAGAGGCAGTTATGAAAAGAAAATTCTTGACATTCCTGAAAGAGCGTGCTATTCTCTTCTAAAGCTAGGAAATTCCTACTGTGGCACTGTATTTGCAATGCTTCATTAAAACCTAAATCTCAAGCAGTGCTTTGTTTTTATCCTTTGGATGGTGAATTATTATGCGTATACCAAACAGCTTTTCTTCTCTTTTTTGTATTGTCTTTCTCGGTACAGGCATTGCCCTTGTGCCAAGTATTGCCTTTTCTCAAGATGCCTTTGCCTCTTCTGAGTACAAAGGTTCTGTGCTTGTGGCTGCCACAAGCGAAGACGACTTTATAAGGCAATTTAGCGCACCAAACCTTCTTGCAGAGGACAGGCTTGTAAGTGCACAAGCTGTTCCAGCTCAGCCCTTCCTTCTTGATGAAGCGCTTTCTGACGAAAGTGCCCCTGCGGCGATACCCTCTTTTCAGGGGGGGATAACCTTAAGCAGTCCAGCGCCTATTCAAAGCCTTGAAGTTGTTCCAAGGCAAATAGAGGAAGGCACCGATTTTATTGCGATGTCTCTTGAAGAGCAGATGGCCTTGCTTGACGATCTTGCTCGTACAAATCCAAACATTGCAGAAACCCTTGCCTTCAAAACCTTGCAGCGCAATGCAGAAATTGCGGCTTCAAACAAAAATCCCCTTTCTGTAAAAGAAAGCATCGAAAAGACCTTTGCTTACCACAAAAGCTTGCGTGTTATCCAAGAAAACCGCGAATCTTTGCGATATGATGTGCGCAGAGCCCAGGCTGGTTGGGGACCAAGTGTAGATATTCGAGCCAATCTTACAGGCGCTGTGACCAGCGACCAAACAACTCGCCTCTTGGGTACAGACGGGGATTTTACAAATGGCACAGGGGTCAGCGTGGTTCTTAGCCAACCAATCTGGGACGGTCTTGCCACCTATCACCGAGTCGAAGCCGCAAAAAACACCTTGTTCTCTGTAGAAAGCCGTGTAATTGACACAGCAACAACACTCGCCCTCGATACGCTCATTGCGCACGAAGATGTTTTGCGTCGCCGTGAAATCTTCCAGCTTTCTATCAACAATGTGCAACGCCACAAAGAAAGCTTGGAAATCGCAAGAATGCGCTCAAACTTGGGCCTTGACACCGAAGCCGATGTTTCACAAGCCGACGGCCGTTATGCTCGTGCCTTGTCTTCACTTTCTGAAACAAATGCAACACTAATCGTCGCTCAAGACACCTTCTCACGCCTCACAGGCTTGCCGATTGCCTCTGTCTTAAGCCTTGTGCAAAAGCCTGACCATCCTTATGCTTCTACAACAACCGTACTCGAACAAGCCATAAAGACCAATCCAAAATGGGTAGCTTACAAGTACGATATCGAAGTTACTCGTGCCGATAAAAACCTTGCCTTGGCAGCTTTTTCGCCTATCATCGACGCCAATGTGACACCAAGCTATGAAGACGATGACGGTCGCTGGTCAAAAGATCTTACCGTTGGCCTTTCTCTTACTTGGAATGTCTTTAATAGCGGAGCAGATATGGCCGCAGTAAACGCAGCCAAAGCTCGCATTCGAGAAAGCACTGAATTTCGTGATGATTTCTGGGACGACTTGACCCTTGAAGTGCAAACAGCGTGGACAGATTGGAAAGCCGCCATTGAGCAACAGCGTTATTATGAAGAAGCGCAGGTCTACAATCAGCAAACCTTGCAAGCCTATCAAGAACAATTTGCCAACGGTTCACGCCCGATCCTAGACGTTCTTGATGCGGAAAGTGAACTCTACAACACTTCTGTTCAAGCCATCACAGCAAGGAGCAATGCAAAGATCAACGTTTATAAACTCTATGCATTGACTGGCGAATTGCTCAATCTCTTAGAAATCCCGCCTGCCTTATATGAAGATATGCCCGAAGATATGGCAGATGCCGCAGCAACGACGCCTCCAGCTTCGTAAAATAAAAACTCTCTCGCTCTCTCTCATAAATAAAGGCCGCTTTTTGAAAGCGGCCTTTTTTGCTCTTTAAGGAATAATATTTTCACATAATTGCTCTTGGCATTTTTTACAGCATCATCAAAGCTTATCCAGCCACCTTTTTTAGCGGAGTCTTCCCCTTTAGACAATTTTGACATAAGATCTATGGTGGCAGTCATTTTGTCATAGTCTGCCATATCCATCACGGCAAAGCGCCCTTTTACCATACAAAAGCTAAAAATTCGGTGTGTCGCCAGCTGCTTCAGAGATTTCTCGAAAAAGGCGCAAGCTTTCTTCGGCTTCGCTTCTGTCCATCTTGTGCAAAGCAAAGCCCGCATGAACAATAATATAATCACCAATTTCGGCCGCTTCTGGCAAAAGTGCACCAGACACAGTAAAGGTATTTTCGCTCTCTCCAACACTGACCAAGAGCATAGATTCTGGCAAAAGATCGACAATTTTTGTCGGTATAGCAAGGCACATAATTTTTCCTTTTAAATGACGAGTCAAAGCCAAAAAGGCTTAAGGATTACACTACTATTCTTGATGAACCCATGAAGCGACAATCCGAACAATTTCTTCTCTGGCCAAAGCTAAAAATTCGGGCAAGGCTGTCTCGCAAGCAGGGGAAAGGCCAATATTCCACGTCAAAATGTCTTTTGGCTCCATACCAAGAACATGAAGGCGCAAACTTTTCTCAAAATATGTCCGTGCCATACGCAAAGAATCAAGCAAATCAATATCATGAATAGAAAGACGCTGGGTCTCATTGTCAAGCAAGTCGGCTTCACTCAGGCGGTATATTTCGCCAGCTTCTGCCCCCATATGCACAACATCAAGCACCAAGATATCTGAATACTCACCAAAAAGATAAAAGATATCGTGAGTAAAAGTTCCCGCCTCACAAACATACACAGAGCTAGGCCAAGACTCTTCCATAAGCTTTTGAGCAGCGATAACACCAAGGCCGTCATCGGTCAGAAGAAGGTTGCCCACACCAAGTACGAGCAATTTTTTGTGTTCTTTTTGTCCCATCTTGGCGTTCATAGCTTGTTTTTTTATACCTTTTGTGCTTAAGCGTCTTGCAAGCGAAATTCAACAGCAAGAATTTCATAGACAACACGGCCCTTAGGAATATCAACCTGCACCTCATCGCCCTCTTCTTTACCAAGCAAGGCTTGAGCAACTGGCGACAAAAGCGAAATAGAACCCTTTGCATAATCGGCTTCGTCTGGCGCAAGGATGGTGTATTCACGCTCTTCATCGGTATCAACATCAACCACACGCACAGTCGCCCCAAAGGTGACCTTTGATCCGCCAAGGCTTGACAGCTCCACAATATAATATTGCGGCAATCGAGATTCAATATATTGAATGCGGGCCTCTTGCATACCTTGTCTTTCTCTTGCGGCGTCATAGCCAGCATTTTCTTTAAGGTCACCTTCTTCACGGGCTTCTTTAATAGCCTGAATAATGGCTGGGCGTTCTTTTTTTAGGCGATCAAGTTCTTTTTCAAGAGCTTGAAAACCTTGACGAGTTATAGGCATATTCACAGTAGTTCCTCCAAAGGAAATGCAGCTCTTAGGAAAGTGCTTGTCTTTCCAAGGCTGGGGCTTTTTAGTATTTTTTGGTTTTTTTTGCTTGTTTAAGCACAAAAAAGTCACCTGCTGTGAAGACAGCAGGCGGAGTTTCGCAATAAATGCAAATTCCTTTTAACACTTCTTGCGCCCTTTGTCTACTGTCTTATAGTGGGCTTTTTCCATGCTCCGCAGGCGTCTTGGGCATATTAGGGTTTGCGCTGTAATAAAAAATGCTGTAGGGTGTTTTTGGGCGATCCTCCGAGTCTTGATGAGGAGGTGTCCTATGGAACATCTTCTGTTCGATTTTCTTGCTACGATTGTAGCAGGGATTATAGTTGGCATGATACTTAAGTTTATTAACTAATAAACAAGTTCAAGCCCGGCAGGAGTACCATTCCATACCGGACTTGAACTTGTAATTCAAAGCAATTACAGGGGAGTCGCCCAAATTAAGGCAGGGGCGTTTAAGCATCCCTGCCTTTCTTTATAAACACTTCAAGGCTCTTTGTCAAGTTCTCATAATAGCTTTAGCCAGCCTGGGCCTTTATTCGCCCTTGAGATCCTCAGCCGTGACTGTCTTATTTTGCCATAAAAAGCCTATAGACAGCTCATTCACTTCAATGTATACTGTTTGGCTGTTAACTTACAAGAGCCATATGCTTTTATGACCTTACAAGTGTATCAATATAAAGGAGCCCTTATGAGCCAAGAAGCTGAAAAAATTATTTATTCTATGATCAGAGTGAGCAAGCGTCACGGACAGCGTGAAGTGCTTAAAGATATTTCACTTTCCTATTTTTACGGAGCAAAAATCGGTGTACTCGGCCTCAACGGATCGGGAAAGTCTTCTTTGCTCAAAATCTTAGCGGGCGTTGACACAAGTTTTGACGGAAAAACCGTCTTAGCCCCAGGTCACACCATCGGCTATCTCGAGCAAGAGCCCCTTGTTGATGAAAGCCGCACCGTGCGTGAAGTTGTCGAAGAGGGCGTTGCCGACGTCGTCGCCCTTGTCAAAGAGTTTGAAGCCATTAACGAACGCTTTGCTGAGCCAATGGACGCCGACGAAATGGACGCCCTCATCACAAAACAAGGCGAAGTACAAGAAAAAATGGACGCCAAAGGCGCATGGGACCTTGACGCCAAGCTCGAAATGGCCATGGACGCCCTGCGTTGCCCTCCAGGCGACACCCCTGTTTCTGTTATTTCTGGTGGTGAACGTCGCCGTGTGGCCTTGTGTCGCTTGCTCTTGCAAAATCCAGACATCTTGCTTCTTGACGAACCGACAAACCACTTGGACGCCGAATCTGTTTCTTGGCTTGAGCGTTTCTTGCAAACCTTCCCTGGCACTGTCATCGCCGTAACGCACGACCGTTACTTCCTCGACAATGTGGCAGGCTGGATTTTAGAGCTCGATCGTGGTCGTGGTATTCCCTGGAAGGGCAACTATTCTTCATGGCTTGAACAAAAGGAAAAACGCCTTGCCGCCGAAGACAAAAGCGAAAGCGAACGCCAAAAAACCCTTATGCGTGAGCTTGAATGGATTCGTATGTCGCCAAAAGGCCGTCACGCTAAAGGTAAAGCCCGTATCAATGCTTATGAGGCTATGCTCACAACCGAATCAGAACGCCGTGCAAAAGACCTTGAAATCTACATTCCCCCAGGGCCACGCCTTGGCAAGATGGTCATCGAGGCTGAAGGTGTTGAGAAAAGTCTTGGCGACAAAAATCTTGTTGCCGATATGGATTTCATTGTGCAAGCTGGCGCAATCGTTGGGATTGTTGGACCAAACGGTGCAGGTAAAACCACCCTCTTCAGAATGCTTGTCGGCGATGAACAACCTGACAGCGGCAATCTTCGCATCGGTGAAACCGTGAAATTTGCCTATGTTGACCAAGGCAGAAAGTCGCTTGAGGCGGGGAAAAGTGTTTATGACCTCATCTCTGACGGTGCCGAATTCATCAAGCTTGGCAGCAGAGAAATCAATGCCCGTGCTTATTGTTCGCACTTTAACTTTATGGGAGCGGACCAACAAAAAGACGTCTCTGTTCTTTCTGGCGGTGAGAGAAATCGCTTGCACCTTGCGACTATGCTCAAATCAGGCGCAAATGTCCTCTTGCTTGACGAACCGACAAACGATATTGATGTCAATACCATGCGTGCTCTTGAAGACGCTTTAGACAATTTTGCGGGTTCTGCCCTTATTATTAGCCACGATCGCTGGTTCCTTGACAGGATTGCTACGCATATCTTGGCTTTTGAGGGCGATTCGACTGTTGTTTTCTTTGATGGAAATTATTCTGAATACGAGGCGGATCGCAAGAAAAGACTCGGTAAAGACGCCGATACGCCGCAACGCATTAAATACCGTAAACTCACCCGCTAGGGCAGGTGGTTGAAAAGGGGCAATCTACTTCGTCAGACTTGTTTTTTTCTCCGGTCACGCACCTTTTGTGCGCTCCACTCCGAAAAAAACGGCGTCTTCCTTGTATATCACCCCTTTTCACCCACCTGCCTAGGTTTGCTTTTTGGGGAGCTTGCGTGGCTGTTTTTAACATCTTTTTGAGCCGCTTCATGATATGAAGCGGCTTTTGTGTATCGAAGTTTCTGTTAAAAAACTTTTTAGCCAAAAAAACTTTCTCTCAAAGAAAAACCTTAAAAATAAAACAAAAGTCCGCTTGCTCCCCCCTGCTTTCGCTTCGCTTTGCTCCGCTCAAGCTTCCCCCCCTCCCGGAGGGGGGCTTTAAAACAAAGCTACAACTTCCTCTCAAGTCGTATAATCCGAAAAGTATAAATCACAGCCGCAAGGCTCACCCCTAAAATAAAAGCAATCCAAAAGCCTTTTGGGCCTAAAAGTGCGGGGAAAAGACCGCTACGCCCAAGCACAAAGCCAGCAGGAATCCCAACAAGCCAAAAAACGATAAAAGAAATAATAAAAAGCACCCTCGTATCATTATAGCCACGAAGCACGCCCGAACAAATAATCTGATACACATCGGTCACTTGATACAGGGCCGCATAAAAAAGAAGCATCGCCATTGTTTCTGCAACTTCCTTATTGTTTGTATACAATTCAGCTATCTCATGACGAAACAAAAGACTAACAACTACAAGAAAAATCGTCACAATAAAACCCAAGATCTGGCTTGAACGTGTCGCACAGATAACGCCCATTTTGCTCGCAATTCCATGAAAATAACTCACCCGCACAGTCGCTGACATCGCAATAGAAAAAGGCAACATAAAAGCCAAAGCCGTAAAACTCAAGGCCGCCTGATGCCCAGCAATGACAACAGCCCCAAAAGGCGCAAGCAAAATAGCCACAAAAGCAAACATACTCACTTCACAAAGACTTGCAAAAGCCGAAGGCAAACCCACCTTAAAGAGTATCTTGCATTCTTGCCAAGCGGGCCACTCAAAAACTAGCAATTTTTCTCGAATATCCTTCATCGAAAGGGCAATAAGACCAAGCATCAGCATCATACCCACATAAGTAATGGCTGTAGCTATCCCCGCCCCAACTGCCCCCATAGCAGGAAAACCAAGCTTGCCAAAAATCAAGACATAATTGCAAGGTATGTTGATAGCAAGACCCACAAAACCCGCAAACATAGCCGGCCTCGTTCTGGCATGCCCCTCTAAGCAAGCACGAATGGTAACAAAGATAAAATACGCCGGCCCGCCCCAAATAATCGCTCGCAAATACTCACCCGTAAGCTGTGAAAGGCTCTCATCAAAGCCCAAAAGAAGCAAATTGTACGATAAAATGTACATTATCGACATAAGCACAACAATAACAAGAAGATTGAGCCAAAAAGCCTGACGCATGGTGTGGCCAATAAGATGCAGTTCTCTTGAGCCAAGAAAGTACGATATGCGGGGAATGGCCGCAATAATAACTCCCTGCCCAAAAACAATAGTCGGCAACCACAAAGAAGAAGCCAAAGAAACAGCCGCCATATCAAGCGGCCCAACTCGACCCGTCATAACAATGTCGACAACACCCATAGAGACCATAGCCACTTGTGCCAAAAGAACAGGCAGGCACAAAAAAATCTGCGCGCGACATTCTTCAAGTATTTGTTTGATTGATAAAGCTTGCATAGTCGGCGCACTATAGGGATTTTTTACTGTAAAGACAAGTGCAAGATAAGCATTTTTTTCTTTCCCTACAAAAGAGTTCTTGAAATCTTGTGCTTTCAATGCTAGTTTCTGAGCAGAAAGAATAAGGACAGACTATAAGGCACTGATATGTTTGTAAGTTTAGAAGAAACCTTTAAGGCCTGCCAAGACTGCAAACAATGCGAACTTGGCGAAAGCCGCACACAAATTGTCTTTTCTGATGGCAATCCACAGGCAAAAATCGTCTTGATAGGCGAAGCCCCCGGAAGCGCTGAAGACAAAGAAGGCAGACCCTTTGTTGGCGCTTCTGGCAAACTTTTGGACAAATTTTTTCTTGAACACGGTCTTTCTCGTGAAAAAGACCTCTATATTTGCAATACAGTCAAATGCCGCCCCCCAAACAACAGAAATCCAAAGCCCGAAGAAAAAGAAGCCTGCAAGCCCTTTCTTGAAGCACAACTTGCGATTATCAAACCAAAAATATTGCTTCTTTGCGGGGCTGTTGCCATGCAATCTTTTTTGCCGACAAAGCTTGGGATAAGTAAGATGCGTGGAGAGTGCTTTGAAGGACCGCACAAAGCAATCATGATGCCTATCTTTCACCCAGCCTACCTTTTGCGCAATCATTCAACAAAAGAGGGCTCTCCCAGAGGGCTCATGAATGAAGATTTACAAAAGATTGTAAAGCTTTA
Source organism: uncultured Desulfovibrionaceae bacterium (assembly GCA_964370125.1). Lineage (GTDB taxonomy): Bacteria > Desulfobacterota > Desulfovibrionia > Desulfovibrionales > Desulfovibrionaceae > CAYJIB01. The sequence continues at coordinate 16,046 of CAYJIB010000028.1, forward strand.
TAAGGAAGATTAAAGCTTTCTTTTGGCTTATAAAATAGTCGAAGCTGAAAAAGGCTTTCTTTTTTGCAAATTCTTGCCTGCCTTGTTCCCCTATTGGCAGAAAAAACTTCATCAAAAAAATTCCCTCAAAAAAACTTGCTTTTTGCTTTCGTCTCTGCTATAAATACTTTCTTTATTTGCAAAGAACGCTAAATAAAGAACAATTTTTGGAGGCAATATGTCAAAAGAATGTGAAATGTGTGGAAAAAAACCACAGGTAGGCAATAAAGTAAGCCACTCAAATATCAAAACAAAAAGAGTATTTAACCCCAACTTGCAAAATGTCAGACACCAATACCCTAACGGCACAGTGCGCACAATTTCTGTTTGCACCCGCTGTATGCGTTCAGGTTATGTGGTAAAGCCTGTAGCTCGTCAAATTGAAAAAGCTCTGTAATGTAGACAAGGCGCAATAAAGTTTTTGCGCACAACACATGAATGCCTCTTGTCAGGCTGTTGCAAAAATACCCTTCTTGCCTTAGCGACATAAGCCAAAAATTTTCATACTGCCAATAATTTAGCAGCATGAAAAGGTGCTTTGACAGAGGTTTGCTGTTTTAATACAGGACTTTCTGTTTTTAAGAACAATTTTTGGAGGATGTTTGCTATGAAGAAATGGGTATTTTTGTTTTTGTGTATGTTTATGGCGGCTTGTAGCACTACGAAAAGCCAACCAGAGCCCTATGCACCAGAAGAAAGAGGCACAGAAAGTGTCTATTATTCACAGTTTCAAGACATCCCCATTGTACAGGGCATGGATGTTGACCCCGACCGCACCTATATTTCTATCCACAATGACGGTTCTCGCATTGGCCTTGTGACCTTTGAAGGCAATATGGAAAAGTCTTCGCTCATGGACACCATGACACAAAACATGATGCAACAAGGCTGGACGATTATTTCCTCAATCATGGGCCCTCGTGCCATGCAAATCTACAAAAAAGGCGAACTGTATTCTGTCCTTTATTATTATGACCAGCTGGCCTCTATCGCTATGGAAGTCTGGGTTGGCGTAAAGGTTAATGAAGGGGCCTACGTTCCAGTGCGCCCTGTCTCGCCACAAGCTGTACAGACCAGCGGCTCACATTCAGACGACGGCGCCTTTGTTGAAACCTTTGACAACAATGTCGAAGCCGATCCGTATTCTACAAATAGCCCAGCTACCGAACAATACACCGGCGAAGAACTGGCTCAATAAAAGAACTCACTCTGTACATTTCTCACCCTTGTGAGCGCACAATGAAAGACATCGCCCAGCAATTTAAAGCTCCAAAAGGCGCTCGACTCCACCTTGGTGTGTGTGGTTCAATTGCGGCCTATAAGGCCCTTGAAATACTTCGCGCCTTGCAAAAAATGGACGTGGGCATTTCTGTTACGCTCACAACAGCGGCGCAACAATTTATTGCGCCTTTCTGCCCTTGACGCCCAGCCCGTCTACACCAAGATGTTTGATGAAGCCGCACCCTTTGGTCATTTAGAGCCAGGGCAAACAAGCGGAACTCTTTTAATAGCCCCCGCTTCTGCAGCCATATTGTCTCGCTTGGCCTTTGGTCAGGCAGACCATTTACTCGCCTGCCAAGCTCTTGCCCACAAAGGAAAGCTCATCATAGCTCCCGCCATGAATCCCGCCATGTGGGAACACGCAGCCACACAAAGCAATGTAAAGATTTTGCAAGAAAGGGGAGCGCATTTTGTTATGCCAGGCCTTGGCGGTACGGCTTGTGGCGATATTGGCCAAGGGCGTCTTGCAGATGTTCGCTCTATCGTTTTACACAGCTTGCGCTCGCTCTTCCCTCAAGACCTAAAAGGCAAGCGTGTTATGCTAACAATAGGCGCGACAAGGGAATTGTGGGACGCCTTGCGCTTTTGGACAAATCCTTCTACAGGTACAATGGGCGCGGCCTTAGCTCTTGCGGCTTGGCTTCGTGGTGCAACAGTAGACGCCATCTGCGCACCAAATGTGCCTCTGCTGCTTGATGACATTGATCTTGTCCGCCACGATGTTGTTTCTGCCAAAGATATGTACGAAAAAGCCCTTTCTTTATGGGATAATGCCGATCTTGCCATTTTTACAGCGGCCGTGGCTGATTTTGCCCCAAAGCCTTGCAGCGTTGATGGCAAATTTAAAAAATCGGCTTCTCCACAAGGTTTTTCTGTGGATTTTGAGCCAACAGTAGACATTGCCCATAGCCTCGCTTCAAAGAAAAAGGCCTCGCAATATGTCATTGCCTTTGCGGCAGAATCAGAAAACCTAGAACAAGCCGTTAAAGAAAAATTGCGCACAAAAAATGCCGATATGATCGTTGGCAATCTCTTGCAGCATGGCTTTGCCACCATGGACAATAGCGTTTATATAGAGGACATTAAAGGCAATTCAGCAAAATGGGAAGCGCAAAGCAAGGCAGAAATTGCCATGCAGATTGTAGAGTGGTACGCTTCATGGCACACTTTTGAAGAACAGCCTTTAAAAAATCAATAGCCCTTAAGGGAATGTTCTTATGAATCTCTATTTCACTACATGGAAGCAATTAGGCATTCGCCATCTTTTGTTAGGCCAAGAAAAGCGTGAAGAAATTCAAAGCCTTCTCGCACAAAAAATCTTGCAAAAAAAAGAAATCCCCCAAGCCAATAATTCAGACCGCAAGCAAAATATTCAAGCTAAAAAAATCATCCCCCCCACCGAACATCATCAAGAAAATATCCCTAAAAAAGCTCAAGAAAAAGCTTTTATCGCAAAAAGTCCTGCAAAAAAAATTGCTCAAGAAAAAATTGTCGAAGCTTGGCCAAAAATCTGGCAGTCTCGCTTTGAGCAATCGCCAAGACGTCCCTTGATTATGTGGTCATATGCGGCCTTGCAAGACGATTTTTGTGGCAGACGAGACGATGGGCGCGCAGAAGTTGTCAAATCTTTATATACGAACCTGGCCTTGCCACAGGGGAGCCATGTGCTTTGGCCCTTGCGCCTTGACGGAGACGAGGCCGAACGCTCTGATATTTTTCTTGAGGCTTTGCGCCTCTTTCACCCAAGGCTTGTGGTTTTTCTCTATAATGAGCCACCAAAAAGGCTTAATGTCAGCGGCTTACACCGCCATTGCATCAGTCACCCCCCTGCTTTATCTTCTTTTCCAAGTTTGCTCAGTTTTTCTATGGAAGAACTTGTCGAAAACAGAGGGCAAATAGGGCTTTTAGTGGATATTGTGAAGGCACACCTAAAGAATTATTAGTTTTTCTTTGAATGGGAGTTATCGTTTCACAGTAAAGAAATCAAAATCTCCAAAAACTCAAAAAAACAAAAAACCTTGACTACATTTTGTGT
>CAYJIB010000029.1:0-18782 GCA_964370125.1 uncultured Desulfovibrionaceae bacterium
CGAGCAGGCGGCAGCCTGCGGCAGTTTTCGATCAAGTTTTTGTATAAAAAAGCAGCTTCCACCAATTCAAATTGCCCTCAATATATACTTACTGGGGTTTCAAAAGGGGATCATCCCCTTTTGCCGCCGGAGGCACTGCCTTTAGCGCCGCAGGCACTGTCTTTAGCGCCGCAGGCACTGCTTTTACTCTTAAGCTTTCGGCGAGGCGTGGGATTTGGTCTTGTTCGACAAAGTTTTCTTTCCAGCCTTCGAGGGAGAGGGCTAGGACTTCGTCTATGTGTTCTACGAGGTGAATACTCAGGTGTTTTAGAATATCTTCTGGCACTTCTTTCAAGTCTTTTTCATTGTCTTTTGGCAGGACGACTTCTTTAATGCCAAGGCGTGTGGCGGCAAGCAATTTTTCTCTTAGGCCCCCTATTGGCAGGACACGTCCACGCAAGGTCACTTCGCCTGTCATGGCGACATTGTGGCAGCAGGGAATGTCGAGCAGGGCGGAGATGAGGGCTGTGGTTATGGCTATGCCAGCTGATGGCCCGTCTTTTGGCGTTGCGCCGTCGGGGAAGTGCAGGTGAATGTCGATGGCGTCGTGAAAATCTGGGCGCAGACCAAAGAGATCGGACTTTGCACGAATGTAAGAAAGGGCGGCTTTTGTGGACTCTGTCATCACTTCGCCAAGCTTTCCTGTGGCTTCAACCTTGCCTTTTCCTGGCATGATGGCGGCTTCTACCAGCAAGACTGTCCCACCTCTGCCTGTATAGGCAAGACCGTTGATGAGGCCTATTTGATTGACTTTATTGGCATTATCGATGCGGTATTTTTTTATCCCTAGAAAAGAAGGCAGATTTTGCCTTGTTATTGAGATACGCTTGTTCATGCTCTTGCTTTCAAGCAAGCGGATGGCGGTCTTTCTACAGAGTGCAGCGATTTGCCTTTCGAGATTGCGCACTCCTGCTTCGCGGGTGTATTCTTGCATGAGCGATTGAAGGACACCTTCGGATATGCGCATATTTTCGGGCTTTAGGCCGTGCTTTTCAAGCTGCTTAGGCAAGAGGAAGTCGTGAACGATCTGCTTTTTTTCAACGTCGAGATAGCTTGAGAGTTCGATGATTTCCATGCGATCTTTGAGCGGCTCGGGGATAGAATGCAGGCTATTTGCTGTGGCGATAAAGAGAATCTTTGACAGGTCATAGTCAAGATCAAGATAGTGGTCATTAAAGCTGCTGTTTTGTTCTGGATCGAGGACTTCGAGCAAGGCCGCTGAGGGGTCACCACGGTAATCCGCGCTCATTTTGTCGATTTCATCGAGGCAAAATACGGGATTGTTTGACTTTGCACGTTTAAGCGACATGATGATTTTGCCGGGCATGGCGCCAATGTAGGTGCGACGGTGGCCACGGATTTCTGCTTCGTCTCGTACTCCACCAAGGGAGAGGCGCACGAAATCACGGCCTGTAGCTCTGGCGACAGATTTTGCAAGTGAGGTTTTTCCAACGCCTGGAGGGCCGACAAGGCAAAGGATTGGCCCTTGCACATTGTTGGTGAGGACTTGGACGGCTAAATGCTCTAAGATGCGCTCTTTTGGTTTTTCAAGGCCAAAGTGATCGGCGTCAAGGATTTTTCTGGCTTCATCAATGTTTATTTCGCTTTCTTTGATGTCGTTCCAAGGAAGTTCGAGCAACCAGTCAAGATAATTGCGGGTCATGCCGTATTCTGGAGAAGAAAGGGGCGTGCTTTTAAGGCGTTTTACCTCTCGAACAGCCTTTTCATAGGCTTCTTGCGGCATATTTTTTTCGGCAAAACGTTCAAGCAATTCATCGAGCTCTAGGGCGGGATCTGTGTCACGTCCAAGTTCTTTGTGAATGGCTTTTACTTGCTCGGTGAGGTAATATTCTCGCTGATTGTGCTCCATTTGTTTCTTTACACGAGTGCGGACACGCTTTTCTGTTTCTGAAACGATGAGTTCGCCTGCCAAGAGTTCATAGACTTTTTCAAGGCGGCGCAAAGGTTCTGGCATTTCAAGCACAGCTTGCTTTTCACGAAAAGGCACTTTGAGGTGCGGCATGAGCATATCGACAAAGCGTACAGGGTCTTTTAAGCCTGACAAAGAGGCCAAGATTTCTGGTGAGAGGCGATTTTGCTTGCCTGGGAATTTTTCAAGACTTTCGTGGATAAGACGGAGGATTTCTTCGCATTCTTGGCTGTTGTAGGGGCTATCGACAAAGGGCTTTAGGCGAACGAGGGTGCATTTTTCAGAAAACTCGCTGGCAAGGGCGCTTTCTTCTTTTTCCCAATGCACACGCTGTATGCCTTCAAACAAGACTTTTACGGTCTTGTCGGGCAGACGCAGGACTTGCAAAATGCGGGCGCTTACGCCTACAGAAAAAAGCTCGTCTTCTGCTGGGCTTTCGACATCGCTGTCTTTTTGTGTAACGAGGCAGAGTTGCTTGTCAAATTTTTCAAGGGCGGCGTCAATGGCGAGAGTCGATTGCGCACGGCCTATGAAAAGAGAGATGAGCGCAGAAGGAAACATGACCACATCTCGCAGGGGCATGAGGGGGAGAATGTGCTTTGTGTCTAGTTGTTGTGGGTCTTTGTCCATAGCTGTTAATGCCTTGAAATAGTGTAGTTTTATGAAGCAACTTGGGTGTTTAGGCTTGTCAAAAATAAAGGCTTTGCCTTGCCGTTTATAACATCGGCATTGATCACACATTCACTGACTTCTGGCATAGAAGGCAAATCATACATAATATCAAGCATGGTGGCTTCCATCACATTACGAAGGCCCCTTGCGCCTGTTTTGCGCTCAATGGCTGCTTTGGCAACGGCAAGCAAGGCGTCATTGGTAAAGCGGAGACTGACTTTTTCAAAGGCAAAGAGCTTTTGATATTGGCGGACAAGGGCGTTTTTTGGCTCGGTAAGCACACGCACAAGATCTTCTTCGCTCAAATCATCAACATGAGTGACAACAGGGACACGGCCGATAAATTCAGGGATAAGGCCAAATTGTACCAAGTCGTTGGGGTGCAATTTGTCGAGTAATTCGCCCAAGGGAATGTCTTTTTTGCCGCCAACCTTTGCCCCAAAGCCCATAGCAGAGCCACGCAAACGCTGTTCGACGATTTTTTCAAGGCCAATAAAAGCGCCGCCAACAATGAAGAGAATGTTTGAAGTATCCATGCGGATAAATTCTTGCTGTGGGTGCTTTCTTCCGCCTTTTGGGGGAATATTGGCCTCTGTGCCTTCGATGATTTTGAGCAAGGCTTGTTGCACGCCTTCCCCAGAAACGTCACGAGTGATCGAAGGTCCGTCGCTCTTTTTGGAGATTTTATCGATTTCATCAATATAAATAATGCCACGAGAGGCTGCCTCGACATCGTATTCAGCATTTTGTAAAAGCTGCACAAGAATATTTTCAACATCTTCGCCAACATAGCCCGCTTCGGTTAGGGTTGTGGCGTCGGCAATGGCAAAGGGAACGTGCAAGACACGAGCAAGGGTCTTGGCGAGCAAGGTCTTTCCGCTCCCAGAAGGTCCGGCAAGCAAGATATTGCTCTTTTCAAGCTCCACTTCATCATAGCTTGGATCAAGGCTTTGGGAGTACAATACCCTTTTGTAATGATTGTGTACGGCAACAGCCAAGATTTTCTTGGCTTGCTCTTGGCCGATAACATAGGTATCGAGGCATTCTTTGATTTCTTGTGGCGAAAGCAGTTGCGCTTCTTCTTGCAGGCTCTCAAGTCTTTGCTTGGCGATTAAGTCTGCGCAAGAATGCACACAGTGATCACAAATAAAGACGCCACGTTCTTCAATCAAGTGCTCAACGTCTGTTTCTGGGCGATTACAAAAAGAGCAGGTCAAAAGTTTTCTGTCGATTGGGTTTTTCATTGTAAGTTCCGTTATAGCACGGCTAAAAGTTTTTGCCTGCCTGTGTTAGAGGCAGGCATTGTTGCTAGACATTTGTAAACAATAGATTTTTTAAAAAAATCTTATTTTGCGTCAGGATCTGAAACAAGGTCTTGTCTGCTTGCAAGCACTTTATCGACAAGGCCGTATTCCTTTGCCATTGCAGCGGTCATGAAATTGTCACGCTCGGTGTCTTTGGCAATAGTTTCAAGGTCTTGTCCTGTGTTTTCGGCAAGGATATTGTTGAGCAAGGAACGGATACGCAAGATTTCTTTTGTATGAATATCGATGTCACTTGCTTGCCCTTGATAGCCACCAAGAGGCTGGTGGATCATGATTTGCGCATGAGGCAAAGAAAAGCGCATGCCTTTTTCGCCAGAAGACAAAAGAAGCGCGCCCATGCTCGCCGCACGCCCCATGCACACAGTGGCGACAGGGGGGGTGATATAGCGCATGGTGTCCAAGATGGCAAGACCAGCAGAGACAGAGCCGCCCGGGCTATTGATGTACATATAGATTTCTTTTTCTGCGTCTTGCGACTCTAAGAAGAGGAGCTGAGCGCAAATAAGCGAAGCTATTGGGTCGCTCACTTGTGTTCCAAGCAAGACAATGCGGTCTTTTAAGAGGCGTGAATAAATGTCATAAGCACGCTCAGAACGACCAGATGTTTCAATAACTATGGGGACGGTCATATTTGTAATATCTTCCATATAAACTCCCTTTATTTAATAATCAATGGGTAAGGGCCTTAGGGCTTGTCCTGAAATAAGCAGAGCGAGTGCCGAGGAGAAGGAAAAGTTCGCTTTTGCAGAGTGGGCGGAGTGGAGTGTACTTATGGTACTCGACCGGAGCAAAAGTGGGCTTTGACGCTGTCATCGGCCTCGAAATGTTTATTTATGGATAAGCACTTATTCTTTCGTGCTTTTTTTAGCTTTAGCTGTTTTTGGCGCCGCTTTTTTGGGCTTTTCAGCTTCTTCAGCCTTAGCTTCTTTTGGCTTAGCTTCTTTTGGCTTAGCTTCTTTTGGAGCCGCTTTTGCTTTTGTGGCTTTGGCCTTTGGCTTTTCAGCTTCTTCTACTGCTTCAGCCTTGGCCGCCTTTGCCTTTGTGGCTTTGGCTTTTGGCTTTGGCTTTTCAGCTGCTTCAGCCTTAGCTTCTGCTGGGGCTTCTTCTGCCTTAGTCGTTTTTCCTTTGCTTATTCTTTCCTTAGCTTCTTTCATTGGCTTTTCAAGGGCTTCTTTTCCAGCAGCTTCGGCTTTCTTTGTTGTTTTCTTAGCCGCTTTTTTAGGTTTTTCGCCTTCTTTTGCGGGCTCTTTGATGGCATTGTCATAAATGAAAGTTAGCGCTCCACTCGCCAAGAGCTGATTGCGGATTTCGCCCATCATGCCGCTTTGGTGAAGTTGTCCAGCGGCTTGTTGTGGGTCTTGTCCTGATTGCATAGCCAGTTGATAGGCTTGAATCTGCACTTGTTCGTCTGTGACCTCAATGCCTTCTTTATTGGCAATAGCCATGAGGATAAGCTGGCCTTTAAGGGCTTCCATAGCCTGTGGCATGGCGAGGGCTTTTTCTTCTTCATAATTGTCAACAAGAATTCTTGCTGCGTCTTCGCCTTGAGAGGCCGCAATTTTTTCGTTCACAATTCTTTGAATGCGGTCTTCAAGCATTGCGGGCGGGATAAGCACTTCGGTGCCTGCAAACAATTGCTCAAGAATGCTTTGCATATTTTTGCGGCGAAGCTCTTGTTTTTTGCCATCTAAGACACGGTCATGCATAGCCTGGCGCAAGGCTTCGACATTTGGCTGCTTCATTTCTTGGGCGAGTGCGTCATCAAGTTCACGCATGCCTCTTTCTTGTATGGCGTTTATTGTGATATGCATGTTGACGGTCTTGCCAGCAAGAGGCTTATGATTGTAGTCTTTAGGGAAGGTTGTCGGCCCAACAACGGTTTGGCCAACCTTGCCTGTAACAACCAAGTCTTCAAAATCTTGGATAACTTGCCCAGAGCCAATGGTGATGGGGAAGTGTTCCCCTTGAACTTCTGCAACAGGTGTGCCATCGTCTTCAAAAGCGGCAAAATTTACGTCCACTTCGTCGCCGTATTCAGGATGACGGTCTTCGGTAAGGGGAGTAAGCGGGCCAGTGGTTTTGCAAAGAAGATCAATAAGTTCTTGGACTTCTTCTTCGCCCACTTCGATGGTGTCTTCTTCGATGACAAAGTTTTTGTAATCAGGAAGTTTGATGTCTGGCAAAACATCAAAAAGCACTTCGACAATCATTTCTTTGTCACGCTTGAAGATGAAATCGTCTTCGACTGTCAAATTTGAGAGCGCTTCGATATTTTCTTTTTCAAAAATTTCTTGAATAGCTTTGTTGACTTGTTCTTCGCTTGTGCGATAGGCAACTTCTTCGCCAAAGCGTTTTTCAACGACAGAAAAAGGCACCTTTCCTCTGCGAAAGCCAGCAAGGGCCAAGTCTTTTCTTGTGGCCATGATGGCTTTATCAAGAGCGGCATTGACTTCTTTGGCGGTGAAGGTGATGGTGAGCTTTTTTTGTGTTGGGCTTACCTGTTCTAAAGTATGTTCCATTGGAAAAACTCCTTTTTTCAAAATATCATAAGCTTTTTTCATAGCCTATTTGTGTTTTTTTGGCAAGTGCCTAGTCGAAGCTGAAATTGATACATGACGAGAGTCAGATCAATTTCCTGGCGCGCAGCATTTCTTATATTTTTTCCCAGAGCCGCAGGGGCATGTTTCGTTACGCCCTACCCTGCGCAATTCATGTCTTGCTGGGGCAGCTCTTTTTATTGGGCTTATTGTTCCTTGGGCTTGTGGAATGTCTCTGTGCTGTAAGGCTTGCGGTGCGACATTGTGCGTCTGTACTTCATGTTCTGCTTCATTTTGAACACTTTCTGCCCGCCCTGCTTCAGCCTCTTCTGCCTGTTCGACTTTAAGCCTTGTTAAGACACGCAAAACACCTTCTTTAAGGTTGTTGAGCATATCTTGGAACATGGCAAAGCCTTCTTTTTTGTATTCAAGCTTTGGATCTCTGTGACCATAACCACGAAGGCCGATGCCGTCACGAAGGGCGTCCATATTGCGCAAATGCTCTTTCCACAAGCGGTCAAGCTCTTCTAAGAGGAAATAACGCACAAGATCTTTGTACATATGCTTGGCATTGTCTTTAAGCTCATGCAAAGTCTTTTCGACATATTCTCTGGCCTCTTCTTCTGAGGGGAGCGGGCTCTCTTCTTGTTCAAAAAAAGCCTCCATATTCATCACATCACGCAAGCGGCTTTTGGCTGTGTTTTCAAGCTCTTCTGTGTCGCTGTCTTTGTCAACATTTTCAAAAGCGTCATAAATGTCGATGAGAACATCTTCAACATATTCAAAGACAAGGGGTTCAAGATCTTCATCAAACATGATTTCACGGCGAAGTTCATAAATGACTGTACGCTGTTGGCTCATGACATTGTCGTATTCAAGCAAGGTTTTGCGGATTTCAAAATGGTGACCTTCCACCCTTTTTTGCGCATTTTCAATGGCACGGCTGACCATTTTGTTTTCGATTGGCTCGCCTTCTTCCATGCCGAGTTTCAGCATGATATTTGACAGACGCTCAGAGCCAAAAAGGCGCATGAGATCGTCTTCAAGTGAGAGATAAAAGCGAGAAGAGCCTGGGTCGCCTTGTCGCCCAGCACGCCCTCTTAGCTGATTGTCGATACGGCGGCTTTCATGCCTTTCTGTGCCGAGAATATGGAGACCCCCAAGATCGGTTATGCCTTCACCAAGCACAATGTCTGTTCCACGGCCTGCCATATTGGTAGCGATGGTGACTTTACCTTTTTGCCCAGCCTGTGCAATGATTTCTGCCTCTTGCTCATGGTGTTTTGCATTGAGGACATTGTGCGGAATGCCAGCTTTTTTCAGGCATTTGCTCAAAAATTCTGAGGTTTCAATAGAAATTGTGCCAACAAGGGCGGGCTGGCCTTGTTTGTGCAAATCGGCAATGGCTTCGACAATGGCTTCAAATTTTTCTTTGCGTGTACGGTAGACACTGTCGGGGAAGTCTTTTCTTTGCATGACTTTATTTGGCGGAATGCTGATGACTTCAAGGCCATAAATTTGTGCAAATTCAACAGCTTCTGTGTCGGCTGTCCCTGTCATGCCAGAGAGTTTTTCATAGAGGCGAAAATAATTTTGAAAGGTGATGCTAGCGAGGGTTTGATTTTCAGAGGCTACTTTGACCTGTTCTTTGGCTTCAAGGGCTTGGTGGAGGCCGTCACTAAAACGACGCCCGGGCATAAGGCGCCCAGTAAATTCATCAACAATCACCACTTGCCCATCTTGGACAATATAATCCACGTCTCTTTTAAAGAGATAGCGAGCTCTTAGGCTTTGTAAGATATGGTGTTGGGCGGTGATATTTGCGGGGTCAAAAAGATTTTTTAGGCCCAAAAGTTTTTCAGACATGGCCGTGCCTTCATCTGTGAGAATAACAGAGCGGGCCTTTTCATCGACAGTAAAGTCAACATCTTGGCGCAATCTTTGGGCGAGGGCGTCCATGACTTTGTAGGTGTCTGTGCTGTCATTTGTCGCACCAGAAATAATAAGCGGCGTTCTTGCTTCATCTATAAGGATAGAGTCGACTTCGTCAACAATGGCAAAATTGTGCGGTCTTTGTACGAGTTGATGCGCGTAAAATTTCATATTGTCACGCAAATAATCAAAGCCAAATTCATTGTTTGTGCCATAGGTGATGTCTGCGGCATAGGCTTTTTGCCTTTCTTCGTCGTTAAGGCCATGAACAATAACGCCTGTTGTCAGGCCAAGAGCGGCATACAGCGCACCCATCCAAGCGGCGTCACGTTTTGCGAGATAGTCGTTTACGGTGACAACGTGTACGCCTTTTTCGCTAAGGGCATTTAAGACAACGGGCAAGGTCGCAACAAGGGTCTTTCCTTCGCCTGTTTTCATTTCAGCGATATTGCCCTTGTGCAGGGCTATGCCGCCAATCATTTGCACATCATAATGGCGCATACCAAGCACACGCACCGAGGCTTCACGCACAAGGGCAAAGACTTCTGGCAAGAGTTCGTCAAGCGAGAGGCCTTCTTCAAGATGCTTTTTCTTAAAATTTTCAAGATGTTTTGGCATATCAGCAAGCTCTAGGGCTTGCATTTCTGGCTCTAGGGCATCGATGCGGGCGAGAATGCTTTTTTGTGCTTTTATGAAGCGATCATTTTTTGTACCAAAAAGCAGGCGGCTTAGGGCTGAAAACATGGATTGTTCACTCTCCGATGGGCTATTTTCATTACAGTCTTTACAGCTGTATTTTTTATTCAATGTGCTGTATAGGGCATTGAGTGTATATTATTTTTGCGTGCTTGGCAAATACAATACGCTATGAGAAAGTAATCACATTTTGCCCTTTGTATAGTCTTTTTGCAAATTTGTGTGATTTTTTATGGAAGTTGTTTATATTTTTAGCTTTATACTGGCTTGCTTTATATTTTAAAGTGTGCGAATATGTGTTTAGGCACAGATTTTTGAATCTACAAACTTTTTTGAGGGAGAAAGAGTATGAAAGCGGAACAAAAAAAAGCCGTTATTGAAGTATTAAATAAGGCTCGCAGCATGGAACTTAACGCCATTCATCAGTATATGAATCAACATTATATGCTGGACGACAAAGATTTTGGTGAGCTTGCGGCAAATATGAAACTTATCGCCATTGACGAAATGCGTCATGCTGAGGATTTTGCTGAGCGTATCAAGAGCCTTGGTGGTGAGCCGACAACCAAGCCCGCAAAAGAAGTCGTTAAAGGACAAGCCATTGTCGAGGTCTATACTTATGACCGTGACACCGAAGAAGACACCATTCAGATTTATACCGATTTTATGCAGGTCTGTCGTGACAATTGCGACAATATTTCTGCTCGTCTTTTTGAAGCGATTATTGACGATGAAGAGGCGCATAAAGATTATTTTGACAAGATTTTCAACCACATTGACACTCTTGGCAATGCCTATCTTGCCAAAGTTGCGGGAACGCCTTCTGACACAGGGCCAAAAAAAGGCTTTACTTTGTTGAACAATGCGGCAGAATAAATTTTAGTCTTTGATCAAAAAGTCAAAAACAGACAAGAGCTTTGAGTTCTTGTCTGTTTTTTTGGGCTAAAAGCTAGGCTTGATAAAAAGGCTCTCTGTGATTAAAGTCTAAAAGAAGACAGGGATGCGCAAAACACCCCTGTCTAGGTGGGCGATCCCCCTGTAATTTCGTGAATTGCAAGTTTCAAGCCCGGTATGGAATGTTCTGCCGGGCTTTAGACTTATGGAGTACTAAAAAAACTAGCTGAAGGCTGTTCAAAGATTACCTGCAGGACGCTGAAAAATCAAGCGAAGGACGGCTCAAAAGGCTATCCGCAGGACGCTCAAAAACTAGCCGACTATTCGCCCCAGGCGTGGCGGCCGACGAGGTCTACAAAAGCCACCCTCGAAGTAAGAGCCTTTGCACTCACCTCCCCGTCCTGCTTAAAAACCCGCACAAGCCTCTGCTCGCCCTTATTGCTCCCCACAGGAATAAGCATAATCCCAGGGTCAGCCAACTGATCTATAAGAGGCTGCGGAATATCAGGCCCGCCAGCCGTCACAATAATCCTATCAAAAGGGCCGTTTTCAGGCCAGCCCAAAGTCCCGTCCGCAAGCTTAAAGCGAATAGAATTGTAGCCAAGCTTTGCAAAACGCTCTTTGGCTTGCGCGTATAAGGCTTGCACACGCTCTAAGGTGAAAACATAAAGCCCCATTTGCGCAAGCACACAGGCTTGATAGGCTGAACCAGTGCCGATTTCAAGCACCGTCATGCCCTTTTTTGCCTCAAGCACCTGACTCATAAGACCAACAATATAGGGCTGAGAGATGGTTTGCCCATGGCCAATAGGCACGGGGTGATCTCCATAAGCCTGAGAATACAAGGCTTCTGGCAAAAAAAGATGCCGTGGAACTTCACGCATAGCCGAAAGGACCGCTTCATCGCTGATCCCCCTTGCTATAAGCTGTTGCTCCACCATACGCTCACGCATAAGCCTGAAATTACGCATAAAAAACCTTACAAAAAAAATTGATACAAAAATCCCATGCATCACCAAACGCATTACCAGACGCACCAACAATAAGCATAAAAAAAGTCTGGCTTTTCGTCAAGAAGAAGACCACTGCACAATTTTTTTAACAAAGCTTTTTCTTGCACATTCTTGCCGTCTATGCAACACTGGCAGATATACAATAACTTTTTGGTAATAAAGTCTAATCTATAAACTTTTGGAGACTGTCCTATGATGTACGTTCACGATTTGATGACTGCAGAAGTCTTCACACTCAAAACGACCGATACCCTGCACGATGTCCGCATTCTTATGGATTTTGCCCAAGTGCGCCATATTCCAGTAGTTGACACTGACAATACCTTTCTTGGACTTGTCACACACCGTGATCTTTTGGCCTTTACTGTTTCAAAGCTCGCCGATATTGACGCCGCTGAACAAGCAGATATCGAAACCTGTATAACCATTCGGGATATTATGCAAAATCCTGTAGCCACCATTGAGCCAACTACCTCTTTGTGCGAGGCCGCAGAAGTCTTGTACAGAAACAAATACGGCTGCTTGCCCGTTGTTGACGACAAAAAACTTGTTGGCATCATCACCGAAGCAGATTTTTTACGATTGGCCATTGCCTTGCTCTCTAGCAAAGAATAAAACAGGCACAAAACTTTATATTATTAAGGGTTTACCTATGTCCAGAAAATTTGTGTATTTTGGCACTCTTCTTGTCATAGCCATAGTCGGCACCTTTTTCTTGCTCTTTAACGATGTTGCCCCACCTAGTATCAGCCTTTCGCCAGACACAAAAAGCCTTGGTAAGAAGCAAAGCCTCAATTTGAATGTTACAGACAATTATTCAAGCATTGATCGGGTGCATGTAAGCGTGGTACAAGACCAACAGGTCTTTACCATTATCAATCGCCATTTCACCTCAAGAGAAAATGTACAACACATTCCCTTTACATTGGGCGAAAGCGGCTTAAAGCAAGGGCCTTTTGAACTTATTATCAGCGCAACAGACAATTCATGGGCAAATCTTGGCAAGGGCAATACGGCAACAAAACATTTTTCTATGGAACTTGATATTCAAGCCCCACGCCTAAAAGTCTTAAGCCCAAGCCCAAGTGTGCGCCGTGGCTCGGCAACCGTTGTGGCTTATGAAGCCTCTGAAGAACTCGACAGCACCGGCATTGTGCTTGGTGAGCTCTTCTTCCCCGCTTTTTTGAACGAAAAAGGCCAGTATGTCGTTTACTTCCCTTTTCCCCTTGATTTTAATGCCGACAATTTTAAGCCAGAAATCTTGGCTTATGACTTTGCAGGAAACACCACAAGAAGCCCCCTTATTGTACACGCACAAAATCGTAACTATACGCACGATAACTTAGGCGTAGGCGACGCTTTTTTGAAAAAAGTCATGCCTCCCTTTAAAGACGCTTTCCCAAAAAGCTTAAAAAGCGACCTTCAGCGCTATGTCTATGCCAATTCTGTTATCCGCAAAGAAAATGACAAGACCTTAGCTGAACTTGCCAAACACAGCGCAAAAGAAAAATTGTGGACGGGCCCTATGCTTCGCCTTCCAAAAGCAGCTACGAGGGCGCAATTTGGTGATGACAGAAGCTATGTTTACAAAGGCGAAACCATCGACAGACAAACACATATGGGAATAGACCTTGCTTCAACAGCCAAGGCCGAAATCCCCGCCGCTAATGACGGACGTGTTGTCTTTGCTGGGCCCCTTGGCATTCATGGCAATGCCATTGTTATTGATCACGGCCAAGGCCTTATGAGCCTGTATTCGCACACAAGCAAGATGAATGTTGCCCCGGGTGATCTTGTCAAAAAAGGCGATATCATTGGCAATACTGGGACAAGCGGCCTTGCGGGCGGTGATCATTTGCATTTTGGCATCTTGGCTTCTGGGGTGCAGGTACAGCCCGCAGACTGGTTTGATAAAAAATGGATTGAAAACGCCATTGAGAAGCGACTTCCAAAATGATTTGGGAGTGAGAATTTAGACAAAATGATGTCAGAAAAAAAATCGCAGACAAAAATAAAAATACAGGAAACATTGATTTAATAGAATTTTTGTTCTTTGGCAGCTGGCTCTCTATATCTCTAAGGCTCGTTCCTCGCCTAAGAGCTACAGCACTTCGTGCTGCCCTTTGGGTAGGAAGGAAGACAGATTTCGGGTAGCCCGCAGTATATTAGACAGATATAAGGGATTCACGAAATTCGCCCGACACCGCCAAAGGGCAAAAAGGCATTAAATCAGCGTTTCCACCATAAAGGTTGAGTATGAGTCCAAACATTTTAGAACACCTCCACAGCTTCAAGCCCTATGTGCCAGGCCTTGACATCAATGCCGTCAAAAGCCGTTTTGGGCTAGAGCGTGTTGTCAAACTCGCCAGCAATGAAAATCCGCTCGGCACCTCCCCCCTTGTGCAAGAAGCCATAGCGCAAGCAAGCCAAAACGCCCATCTCTATCCAAGCTCGGGCAATCAAGCCCTCTGCAAAGCCCTGGCAGAACTCTACAGCATTGAGCAAAATCGCATAATAGTCGGCAACGGCTCTGATGAACTCATCGATATTCTCATTCGCCTTACTTGCAAGCCAGCCGAAAGCAATATCGTCGCCTTTAAGCCCTGCTTTGGTATTTATAGCTCGCAAGCGGCCCTGTGTAATGTTGACTTGCGCCAAGCCCCCTTGAATGAAGACCTTTCCTTTCCTTGGGAAAAAATGCTTGCCCTTGTTGATGATAAAACGGCCATTGCCTTTGTCACAAGCCCTGACAATCCTTCTGGAAGAGGCATTTTAACAAGCGAAATCAAAGCCTTAGCAGACAAATTGCCAAAGAGCTGTCTCTTGGTTGTTGATGAAGCCTATGTTGACCTAGCCGATGACGAAGAGGCTTTTTCAGCAAAAAATCTCATAAAAGAAGCAGCCTATGCCGAAAATGTCGCTGTTTTGCGCACCTTTTCAAAAAGCCGTGGCCTTGCGGGCTTGCGCCTTGGTTATGGCCTTGTGCCAGCAACAATAGCCGATTATTTTTGGCGTGTACGCCTGCCTTTTTCTGTCAGCATCATAGCCGAAAAAGCTGGTCTTGCCTCTTTGCAAGACACTGAATTTTATGAAAAATCGCTCCATACAATCCGCAGCCAGCGCCCCCTCTTGGCAAAGGCACTGACCGACCTTTCTTGCACTGTCTTGCCAAGTCAGGCAAATTTCCTTATGTTCTCACTGCCCAAAGAATGGCAAGAAAAAGGCAAGAAGGCAAAGGACGTCTATGAGGCACTGCTTGAGCGTGGCGTGATCATTCGCCCTCTTGGCTCTTATGGTTTCCCAGAGCATTTGCGGGTGAGCATAGGCAATGCTGATGACAACGCTTTTTTCTTAAGCCACCTAAAGGAAGTGCTTGAACAATGAATCAAACAAGACCCATTGTAACTATTGATGGCCCTGCTGGTGTTGGCAAAAGCACCGTCGCTAAAAGAGTGGCAGAAGCCCTGCAAAGACCCTATCTCGACACAGGGGCCATGTTTCGCCTCTTGGCCTTAAACCTTGGTGAAAAAGCCCTTGAGCTTTCAGATTCTGAATTGCGCGCGCAATGCATGGCCTTTTCTTTTCAACTTGACGGCTATGGCGAAAATACCGTCTTATTGTGCAATAATCAGCCCCTTGATGAGCGTATTCGTACAGAAAGCGTTGCGACCTTGGCCTCAAAGCTTGCCGCAAAAAGCCTTGTCCGCGACTATTTAAAAACTGCCCAAGCCCTGCTTGGCGAAAGCACAGCCCTTGTGGCAGAAGGCAGAGACATGGGGACAGTGGTCTTTCCTCAGGCTGAACACAAATTCTTCCTTGACGCTAGTCCAGAAGTTCGAGCTGAGCGGCGCACTAAAGAGCTTATCGCAAAAGGTGAAAGAGTCAATTATGAAGACATTTTGCGCACTATTCAAACGCGAGACGCCCACGACAGAAATCGCCCCATAGCGCCCCTAAAAGCGGCTGAAGATGCCCATATTGTCGACACCTCCCGCTATCCCATTGATGTGGTAACGAGAATTGTACTCGGGCAAATTCACGCAAAGCCCACAAAGCTTACAAAATACGCCCTTAACCTGCTAAATCCTTCAGGATAAAAGAGATTTTCATGACGACACCCTATGTTTTAAATATTGATCCTGTTGCCTTTTCCATTGGTTCGCTCAATATCCATTGGTACGGTCTAAGCTATGTTTTTGCCTTTGTTGTTGGCTGGTCTCTTATGCGAATGGCGGCAAAAAGACCTTTTTCTGTGCTTAAAGCCGATGATGTTGACGACCTCGTCACTTGGATCATTCTTGGTGTTATCCTTGGGGCAAGGCTTGGCTATGTGATTTTTTACGACCTTATCAATTATCTTTCTGATCCCATTCAAATTATTCAGATTTGGCGGGGCGGCTTGTCTTTTCATGGCGGCTTGCTTGGCGTTGTCATTGTTGTTTTTTGGTGGGCAAGAAGGCACAAGCACAGCTTTTTGTCGGTGCTTGACGCCGTTTCGCCTGCTGTTCCCCCAGGGATTTTCTTTGTGCGTATAGCCAATTTCATCAATGGCGAGCTTTGGGGCTCTATCACGACAAGCTCTTTTGGCGTGATTTTCCCCTCTGGTGGCCCTTTTCCAAGGCACCCTTCACAGCTCTATGAGGCCTTGCTCGAAGGCTTGCTTTTGACTATTATTATGCAGATTTATGCAAGAAAAGAACGTACGCCTGGCCATGTTGCGGGTGTGATGGCCATTGGCTATGCTGTTTGTCGTTTTTCTGTTGAATTTGTTCGTATGCCAGACGCGCATCTTGGCTATTTGGCCTTTGGCTGGCTCACTATGGGACAAATTCTTAGCTTGCCCCTCTTTCTTGCGGGCCTGTGGTTTATCACAAGGCCTAAAAAATAACAATTTCGTTCGAGTTCCATTAAATTTTAGGGACGTACATGACAAAAGCGCCTTTTTCTACAGCACTCTTGCTTGCGCACCATAGCGAAATGGCCGCAAACGACCGTGCTATGCTTAAAGGCATTGGTATTCGTGTACAGCAAATACTCAGCTCTGGCCTTGCGACCGCCCGCTTTCTTGACGCGGCACACAAAGCAAAAAGCCTGCCCGACTGTATTTTGTGCCATGAAAAGCTACTCGATATGCGGGGGCAAGACTTTATCGCCCTGATCAGACGGCATTCGGCCTTTGTGGCTTTTCCCATTATTCTTGCTGTTTCGAGTGAGCAAAAAATCCCTGCTGGCGCCAGCGCCCTTATTGTTCGCCCCTATACGATGAATGAACTCAACAAACAGCTTGAACAAGCTCAGCAAGCGCAAAAAATGACGCAAAGCCTTGTTTCAACTAGTAAAAGCGTCTCAAGCGAGGCTTTTTTTACAGTCCTTGATCAGCTTGAAAATCGAGAAAAAAAAGGCAAAGAACACATCAAGGCCTTACACCATGAAGTCAAAAGGGCACTCAACCGAAGAGACTTTGACAGAGCCATAGAGGCCTTGCAAAATTGCTTAAAAATTGATCCGCAACACGATCCTTCGCAAGCTTTATTAGAAAGAGTATTTGCCGCAAAAGCGCAATTAAAACAAAAGGCTACAACGATTGAGGAACAAGAAGCCCAAGACCAAGGCCCTTTACAATCACAAGAAAAAGGACAAAAAGACATAAGCGCATTGCGCAAAATTTCTGAAATGCGGGCTTCTTTGTCTGGCCTTCAAGACGATGAAGATTTTGGTGAAGATGAAAGGCCTGCTAGCTCTAAGAAGAAAAGTGCAAAAGATAAAGAGTTTCGCCCTATTGACGAGCCAAAGGACAGCTCTTTACTTGCCCGCTTTCCAAAAGTTCAAGAGGTTATCAATATTTTAAAAGTTACCACTAGCCTGCTGCGCCGACCATAAGAAAGTCTATGACAAATACTCACAATCCTTCAAGCTTTCATCTGCCGACTTCTTTGCAAGATCCGCTTTTGTGCCAAGCGCAATTAGGACACTTGCAAGAGCTTTTAGACGGCCGCTCTTTACGCTTTATGGAGGTTTGCGGAACGCACACAACAGCCCTTTTCAGAACGGGCTTACGCTCGCTACTTCCTAGCAATATCACGCACTTAACGGGCCCTGGTTGCCCTGTTTGCGTTACACATGAGCGTGACATTGCGGCTTTTTTGGCTCTTGCGCAAAAGCCCGATGTGGTGCTCGCCACCTTTGGCGATTTGATGCGTGTCCCTGACAGCAAAGGCACATCTTTGCAACACGCAAAGGCGCAAGGGGCCGATATTCGCATAGTCTATTCTCCCCTAGACGCATTGCGTATTGCGGAAAAAGAGCCTAATAAATCCGTCGTTTTCTTAGGTGTTGGCTTTGAAACTACCGCCCCGACCGTTGCGGCAAGTATTGCGCAAGCAAAGAAAGAAGGTCGCAACAATTTCTTTGTGTATGCCTGCCATAAGGGCGTGCCAGAGGCTCTTTCTGCCTTGCTTTCCGATCCTGCTTGTCGTATAGACGCTTTTTTATTGCCCGGCCATGTTTCGACAATCATCGGCACAAAGCCCTTTGCTTTTATTGCAGAAAAATGGAAAAAGCCGGCTGTTGTTGCGGGTTTTCATGCTGCCGATATGCTTGACGCTTTGTGTCGCATTGCAAAGCAAGTTGTTTCGCAAGACTTTGCCGTTGAAAATGCCTATCTTCGTGCGGTACATGAGGGGGGAAATCCCAAAGCTCGTGCTTTACTTGAAGAAGTTTTTTATCCTTCTGATGCCTTGTGGCGTGGCCTTGGCCTTTTGCCAAAGAGCGGCTTTTCTTTGCGCAAAGAATATGAAGACTTTGACGCAATGCGGAAATTTTCTCTTGAAATCCCTGAAGCTAAGCCAAATCCTTGTCTTTGCGGCGATATATTGCGTGGGGCTTTGCTCCCGCCCGATTGTCCGCAATACGGGAAAGTGTGCAAACCGCAAAATCCCTTGGGGCCGTGTATGGTATCAACTGAAGGGGCTTGCGCTGCTTATTTTGCTGCTGGCTATTGAGAGACTGATTGAAGCTTGGCGAGAAAACAAGTTTGTCAAATGTCTAAAAAAGTATTTTTACGTTTTTCCTTATAAAACACGCAAAAAGGACTGTTCACAATGAGTTTACTTGGCAATATTATTTGGTTTGTTTTTGGCGGAATTTTTACCGGTCTTTTGTGGTGCTTTTTTGGCTTTTTGGCCTTTATTTCGATTATTGGCATACCTTGGGCAAGGGCTTGCTTTGTTATTGGGCTCTTTGCTTTTTTTCCTTTTGGCAAGGTCGCTATCAGGCGAGATGTCTTAACTGGCGAAGAGGATCTTGGAACGGGCTTTTTGGGTCTGCTTGGCAATATTATTTGGTTTGTGCTGGCGGGTCTTTGGATAGCCATTGCTCATGTGTTATCGGCTGTAGCTTGCGCCATAACAATCATCGGCATTCCTTTTGCTTGGCAGCATTTGAAGCTTGCGGCCTTAACGCTCGCTCCCATCGGCATGACCATTGTGCCAGCTGATGTTGGCGATATGGCCTATGAGGCCAAGACGAAAGCGAACTTTGAGAAGTTTCGGAAATAGAAATTTATGATGATAGATGGTTTTGGAGAGAGGTTTTGAGTTTTTTTTCCTTGAGAAGAGGTTCTCTTGTCACACTACTTTGCTTATAGATTATAAGCTATCTTTTACTATTGTGTGAGGGGGATTAGGGGCTTATGGTGGGGAGGATATGCTTCGCATATATCTCCCCCCCCCCCGCCGCCCGCAGG
>CAYJIB010000029.1:18856-19133 GCA_964370125.1 uncultured Desulfovibrionaceae bacterium
CCCTAGTTCCCCCTCACGCTCCCCCTTAACCCCACCCCCCCTGTCCAGTGCCGAACCTTTTTTTGCGCTATGACCACCCTTAACGCAAAAGTCGCTAGGAATGATAGAGCTTTTGTTGGCTAAAAGGTTTTTGAGGTTTTTTTCGATGACTTACAATACAGCGAGGGTGCTAGGAGGAAAGTTATTTGCGAATTGCCGTAGGAATCTAGTCTACCTGCTCCGTTGCACGTCTTGCCTACTTCCTGTGGGCCTACTTCCTGTGGGCTACTATGGCTTT
>CAYJIB010000030.1:0-2196 GCA_964370125.1 uncultured Desulfovibrionaceae bacterium
TACCATAGCCGGGCTGTCCATTTGCGTAATTGCTCATTCTTCGCAAACGCAAACTGCCCCAAAAATTTGGGGCAGCCTTTGGTGGCAAGAGTACGCTCCACTCCGCAAAAAACTGCGTCTTCCTCGCATCTCACCCTTTTTGAACAGCCTCTGTCGGCGGACAAAAAAAGGGCGATTTACGGTACCAGATGGCTTTTTTGAATAAAATGAGTCGAAACTGTTTGATTATAGGGCAATGTGTATGTATGAGACTTTTACCGACAAAGAAAGAGACATCTTGCGCCTTGTGCAAGATTCTCTCCCCTATAGCCTCTCGCCCTATGCCGACATTGCTGAAAAAGTAGGCGTGAGTGAAGACGATGTCCTTGCCCTGCTCTGTCGCCTAAAAGAAGAGGGCGTCATTCGGCGTTTTGGTGCGAGCATTAAGCATCAAAAGGCGGGCTATGCCCACAATGCGATGGTGGCTTGGTCTGTAAGCGAAGAAGAAGCCGACAAGGCTGGTGAGGCGGCAGCAAGTCATGCCCAAGTCTCGCATTGCTATTATCGTCCAAGCCCTGCAAGCGATTGGCCTTATGAGCTGTACACCATGATTCATGGGCGCACAGAAGAAGAATGCAAAAAGCATATTGAAGAAGTGCGGGCTCTTACAGGCTTGCAAGACTGTATGATTGTAAAAAGCGTAAAAGAGTACAAAAAAAGCTCTATGAAATATTTTTGAGGAAATTTGTTAATTTGTTTTGCGGAGAATTTTATGTCAGTATCGAGTACATTGTTTGAAGAGGCCTGTAAGTATATCCCCGGCGGTGTCAATAGTCCTGTGCGGGCTTGTGTGTCGGTAAACAGCACACCGCTTTTTATCAAAAAAGGGCAGGGCGCTATTATTGAAGATGTCGATGGCAACTCTTATGTTGACTATGTCGGCTCTTGGGGGCCTTTGCTTCTTGGTCATGCACATCCAACCGTGACAAAAGCTCTTTGCGAGGCTGTAGAAAATGGCACAAGTTATGGCGCGCCCTGTGAAGGCGAGCTGCGCCTAGCCGAAAAAATCGTGCAGGCCTTTCCTTCAATGGACATGGTGCGCATGGTCAATTCTGGCACAGAGGCTACGATGTCGGCCTTACGCCTTGCTCGTGCTGTTACTGGGCGTGACAAGCTTGTGAAGTGTATTGGCTGCTATCACGGCCATGCAGACGCCTTTCTTGCGGCGGCAGGTTCTGGAGTGGCGACACTTTCTTTGCCTGGAACACCCGGTGTTCCCGCTTCGCACGTGGCCGATACTTTGCTTGTACAATACAATGATATTGACGCTTTAACACAGCTTTTTGAACAACAAGGCAAAGACATTGCTGCCTTTATCTTAGAGCCTATTGCCGGCAATATGGGCCTTGTGCTTCCGCAGGCGGACTATTTAGAGCGGGCTCGTGCTTTGTGTGATACTTATGGGGCTTTACTTATTTTTGATGAGGTTATTACGGGTTTTCGCTGTGAATACGGTGGGGCGCAGACACGTTTTGGCGTTTCGCCCGACTTGACAACGCTTGGAAAGATTATCGGCGGCGGTTTGCCTGTTGGGGCTTATGGTGGCAAGGCAGAGTATATGGAGCGCATAGCGCCGCTTGGTGATGTGTATCAGGCGGGTACGCTTTCTGGCAATCCTTTGGCTATGGTGGCGGGTTTTGAGACTTTGAGCTTGCTTGAAAAAGCCGATTATGCTGATTTAGAGCGCCGTGTTGAGCTTTTTTGCCAGTCTTTAGAGGGGATTTTTGAGAAAAAAGGCATTGCGGCTTCTGTTGTACGCTTTGCTTCGATGTTTACGATCTTTTTTGCAGACAAAGCTCCAAGGAATTTTGCTGAGGCTATGCAGGCCGATGCCAAGCGCTATGCAGCTTTTTATGCGACCATGCGTGAAGGCGGAGTGAATTTAGCGCCTTCAGCCTTTGAAACAGCGATGGTTTCTTTTGCGCATAATGCCACCGACTTTGAAAAAACCTTGCAGGCGGCTGAAAAAGCATAATCTACTTCGTCAAACTGCGATTTTGCGTCGCTCGTGTACCTTTTGTACACGTCGCTAGCAAAATCTTGTTTTCCTCGTATCTTATGCTTTTTGAGCCGCCTGATGTGGGTGATTGAAAAAGCATAATCTACTTCGTCAGCCTTTACGCAAAAAACTGCGTCTTCCTTGTATTTTAAACCTTT
>CAYJIB010000030.1:2296-18360 GCA_964370125.1 uncultured Desulfovibrionaceae bacterium
CTACTTCGTCAGCCTTTACGCAAAAAACTGCGTCTTCCTTGTATTTTAAACCTTTTGAGCCACCTGATGTGGGTGATTGAAAAAGCTTAATCTACTTCGTCAAATTGCGATTTTGCGTCGCTTTCACAAAAAAGCATTAGCATTTTACATAAGCCAGAAAACACTTCTGGCTTTTTTTTGGGCACGAGAAAGGCTAAAAAAGGCGAGCAAAACAAAAAAAATCTCTAAAATCCCTTATTTTCTAGAAAAATTCAATTTTTTTTCTTGACAAAGTCTTGAAATATATTTCTTATAGAAAGACCATATACTGTAAACATATTGCACTCTTGGGGTTTTCTATGGCATTGACACGCTTTCGTTTTTTTGCGGCATTTTTTTCTCAACAAATAAAGACAGAGACAGCCCAGACACTTGGACGCCAAGCACATAAGGCAAAGAGCCATTTCTTGCTTTGCCTCTTTCTGTGTTTTTTGCTTGCCCTTTGTAGTCAAAAGACAAGTGCCTTTGCCTCTGAAGCGGCCATGCAAACGCAAATTGTCCGTACAAGTCTTGACATTTCGCCCATTATCGAAAAGCCAGACATGGCCATAGCCCTTGAGCCTTTTGCGCTCAAACAAGCCCCCCCACCAGAACTGCCCCTCAATGCTGAAAGCGTGCTGTTCCCCACAAATGCCAAAGCTTTTACGCCTTTTTCCCCTTGGCAATTACAAAAAGACGTTCAACCCATGTGGTTTCGCACACGCCTCTCCCCCTATGCCAAAGACCTCGTCCCCCCTCTTGTCCTTGATTTGCGCTCAATCTTTGTGCACCAGATTTCTGGCGAAGCAAAGCTTTGGTATTTGCCAAATGGAAAAGAAAATGCCTCTGTTCCACAAGCCATTGAGCCCGATTTGCGTGGCTTTTATCCACTGCCCGATATGCCACAAGGCATGAGCCTTTTCATCGAATTGCCAAATCCCCCCAATATCGGCTTTGCGCCTGTTATTAGGGCAAGCACCAGCCTTAACGCAATAGATCAATACGGCCTGCCCGCAGCCCTTATTGTCCTTGCTCTTTTGTTGCTTATTGCCTTGGTGCGCGGCCTGTGGGAGCGCAAAGAATGGCGTCTGTGGTCATCAGTGTATGTTGGGGCGCTCTTTGTCAGCGCTCTTTGGGGAACGCCAAGAATCCAAAACAATTTTATAGACTTATGGGATCTGCCCGCCTTGCTTGCGCCTTCTTTGGCTTTGCTTTTCTTGCCGCACATAGCCAGACATATGATGCGAACAAGAGAATTTGCCCCCAAGATGGACGTCTACCTTATTCTTTGTACATTCCCAAGCTTTGTTGTCTTGGTCATTCCCTTTATCCCAGATCAAGTCTGGTCTTTGAGCCTCTTGCCTTTATGGCCTCTTGGCTTGCTCTTGATGCTGCCGGCCTTGCTTCTTGCCTGTCTTCGTCGTTTAGCTGGTGCAAAAAGCCTCTTGCTTAGCACGATAAGCCTTCCCTTAGGCTTGTGGCCCCTTCTCACAGGGCTTGGTAAAAACTATGAAGGCTTATTGCCTTACGGTCTTTTAAGTCTTATGCCCATTCTCATGGGAATCCTTTCTGCGAGCTTGCTAGTCATTGGGCCTGGACCAAAAATTTTGCAGGGCGCTGTTCGCAAAAATAAAGCAGGAAACAAGAAAAAAGATGAAGAACAAGGCGGACTTGCCATTAATGCTGGGGCAAGCCCACAAAAGCATCTGCAAGCAAAGAAGGATTTTGTTCAAAGAAGTGAAGGCACAAACAATATCGCCGTCCCGCACCTTACAAGCACCCTTGCAATGAACAAGCAAGAAGCAAAAAGTGCCGCAATGAGTCTTAAAGCTCCTACCCAACAAAGAGGGCAAATCCTTGAAGCCTCTTTAAAAGAAGTCTTTAATAAATTGTTTCAGGTGCTTGTCTCTATAGAACAACACAGCATAAGCCAAGAGCTTGCCAAAGAACTTTCTGCCCTGACAGACATAGGGAAAAGACTCGCCACTTACATACAAAATGGCATGCAAGGAAATTTTGAAGCCCTGCCTGCTCCCCAAGAATATGAAGATGAAACATTTGACTTGCATGAACTTTTTTTGCGTGTGCACGGAGATGTTTGCGAAAAGGCCGAACAAAAAAATGTGGCTCTGGCTTGGTTTACCGCCCCGCATCTTTTGCAGACCTATAAAGGGCCCAAAAAATTGCTTGAGGAAGTGCTTTTGGAGTTGTTGCAGAGCGCTGTTCATGCAACAAGTAGAGGCCTTGTGCGTGTGCGAGCACAAAGAATGCCAGAAAGCACCGATCCCGCGCATTTGTGCTTTATTGTGTCCGATACAGGGGCTGGTGGCCCGCCTATTGAGCGCAATCCCTTTGCCTATTCAAAGTTGTGGGAATTGACCGCACAACTTGGAGGTGAGGTGTCAATGCACAGCGGCCCGCAAGGGACACATGTGACATTTTCACTGCAATTACAGGCGGTTTATGAGCAAGATAAGGAATATGTACACAGCCTAGGTCTCAAGCCTTTGCGATTGCTTGTTGTCTCAAACACGCAAAGCACAAGAGAACTCTTGGCCTATTATCTTGATGAATTGCCGCACGCTGTCCAAGAAGCAAAATCTGCTAGCGAAGGTCTTGCCCTGTATCTAGAAAATCCGCAAAGCCTGCTCATCCTTGATGGTGAAATGCGCATTGAAGATATTATTGAAAGTATAGGGAAAATTCGTGCCTATGAAGGCGAAAATACCCTGCCGCTTGCGCCTATTCTTGCTATTGCTGAGGGCGAAGCGCAAGCCGAGCTTTTGTTGCAAGCGGGCAGCTCGCATGTCTTGTTAAAGCCCATTTCACGCACAGATCTTCGTCACCTTGTTTTGCGTATGGCGCCTGTTCGTCAATCAGCAGCCGAAAGTTTTACCCCCCTTATGTCCGAAATTGAAAGCGAAGAAGAGCATTCGCTTGCTGTAGACGCGGTAGCGGTAAAGACAGATGCGCCTATCGACAGTCCTTCTGAAGAAGATATCCTTGAGCTTGAAGATATTTTGCCAGCAGAAAGCCCGCTCAGTTTGCAGCCAGAAAAGGCGGCTAGTCTTGACTTGCAGATGCCAAAAGTCGCGCCTCAAAAAGACGAAACAGAGGGCAAAGATACAGAAAATAAAAACATAGATGCCGAAAGAGAGAGTTTTACATGGCGCGATGAAAAGCTTGTCGAAGTCATTGAGCATGAACAGCAAGCAAAGGGAGAAGTGCAAAAAGAAGAATTAAGCTTCAAAGAGCTTGCTGCTCAAGAGCGTACGATCTATAAGCGTATACCGAAAAAAACTCTTGACCAAGAAGAACAGGCCATAGCGCCTCTTGCCGCAAAAGCAGTTGCAGAAAAGCCAGCTGCAATAAGACCAGCTGTAGAAGCACCTGTTAGCGAAAGTCCAGTTGTAGCAAAAACACCCGCTTCAGTAGCCGCAAAGCCCACCATAGTAAAATCAACAAAGACCGCTGTTGTCAAGGCCGCAAAACCTGCTGTAATAAAAACAACCAAAACTGAAAAGGTCGAGGCAACAAAGGCTGAAAAGGTGGAGGCAACAAAGCCTAGCGAAGCTCTTAAAGAGAAAGCTCCAAAGCAAACAGTAAAAGCAGAACCAAGTCAAGAAAAAACGAGCACCCCTAAACGCTCCAAGCCTGTTTTGCCGCTCTTCAATATGCTTGATGAGTCTGCGACTTCCCCAAAAGAAGAAAGCCAAGAAGATTTGTTGTCGCCAAAGGCAAAAGACCCTCTACCTAAGGCAAAAGACCCTCTGCCTGAGATAGCAAAGCCCCCTGCACCTAAAAGTCAAGAGGAGGCTTCGCAAACTGTGTCACAGCTAGAGAGCCTTTTTGCCCCAAAAGAAAACAACATCGCACCAAAATTGCCGACTATTCCGCCTTTGCAAAATGAGCCAATTTCTTATGATTCACAAAGCGGGCAGGGCAATCTCACGCCTGTTTCAGAGTATTTATTGTTTGGAAAAATAAGCTCAACAGTCTCAACAAAGTTCCCTGAAAGTCTATTGCCTGAAGAAAAAACTGAGGCAAAAAGTCAAGACAGTGAACCAAAAGAGGAAAGCCTTTCTGTACAAGGAATAGCCCAAGAAATACATAAAGCCTTGGAAGCACAAGACTTTGCACACATTCGTTTTTTGGCAGACAGGCTTGCGCAAAGGGCTGATGAAGAGGGACAATACGAAACACGGGGCTACAGTACTCGCCTTGCCGAAGCGGCAGACGAAAAAGACGTCCTTGCTATTGAGCGACTTTTAGAAGGTCTGCTATTATAAGAAGGCAATATTTCATTTTATTATTGACGTCACCTTAAAATGCGTGGTATTGGTTATGTAATATACACCAAAGGCAAAGCTTTTGCCTTGCCACAAATCGGAGGAAAGATGAAAAGTTTTTTTGTGAAGAATGTTCTGACCTTGTTCTTGTTTATGAGCTTTGTCGTGCCTTTTGCTCATGCTGATCATCACGGTGGTGCTGGCGGCGGTTTTAGTGGCCCAAGCGCTACAAAAGAAAAAGGCGGTGGTTTTTCTGGACCAAGCCCAGCTATTATGAGCCTTTCAGAGGCAAACAAACAAGCCGACGAAACATGGTTGACCTTAAAAGGCACGATTGTGCGCCGTCTTGGTCATGAAATGTACGTTTTTAAAGACGCTAGCGGCGAAGGCGAAATCGAGATTGACGACGACGCTTGGGGCGGCTTGCACATTTCTGAGAAAGACACCGTTTTGCTTTTGGCAGAAGTTGACAAAGAATGGGGCAGCACAAAGATTGAAGTAAAACAAGTGCGCCTAGCGAAATAGTTTTTATTGTTTTGATTTTTATTTTTTCAAATTCTAAAGAAAAAGGCGAGGAATATTCCTCGCCTTTTTCTTTAGAAGCTATTAGAGAACTTATACTTTGAGCGCAGTTTGCAAGTCTTTTATTTTATTAGTTTTTTCCCAAGTAAATTCTGGCAATTCACGACCAAAATGTCCGTAGCAAGATGTCTTGCGATAAATTGGACGGCACAAGTCTAAGTAATTGATAAGGAAGTATGGACGCAAGTCAAACACTTCAAGTACAGCCTTTGTCAATGCTTCATCAGGAATATCGCTTGTTCCAAGTGAAGAAGCCAATACAGACACAGGCTCTGCAACACCGATACAATAGGCAATTTGCACTTCGCATCTTTCTGCAAGACCAGCGGCAACAACGTTTTTGGCAACATGGCGAGCCATGTAGGCAGCAGAACGGTCAACCTTTGATGGGTCTTTACCAGAGAAAGCACCGCCGCCGTGATGGCCTGCGCCACCGTAGGTGTCGTTGATGATTTTGCGACCTGTAAGACCGCAGTCGCCCATTGGGCCACCAACAACAAAGCGCCCTGTTGCATTGATGTAGATTTCACAATCTTTGGCATCAAAAAGACCGGTAGGCTCAAGTACTGGATAGATGACATGCTTGCGCACGGCTTCGATAATGTCGTCTTGGCTTGCGCTTTCGCAATGTTGCGTAGAGACGACAACATTGTTGATGCTTGTTGGCTTTCCATCAACATATTTAAAAGAAACTTGGGTCTTGCCGTCAGGGCGGAAGAAAGGCACTGTGCCGTCTTTGCGCACTTTTGTTAGTTGTTGAGAAAGCTGATGCGCCCAGTAGATGGGGGCCGGCATAAGGGTAGGGGTTTCTGTACAAGCAAAACCAAACATCATGCCTTGGTCACCAGCGCCTTGCTCTTCAGGGGCTTTTCTGTCAACACCTTGAGCGATGTCTGGGGATTGGCGGTCGATAGAAGACAAAACAGCACAGGTCTGCCAGTCAAAACCCATGTCTGAACTTGAGTAACCAATGTCTTTAATGGTTTCACGCACGACTTGAGGAAAGTCGGCATAACCTTTTGTTGAGATTTCACCAGCAATTACAGCCATACCAGTAGTAACAAGTGTTTCACAAGCTACACGAGAATCTGGATCTTGCTCAAGCAAGGTATCCAAGATAGCATCAGAAATTTGGTCAGCAACTTTGTCTGGATGCCCTTCGGTTACGGACTCAGAAGTAAAATAATATACACCTTTTTGTGATTTCATAATAAATTCTCACTTATCGTTAAGTATTGGTTTGTTTTTAGGCATATGCCCAAGTCGCGTTTACCTAAAAAAATTTTTCATGTAAAGGCAACCAAAAGCATATACGGGCCATTTTGCCATATTTTAAGAGCCTGATACAGGGGCTGTTTTTCCCAAGTATTTATGAAGGGCTCATTATTAGCTGATTAAAAACTAACAAAAAAAAAAGACATTGTCTAGGGGCTTTGGGCGGGCCTGCATTCATTTTTTTTATTTTTTCACGGTTAAAGACTTGAATGAAAAGCAAAGCTCATATAGTATGTTAGCATATTAACAATAAAATAGGAATGCCTATGCGGTCTACACTACGTTTGTTTCTAGCTATTTGCTTGGTATCTTGTTTGTTCACTGGCTTGCTTAGCTATGTAGGCTATAATTTTTCAAAAAACATTGTACAAGAGGCTCTTGTTCAAGAAAAGCAAGCTATCAGCGAAGCCATAAGCCAAGCCATTTTGGAAAAATTAGAATTTGCGGCAAATACCGCAAAAATTATTGCAAAGTCTCCCATGTTGATACGCTATGTAGAAAGTCTGGCAAACAATTCTAGCTTGCCAGCTAAACCGTCAGAGAGATTGTCAGCCTTTTTAAAAGACGCAAATGTGTCTGTCTATACGGCGCATGGCCAACTTGTTCAAAAATCACAGACTGCCATATCAAACGATTTTGTAAAAAATGTCTTGCCACTTACTCTTATGCAAGAAAGACAATGGTTTAGCCTAATCGACTTTCAAAACCTAGATAAAAATGTATATTTTTACACCTTGCCGCTTCTTACAAGCGCAAATGAAGCCCTAGCGGTCTTGCTTTATCCCCTTGAATTGCCTGCAGTCTTAGCGAGACTAAAAGAAAGATATTTGACTTTTTCAGGCTACCATATGTGCTTTATAAAAAAAGATGGTGAGTTCTTGTTGACGGGTGGTGCCACAAGCCTCTTTAGCAGCATCCCGATTGAAAAAAGAAGGGCTCTCTTTGCTCAAAATAGAGCCACAGTTGAAAGCCGCCTTGAAGGCCATGATTATGTTCTTAGCGTGCAGCGTATTTCAGGAACAGATTGGGCCATTTTGTTCGCCTCTAAAAATACCTTAGGCGGCATGCAAGCGAATAAGTTCTTCTTTGTTGCCGCTGCCTTTGTTGTTTCTTTGATTCTTGCGTTTTTCTGCCACTATCTCGTAAAAAGACATAGGGACTTATGGGAAAAAGCGCTTACAAAATGGTGCAAAAGAAAACGCCTCCCAGAGCCAAGTTTTACAGACCTTAAATTTGATGATGTAGACAGCCTGCTTGAACTTTTTCAGGCGACCTTTGATAGCACAAACAAAAAACCTATAAAAGGCTCTAAGGAACTCTACGAAGACCTTACCCTTGCAAGCGTTAGAGCGAAATCACAAGGCATCAACGAGCAGGCAAAAACTATCTTGCAAGAACCCCAAAGAGAAAAAAATATTTATGAAGCGCTTACTCGCTATATTTTTGATTATAGCCCGACAGGTGTCTTTGTAGAACATAAAGGAATTGCCACTGTAACAAATGCTTCCTTGAACAAAATGATTGCCCTTAACGATGACAAAAAGCTTTTGCCTGCCTTTGTTGACCCTGAAGATTTTTATTTTATATCGAAGCAAAGCAAAGAGTCTAGTGGACTTATTCAAAGAGAAGTGCGTGTTCACTCTCCCGGTGGTGGAGAGAAAACTGTGCGCGTTTCCTGTATGCTTTTAAAGAGCAGTGGTGAAGACTATACTGTCGCTTGGATGACAGACATTACAGAGCTTAAAAAAATTCAACACAAACTTATCGAAGCGCACAACTTTGCCCAAAATGCCATTCAAACAAAGACCATCTTCATAGCCAATATGAACCATGAAATCCGCACACCAATGAACGCTATTATGGGCATGAGCCATCTGCTTTTACAAACAGAGCTGACGAAGAGACAAGAAGGCTATGTTCAAAAAATTAGCTCGGCGGTAAAGTCTCTTTTGGGTATTGTAAATGACGTGCTTGATTTTTCAAAAATCGAAGAAGGAAATTTCAATATTGATGAAGCCATTTTTGATTTTCATGAATGTATTAGCACGATTGTCGCCTCATACAAAAGCACAGACAGCATCGCTTTTTCGCACAATATTAGCGAAGAAGTGCCCAATTATATCAAGAGCGATGCTGTGCGTATCAAGCAAATCCTTATAAACTTGCTTGATAATGCTTTTAAGTTTACCTCTGAAGGCTCTGTTAATCTTCATGTTTTCTTAAAAACGGAAGACTTGGGCAACAAGGTCATCTGCATAGCCGTTGAAGACACAGGCATAGGCATTGACCAAGAGCAAATAGACACCATATGCCAACCCTTTACTCAGGCCGACACCTCAAGAACACGCCAATACGGCGGAACAGGCCTTGGGCTTGCACTCTCACAACAACTTGCTCATATATTAAAGGGCAATATTGAAATTGTTTCAAGCCTTGGTGAGGGCTCAACCTTTTGCCTGTGCTTGCCCTTTGTTTCACCCGCCGCAAGCGAAGTGAAAAACTTAAGCAGAAGCATTCAGCACGCCAAAACCTTGCACGATTTGCGTATTCTTATTTACGAAGACAAAGAGCAAGAACACAGTATCGAACACATTTTTACACGCCTTGGTATATCAAGTCACAGCCTTGGTAGTGCTGAAGAATTTGTTAAACACAGCCAAGAAATAGGGCCAGAGAGTATTTATGATGCCTTCTTTATTGATTGGACGTTTTCACAAAAGGACAGCCCTTCGCTCTTTCAGCTTTTAGAAAACCTTGAGCAAGAAGTGCATATCCCACCTGTCTTCCTTATCATTAATGGCGAAGAATACGCACAGCTGAGCAGTGAGTATGTCTTGCCAAGTATCGCAAGAATCCTTGAAAGACCAATAAGCCCATCTTATGTGCTTGGAAACTTTATTCAATTTATTGGCGAAAGCCATTGGGCAAAAATTGCACAAGTAAAATACCGCACAAGTCACCCCATTCCTATCCTGCTTGTAGAAGACAGCCCCATCAACCAACAAGTGACAACAGAACTATTAGAAAGCATGGGGGCAAGTGTAACCATTGCAAATAATGGACAAGAAGCCCTTGATATTTTGCGAGAAAATGACTTTGAACTCGTTTTTATGGATATCCAAATGCCCGTTATGGACGGCATTTCAGCGGCAAAAGAAATCCGAACTTGGGAAGGCTATGAGAGCCTGCCGATTATCGCTATGACGGCTCACGCACAAGATTCTGACAGGGCTCTAAGCCTTGCCGCAGGTATGAATGACCACCTCGCAAAACCCCTTGACCCACAAGGCCTCATCGCCTCTTTGCGTTATTGGTTGCCGCCTGAAAGCTTTGTGATGGACGAAACTTCACCTGGCAGAGAGCAAGACGGCGACACCGGCTTTGTCGAGGGGCAAAAGGCTGAAGGGGATTGTGGTTTTGCAGCCCTTAGAAGTGTTGATTGCAAAGGAGCCTTGTCTCGTCTTTTGAGCAATGAAAAGCTTTACGCAAAATTGCTTCTTCGCTTTAAAGAAGAAAATGAAAGCATTATGCAAAGAATGCACGAGCAAATTGAGCAAGCTCCCTTTGAAGTACAGGTTATGGCGCACACATTAAAGTCGACTTCGGCGAATTTGGGTATTCAAAAAGTCTCAGAAGCGGCTTCAGCTGTTGAAAGCTACTTAAAAAGTCATCAAAAAGAAAAAAATGCTCCACTTGATGCGCAAACAAAGCAAAAAGTTGTTGCCTTGCTTGAAGAATTGGCTTGGCACTTACAAAAATATCTTGAGGAATTTTCAACTGCAGAAGAAGCTGTTTTTTTGATCGCAAATCCAGACGCAAAGCCCGCACAAGATGAGGGACAAGAAGCAGAAGGCAAGCAGGTGATCGCACAAAAAGTGGAGTTAAGCCAAGAAGATTTAGCTGAATTTTCAAATCTTCTGAGTACTGTTCGTGAAAAACTTGCCCTCTATGATACCTCTGCCATGGAAGATTTTGAGCGTATCTCTCAGCTGCTTGGCCCGGCCTATGCGAGCGAGTTGAAAAACTTCTCGCAAGCAATGGAGCGTTATGATTTTGAAGCTGCCGAAGAAAGCCTTGTAAAGCTTGAAGAAGACGTTCAAGCCCCTAAAAACAATGAGGAATAATTATGCCCTTGCTTTATCGACTTTTGGCTCTGTCTTTCTTTTTGATCAGTGCGGCTTGTTCGCCTTCAAACCTTGTTTCGCTTGACTATGCCTCTGCAAGTCCTGTTGGAAATGTCATTAAAAATCAGCCTCATGTGACGCTTTTACTCTTTGATGACCAAAGATCACAAAACAATATAGGCAAAAGAAATAGTGGCGAGCCTTTTATTCCAGCGCATACGGTGCCAGAATGGATAAGTAAGGCTCTTCGAGACGAATTGGCTCGCCTTGGTTTAAGCCCCCGTTTTGAGCTTACTGAAAGCGCAGCTATAGCACAAAAGCCTGATTTTCTTATAAAGGGCATTGTCCACACTGTGTGGATTGAAGAGTTAAATGCCACAAGTTATAAGGCGACAATCGGTCTTGCTGTTCAGGTTTTGCAAGAAGGCAAGGTCATTTTCTCCGAAAAATTGACCACGTCACAAGATTTCTTTGGCCTGCCATCAAGAGAAACGGCCAATATTCTCTTGGCAAATACCCTACAAGATTTGCTGCTTCCTCTTAGTCAAAAACTTGTCGATATGTTGACTTAGAATGTTTTGTGTCTTTCTGAAAAAATCATGCAAAAGCCTTTTTCAGCTTCACAGATTTGGGGAGATTTGCGCAATGTGGTCTTATCACAAGAAAAGTTTTTCCCTCTTTCTTGTTTTGTTTTGCGCTGCAACTTTATTTCTACAGTCTTTTGCTTGTGCTGAAAATACACAAAAAATCTTGCAAACAAAGAGTACAGAGCTTTCTGTAGAAAAAGAAGAGCCTTCAGAGGTGGGCAAGGCCTTTGTTTCTGCAAAGGTCTTTTTGGAAGCGCTTGAAGCAGCGACAGAAGACCTCAAAAATCACGCAGAATTTCGCTTGCAAAGCTTGAGTGAGGCTGAATATGAAGCGCTTGCCAGCATGGTTTATCCAATAACAATCAAAACAACATATCGCGAACTTCATAGCCACGATGCCATAAAGGCCACAGCCACACTCTACGATGCTCTCAACAAAAAGCCTGAATATATTCAAAAATTGTATACCGATTTTTTGCAAATCCCTTTAAGGACTCAAGCCTTAAAATCATTGAAAGGCCTTATAGAACAAAGCAGACTTGTTGCCCACAATGACAGAATAGCTCTTTTTGAAATAGCTCGCCATTTGCAGGCCTTGTTGACTTATATGCAAGAAATATCAACAAGCTTTCCTCTCTTTGAAAAAAGCGAAGAAGACTTTTCTCTTCTTAAAGATTTGCACAATGAAGCCCCGCATGAGCCCCTTATTGCTATGAGCCTTGCCGAACTTTATATGCAAAACAATGCCCCTTTTGAAGCTTTGCAAGCTATTGACATTACACTGAATGCTTTGCCAAAACTGTCTTATGCCCATTATGTTCAAGGTCTTATCAATGTGCAGCTTGAACAACCTGCCCTTGCTCTTGACGATTTTGACAAAGCCGTTCATCTTGACAAAGACACCGCTCTTTTTTGGCGAGCCAAGGCCACAGCTCACGCTCTTTTGCATGAAAGAGAATTTATGTGTGAGGCTTTTTTTCAGGCCTGTTATCTTGGTGATTGCCAAGGTCTTGCAAACGCTCGCAAGGTTGACATGTGTCTGAAAGCTCAATAGTATGCGAAAAATATTGAAACTTGTCCAAAAAGTGTGAGGGAAAAAGCGTGTTGAATGCAGAAAAAGACAAAATGACAGACAAAAAAGCCAAAGGAAAGGTCTATCTTATTGGCGCAGGCCCGGGCGACCCTTCGCTTTTTACCTTAAAGGGTAAGGCCATACTGCAAAAGGCCGATGTCATTGTGTATGATTATTTGGCTTCAGACAGTCTTTTGCACTATGCACAGCCCATGGCAGAGCGTATTTATGTAGGCAAAATTTCTGGCAATCACGCCATGCCCCAAGAAGAAATCACGGCCTTGCTTGTGAAAAAAGGGCAAGAAGGTCTGTGTGTTGCTCGTTTAAAAGGCGGAGATCCTTATATTTTTGGTAGAGGCGGCGAAGAGGGCGAGGCTCTTTTTGAGGCTGGTGTCTCTTTTGAAGTTGTCCCGGGGATAAGCAGCGCCATTGCCGCGCCAGCCTATGCGGGTATTCCCCTAACCCACAGGGATCACGCCTCTTCAGTCACCATTATTACTGGGCATGAAAGAGCCGACAGCACCCATTCCAAGCACAACTGGCAGGCCTTGGCACAAAGTGCCAGCACCCTTGTCTTTGTTATGGGCATGAAAAATCTGCCAAATATTGCAAAAAATCTCATTGAAGCCGGCCTTGACCCAAAGACCCCTGCCGCCATTGTACAATGGGGGACAAGCTCAAAGCAAAGAAGCCTAGCCGCCCCTTTGTGTGAATTGCCTGCAAAAGCACATGAAGAAGGCTTTTCTAGTCCTGCGGCCATTGTTGTTGGCCATGTTGTTTGCCTACGTGAGAAGCTTTCATGGTTTGAAAAAAAGGCTTTGCACGGCAAAAATATTGTCGTGACAAGGGCAAGAGAGCAGGCCAGCGACTTGGCACTGCAGCTTTCAGAGCGTGGCGCAAATGTCGTGCTTTTTCCGACTATAGAAATTTTGCCACAAGAAGATTTTAGTCAGCTTGACGCTAAAATTGCACAAATAGCCTCGTATGATTGGCTTATCTTCACTTCTGTAAACGGCGTATCGGCTTTTTTTGACAGGCTTTTTGCTTTGCAAAAAGACAGCAGAAGCCTGCACGGCTTAAAAATCGCTGCGATCGGTTCGGCAACAGCCAAGGCTTTGCAAAAATACGGTCTTATTGCGGATTTTGTACCAGAAAAATTTGTTGCAGAAAGCTTGGCGGAGGGCCTTTGTGACCCTGCTATGGGGGGCATGAAGGGCAAGAAAATCGCTCTTGCAAGGGCAGAAGAAGCCCGTGATGTTTTGCCAAATACCTTGCAAGAGGCGGGTGCGCAAGTCGACATTATCCCTGTCTACAAAACAGTCCTTGCAAGGGCAAAGCAAGACGAGGTTTTGGGGCATTTAAAAGAAGGGAATTTACACGCCATAACCTTTGGTTCTTCATCAACTGTCAAGCATTTCTTTGCGCAAATAAGCCCAGAAAGCTTGCGCAAATACCCCTTGCCCGCCTTTGTGTGCATTGGGCCAATAACAGCAAAAACACTTGAAGAATATGGATTTTCTGCTGATGTTATGCCAGAGGAATTCACCATTCCTTCAATGCTTGCGGCTATAGAAGATTTTTTTACAGTATAATGTGTATGTATAACGAAAATTTTAAGGAAATTGTATGACTTTAGCACTTGGCATTATGGCTTCTGGAACAGGGAGCAATGCACAGGCCATAATTGAGGCTATCAACAAAGGCCGGCTTGACGCCGAAGTGCGTCTTGTCTTTAGCAATAAGCCAGAAAGTAAGGTGCTTGAGCGGGCAAGGGCTGCCAACATTCCTTATGCCTCTCTTGACCACAAGGCTTATAAAGACAGAGAGAGCTTTGACAGGGATGTTGTTGATTTGCTCCAAAATGCCGGCGTAGACACCATAGCGATGGCTGGCTATATGCGCCTTGTTACGCCGCCATTTTTAGAGGCTTTTCCGCAAAGGGTTTTGAATATGCACCCCGCCATCTTGCCCGCTTTTGCTGGGGCGCATGGCATAGCCGACACCCTTGCTTGGGGCGTGCGAATTGCGGGTTGTACGGTGCATTTTGTTGACAATATTATGGATCACGGCCCTGTGATTATTCAGGCCGCTGTCCCTTCTGTGCCTGGGGAAAGCCATGAGGCTCTTGCGGCTCGTATTCACGCTTGCGAGCACAAGATTTACCCTCAAGCCCTTTCTTGGCTTGCTCAAAATCGCCTTCGCATCACAGGGAAAGAACAGCGCTTTGTTGAGCTTTTGCCAAGGCAAGGTTCTTCACCAGAGGGAGAAATACAGGCTCAAGCCACGGCTAGCGCGGATTATTTTATTGTGCCACCGCTTGAAGCTTAGCGTTTTTTGTTTATATCACGACTATTAACTTTTAGAGGGGAAGGACTATGAATGCGGAAAAAACTTTGAGCATAGAGCATCATGCTACGCTGTACGCCTGTTTTGCGAGGGCGGCTATTTTGGGCTTGGGCGAGCGCGGCAAAGAAGGTCTTTTAGAGGCGACTTTTACTTATGGCCTTGAGCGTGGTCGCCGCATGGCAAAGCGTGCTCTTGCCAATGGCGATGAATTGAGCGTGATGAACAGCCGTGCTTATGGCGAATGGGTGATAGAATTTCCCGGGCAGATGCTTTTTGACCATTTGCAGAATGAACCGACTTATCAGAGTTCTATCAGCAAATGCGCTTGGACCGAGGCCTGGAAAAAGCATGACTTGCTCGACTATGGCAAGTATTATTGTGTCAACGTTGATGACGCTGTTTTTAAGGGTTTTAATCCCGACTTTACTTGTACTGTGCTGACGAAGACTTTGAGTTTTGGCGGAGATCGTTGCGATTTTGATTGGGGCGAGCCTGTGAGCGACGAGGATCTTTTAAGCCTTGCAAAGAAAAGGGAAGAGCTTGGCACGAGCTGTCAGCGTGATTTTTCTTTTCATACGGCGCATCTACTTTTCTCTTTGCGGACTTCTTTTTGTAATCTTTTTCCTGATGAAGGTGAAGGGATTGTTGAAAAAGCTTTGACGGATTATGCAGGGTTTTTTGGTGAGGACGCTCTTGCGAGCTTAAAGAAAATGAGCGAGGATTTTGCAAGGGCAGGGGAGTTTTAGGGGGGCTTGAAAAAACGTAACACTTGACAATAAGCCTCAATGTGTATATTCCACAAAGAAGGGTAGCAGTGCTATCAACACCACTACCCTGTTGTGGGCGATCCGCCTGTAATTAGGATTTATTACAAGTTTCAAGCCCGGTTCGGATGCCAGTCCTGCCGGGCTGAAACTTGTTATTTATTTGTTAATAAATTTAAGTATCATACCGACTATAATCCCTGCTATAATCATAGCAAGGATATCGAGCAGGATTTGCACCATAAGCATATCCTCCTTGTTGAAACTCGGAGGATCGCCCAAAGACAGTGCACACTATCTTGCGTTAAAAGGCAAATCTTTTGCCAGGCGAAGCCTGACGGTGGGAGAATGCGTACTATGCTGTGCGAAGCCTCATTAAAAATTCCTAACAGACAAACAGCAAAAAAAACTTGACAGTGCTTTTCCCTTTGTGCATAATAGCTCTATATGATGAAGCTAAGCTGTGCGCTAGGACGTGGCGCAAGCAAGAAGTTTCAAAGAAATCAAGCCTTTATCCTTTGTGCAGGAACGTGGCACAAAGCAAAAAAGGCTATTGATAACAAGGTTTTATCTTGTGTGAGAACGTGACACACAGATCATAAGCCTTAGCTTGGCATGAGGTATGTCGCTTTGCGATTGCCTTAGGCTTTCACTTATGGTGGCTACTTTGCGCCCAGTGTTTGGGCAGCAAAGGTTGGTATATTTTTACAAAAAAGAGGAAACATTATGAGAGAGAAGAACTCCTACTTGAAGCAGGCGACCAGCTTACTTGCTGTGCTTTGCTTCGCAATTTTTTTGGCGCCCGGCTTTGCTAAGGCGGCACCGACCCTAGTCAATGGTGTCAATGTTGAGATTCTTGCTGATGGTTTGCCTATTGACGCTGCTGCTGTTACTGCTGGTCAAGAGGTTGAAGTGGATTTTGCAGCTGAAATTTTAGAAGCTCAAATAGGCGAGGCACAAGCCCTTTTTCCAAATTCAAATGTAATTCTCAACAGAGTGTTGAGTGC
>CAYJIB010000031.1:0-18134 GCA_964370125.1 uncultured Desulfovibrionaceae bacterium
CTCCCTCGAACAACAATATAAGATAAATAAAGTATATAAAATAACTATCGTGAAACGATAACTTCAATTCAAAAAAAACAAATCCAAATCCCAAAAAGCCAAAAGCAAAAAAAAAACACAATCAAAAATTTAAAACAAAATCTTTTTTCCCTTTACACCCAAAAAGGGAATTTTTTTCCCTCTATATTTTTCTTTTTTCATTTTTTGTTTTTTTAAAAAAGCAATAAATTCAACAAAATACAAAATTAAAAATCCCTGTAAATCTTTGGCACAGATTATGAATATATATGACCATAAGGCATAAAATTCCACCTTCGGAAAACAGCCAAAATGGGAGTAAACAATGTCAGCAGTCGCAACATCATCAAGCGTAGGCACAGATGCCCTCGGCACCTCACAAAGCCTCACAGCTGGTATGACCGGCAGTAATGAGCTTGGCAAAGAAGAATTCTTGCTTTTGCTCGTTACACAGTTGCAATACCAAGACCCACTTGACCCGATGGACGATAAAGAATTTATCGCCCAGCTGGCACAATTTACAGCCCTTGAACAACAAATGAATATGTCTGCAAGCATGGACGAGCTTGTACAAGTACAGCTTCAACAACAAATGATTTCTGCCGCAAGCTATATCGGTCGAGAAGTGGCCGCACGTGGTTATGGTGTGAGCGTTGAAAGTACTGGTGACGGCATTGAAGATGTAAAAATCTCTAAACTTGAATACTCCGTTGCTGAAACAATGGCGAGCGGTTATGCAAATATCTTTGATAGCAATAATCAGCTTGTAAAAACCATAACCTTGCCTAGCCAAGCCGCTGGTATCCATGAACTTATGTGGGACGGTACAAGAACAAACGGTTCTAAAGCCCCTAATGGTGTATACACGGTGCAGATTGCTGCCAAGAATGAAGCTGGCGAAACCATTATGACAGATACTTCGGTTGCTGGTCTTGTTGATGGTGTAACCATGTCTGATGGCGAACAGATTTTACGCCTCTCTGATGGTCGCATTGTAGCCCTTTCAAATGTGCGTGAAGTATTGGCATTTCAAGAAGAGACAACAGTAAATCCAGAAGGCGATGAAGACAGCAGTGCAGATGAAAGCACCTCAACTGAAGAAACAGATACAGACAATACTACAAGTGGTGACACTGAAAGCGATACAGCAGACAGCGGGACAAGCACCATAGCAGACAATATTACAGATGGCGCTCAGGCTGTTGCGGACTTAGTAAATACTCCAACAGAGGCAGTAGCCCAGACGCAAAGCATGGCGAGCCCCATTCAAGAACAAATAAGCGAAGTGGTCGCAGAAGGTTTTTCCGACCAAGCTTCGGTATCACAGCTTTATAAAAGCAGTTATTAATATAGGCCTAGAAATTTAACCAAGTCTGTGTATACGGCAAATTAACACAGGAAATTGGAACACCGTCCGAAAGGACAAAAACAGGAGAAATATCATGAGTTTGACAGCAGGAATGTGGACTGGCGTATCAGGTTTATTGGCACACGGTTCTGAAATGAACGTAATCGGTAACAACATTGCAAACGTAAACACTGTCGGCTTTAAAGGCCAAAGAATGGACTTTGAAGATTTTATTTACCAAAATGTTTACAGCGCACAAGGTATAGCGCAATCTGGCCGTGGTGTATCT
This sequence comes from uncultured Desulfovibrionaceae bacterium, assembly GCA_964370125.1. Classification (GTDB taxonomy): domain Bacteria; phylum Desulfobacterota; class Desulfovibrionia; order Desulfovibrionales; family Desulfovibrionaceae; genus CAYJIB01. The sequence goes on from CAYJIB010000031.1 coordinate 1,656, forward strand.
GTTGGCGCTATTATGGGCGACTTTAGCCAAGGTTCTTATGAATCGACCATGAGCCCAACCGACCTTGCAATCGGTGGTGAAGGTTTTTTCAAAGTGAGCGCACCGGGTTCTGAAGACGACTATTATACTCGTGCGGGTAACTTTACCTTTGATTATCAAGGCTATCTTGTTGACCCTCATGGTTATGCCTTACAAGGCTGGCGCATTGACAATACCGAAGGTCCAAAAGTGGGTACAGCCAGCATGGGCGCAATTATTGAAAATACCACACAAGTTCAAGGTGTTGGTGTGCCTGTTGATATTCGCTTAGACACATGGACTGTCGAACCAAAGCAAACAACAAATGTTTCTGTTTCTGGTAACTTAGCCGCAACCGGTGGCGACAATGCCAACAATTCTTCCAATCCTTTTGCTGGTCTCTTTAGCATTTGGGACGGCACACAGCCCCCACCAAATAACAATACCCCGCCAATTTCTCAAGAACAATACGCTCACCAAACCACCATCGTGGTTTATGATGAAGCGGGCGGCAAGCAAGAATTGACCGTATATTTTGACCAAGTAAACGCTGATTCTATTGACAGCAATACAGGCGAGACTTATTGGGAATATATCGTAACCATGGATCCTGCTCAAGATCAACGCAAAGTAGCTGTTGATGATGGCACTGGTAATATCAATGTTGTTGATATGAGCACAACCCCCAATGCCGGTCTTCTTATGTCGGGTACTTTGACCTTTGACTCTGCTGGTCGCCTCAAAAATCAATCTGCCTATACACTTTTGGGTGACAAAGAGCCAAAAATCGACCCAATTACAGGCATTCACGATGCAGCAAATGACCCATATTTTTATGATGATCCAACCAATCCAGGCGAATACATTCCTAAAGTAGGCTCAAATCTCGACGATACTTCAGACTATTGGTATCCTGCCGAAGTTTCTTCTGACGGCCTGCCCATGTTTGTAGCCAATTTCACAGGTGTAGCCAATGCACAAACAGCTGGTTCACCAGAAGGCGATAGCTACTTTGTAGAATTTGATATGGGTCTTGAAGCCATTGACCTTGAAAATAGCTGGGAAAATCCAAGCGGTTCTTTAGGCGATTTGCGAGTTGATGGGAAAATTTTGTCCTCTGTAAACGGCTTCCCTGTTACTACGCCAGCTGGTTCTGCCGCTGTTGAGTCTGTATACGCAGATGGTCCAAGTTATGTGTACTCAAATCCGACTTCAATTTTCCAAGCAGCTTATGATGCAGAAACAGGCGACACTGCCTACAATGATTATCTTGCGGCAAATCCTGGCGATACCGCAGGTGCTGACGCAGCAAGACTTTCAGCAAAAGCTGCTGCCGGTAACAATGCTATGAACGCAAGAGCCACAACAATTTGGGGTGCAGATACAGATACAAATGCTGACCGTATGGCAAGAATTACCCTAGACGATTGGCCTTATATCCCTTCCGAAGAATACTTGACAAATACTGGTGGTACTCTCACTTTAAACGACAAAGGTAGAGCTGCTTACTTGAGCATGATCACGCCACCTGACACAAGCGTTGTGCCAAATATTCCTGCAGCCATCAATTTTAATGCAAATGGCGAACTTATGACTGTAAAGGCCGAAGTTGATAAACTCGCAGAAATGAAAGGTACTCCAGAAAAAGACGCCGATGCTCTTACCGCCTATGGAACGAGCAGTAAGGTTAATATCGTGCAAAACGGATACGGTTATGGTGATTTGTCAACAATTTCAGTTGACCGAGACGGGATTGTTTCTGGCGTATACTCAAATGGTGTGACCCTGCCTCTTTATCAAGTCGCCTTGTATGACTTTTTATCCACTCAAGGCCTTAGCCGTGAAGGCGGAAACCTCTTCTCTGAAACCCGTGATTCTGGTGCGGCTTCTTTAGGCGAGCCAAACAGCAATGGTTTTGGTGTAATCAATTCAAACAATATCGAGATGTCAAACGTCGACCTTTCTCGCGAATTTGTACTCATGATCACCACACAAAGAGGTTTTGAAGCAAACTCAAAAGTTATCACAACAACCGACACCATGTTGCAAACAGTGATCAACTTGAAGCGTTAATGATGTAAAATACTAGTAAATATATTGCTCAACTCGATGATAGAAAAAAGACCTTGGTTTGCCGTCCGAGGTCTTTTTTTGTTGGCCTGTTTGACTTTGTGCTAAAGAGAAATGATGTTAACTTATACGTTTGAATGTGAAATGATATGCACTCACTCATAAAAGGGAGAAAGAAGATGAGCAATGCGCCTATAAAAATGCTTGATTTTGAAGAAATAGTCGCTAAAGGCCTAGCAGGACAAAGAAAAATTTTAGAAGCTCAGCTGGCAAATGGGGTGTCTTTAACGTATAGAGATAAAGATGGCAATTTGGTAGAAGAACACCCAGACGGTTCAATCATTATCTTGCAAGAGGCAAGCAAAAGAAATGGACAAAAATAATTTCCCTCAGCTGATTCTTATTTGCGGAATGGTTCGGGTAAGAGCACTTTTACCTAATGGCGGGCATTCTGTCCCCGAAGAAGATATCTGAAGACGCTACAAAAGAGGCTTGGAAAATTTGCCAAAGGCTATTCTCTTGTTAGATAAAATCAAAATCTTTGACAACTCAAACGGCGATTATCAACATGTCGCTACTTTTAAGAAGGGGAAATTGCTTGAGCAAAGTCCCCTTCTTGGTTTAAGGAAAGTGAAAAAAAACTTGGTATCAGTTTTGATGTTAATTGAGAGGTAGAAAGAAAAAGCCTATTTCTTCTTCCCCAAAACACGCAAAGTGGCCTCAGCGATTTCGAGTTCTTCATTGGTTGGGACAATAAGGACAGGGACGCTGTCTTTTTTTGATAAAGACCGCACGCCAGGAAGTCGCTTAGCGTTTTCTTTAAGATCTATGTCAATTCCAAAAAATTCCATGTCTTTGCAAATATCCTCACGGCTAAAGGGATCGTTCTCGCCTATTCCAGCTGTAAAAATGAGGCCATCAAGTGAGCCAAGAGCGGCCACATAAGCGCCAATATATTTCTTAATGCGGTAAACAAACATATCAAAGGCAAGTGTTGCTTTCTCATTTCCTTCTTTTCTGGCAGCATGAATATCGCGCAAATCGTTCATGCCACAAATGCCAAGAAAACCAGACTCTTTGTTCATAAGATCGCCAATTTCATCTGCACTTTTCCCTAGCTTATCGGCAAGTAAAGGCACAAGAGCAGGGTCAATAGCGCCGCAACGAGTGCCCATCATCACACCGTCAAGGGGGGTCGTTCCCATAGAAGTGTCCACACAAAGCCCTTTTTTAATAGCAGAGATTGAGCAACCATTGCCAAGGTGACAGGTGATAAGGTTTAGCTCTTCTGGCTTTTTTCCTAAAAATTCAGCAGCTTTACGGCTGACATAGCGGTGTGAAGTGCCGTGAAAACCATAGCGGCGAATACGGTGTTCTTCATACAATTCATAAGGCAGGGGGAACATATAGGCTTCTTTCGGCATGGTCTGATGAAATTCTGTGTCAAAGACCGCCACATTGGGGACACCTGCAAACAAGCTTTCAGCGACAATAATGCCTGCCAAATTTGGTGGATTGTGCAAGGGCGCAAGTGAAGAATATTCATCAATGATTTTTTTGACTTCATCTGTTACCAAGACAGATTCCTTAATGGCCTCTCCCCCCATAACAACACGGTGTCCGATAGCGGCAACTTCAGATTTTGAGGCGATAACGCCTTTTTCTGTGTCGGTAAGTAAAGCAACAACTTCTTGCATCGCTTCGACATGGTCTTTGAAAGCTTTATCTATAGAGATTTTATCTTCTTTATCGGTGTCAGGGGCGATTTTATGGACAAGGTTGCTCATACTTTGTCCAATGCGCTCAACAAGACCATTACACAACACTTCTTTTGTGTTCATATTGATGAGCTGATACTTACAAGACGATGAACCGGCATTGATTACAAGAATGTTCATTAAATTCCCTTTTGTTAAGATTTACTGATGAGTCGACATTAAAAACTTATAAGGCAATAGAATTAAAGACTTTTTATAAGGAATGCAGAAAATGAATTCGTAAAAACACGAGTACAGAATGTACTTTATAAGAAAGTTCTTGATAGCTTTATGAAATCAAAGAATGATTTTCTAGACTAGCACAACATTTTTACCTAAGGCATAAATGTTGTGCTATGAAATGAGCCAGAACTTGCTTCTGGCAGATGTGAGAGAAGAATTTTGTATGAAATTTAGCCGTTTAGGCATTTACCATTTCTAGGGCATTGAAGAAATAGCTGATTTCAAAAGCTGCTGTTTCAGGCGCGTCTGAACCATGCACAGCATTGGCTTCGATATTGACAGCGTATTTTTTGCGGATGGTGCCTTCAGCGGCATTTTCAGGATTGGTTGCGCCCATGATTTCACGGTAATGGCTGATAGCGTTTTCACCCTCTAATACAGAGCAAATAACAGGGCCAGAGCACATATATTTGACCAAATCGTTAAAGAAAGGTCTTTCTTTGTGAACAGCATAAAAGCCTTCGGCCTGTTCTTTGGTGAGGCGAATCATCTTCATAGCGACAACACGCAAGCCTGCTTGCTGAATCATGGCGAGGATTTCTCCGCTGACATTGCGCTCAATAGCGTCTGGCTTAATGATAGAAAAAGTACGTTCCATTGTTTCTCCAAAAATAATGAATTTGAGCTTTTGTACGCTCACAAACTAAGAAATGGAATATTGACAAAAAAACAGGCCAATAGTCAAGTAAAATTTCGTATTGGCCTGCAGAAATTAAAGGCTAAATGAGTCCTTTGTCTGCCTGTGCTTGAATAACCGTAAGCGCAACAGTATTGATAATGTCGGGCACAGTACAGCCACGAGACAAGTCGTTAACAGGCTTGTTAAGTCCTTGTAAGATCGGGCCAACAGCCACAATGCCTGCGGCTCTTTGCACAGCTTTATAGGCGATATTGCCAGCATTTAAATCAGGGAAGATAAAGACAGTCGCTTTTCCAGCAACAGGTGAGCCTGGGAGTTTAGCTTCTGCAACAGCAGGGTCAAGGGCCGCATCGTATTGAATTGGGCCTTCAAAAGCGTAATGCGGGGCTTTTTCTTTTGCAATTCTTGTGGCTTCACGCACTCTGTCGACATCTGGGCCTTTTGCAGAAAAGCCTGTCGCAAAAGAAAGAATAGCAACACGAGGCTCAATGCCGAACATTTTTGCAGTATCTGCAGTGTGAATAGCGATGTCAGCAAGCTCTTCGGCTTCTGGTTTGTCATTGATAGCGCAGTCAGCAAAGACAATGATTTGATCCTTCATGCACATCAAAAAAGAACCTGAAATAATGCTATGGCTTGGCTTGGCACGAATAAATTCAAAGGCAGGGCGAATGGTATGAGCGGACGTTGTGGCCGCACCAGCAACCATACCCTCTACATCGTCTAAATGCACCATCATTGTGGCAAAATAGATGGGGTCAAGCATTTGCTCTTTGGCTTCTTCAAGCGAAATGCCTTTATGCTCACGTTCTTCAAAATATTTTTGGGCATAGGCGTCAAGCTTTGGAGATGAAGAAGGCTCAACGATTTCAATGTTATCAAGAGGAACATTGCGCTCTGCAAGCAAGGCGGCAACTTTTTTTGGATCGCCAAGCAAGACAATCTTTGCAGCACCTTTTTCAATCAAGAGCTTAACAGCGTCTTGAACGCGTGAGTCTTCGCCCTCAGGAAGGACAATGCGCATAGGGTGTTTTTGCGCTTGATCAAGAAGGGCGCTTTCAAAATCTTTAGGGTCTACGTTCACAAAGGCATTGCTTTGTTGTTGTGTATCGCTCATAAAAAACCTCCGTAAAATGTTCAAAACAGCATAGGGAATGTATACAAGTATACATTCCCAAATGCAAGGTCTTTAGTTGGGTTTTATAAGATTTTTTCCTTATTCTTTGCTTGCTACTGCTTCTTCAGCTACTTCTTCTGCTTGCGGACAGGGTTCGCTGGCCATGTGCAAAAGAGTATTGTAGCGATCAAGGCAGTATTTTGCCAAGTCTTTATGCAGGGCTTTGGCAAGGCTTGGCTGGCTTCTGCTAAGAGTCGCATAGCGGTTTTCGCCATCAAGGAATTCTTGCAAAGTGCCGTCAGGTTTTTTGTAGTCAACAGTGAGAGCACTTTTCCCTTCATCAAGATTTCTTGGGTCAAAGCGGTAGAGTGGCCAATAGCCGCAAGATACGGCGTGTTTGCTTTCTTCCATAGTCTTGCCCATGCCTTTGCGCAGGCCTTGGTTGATACAAGGTGAATAGGCAAGAATGATTGAAGGGCCGTCAAAGCTTTCGGCTTCTTTAAAGGCTTTAAGGGTTTGGTTCATGTCTGCGCCCATAGCGATAGAGGCCACATAGACATTTTTATATGTCATGCAGATCTGCCCCAAGTCTTTTTTGAGTGTGCGCTTTCCAGAGGCGGCATATTTTGCCGTAGAGCCAAGGTGTGTGGCTTTTGAGGCTTGTCCGCCTGTATTTGAGTAAACTTCTGTGTCAAGCACCAAGATGTTGATGTTTTCGCCAGAAGCGATGACGTGGTCAAGGCCGCCAAAGCCAATGTCATAAGCCCAGCCGTCTCCACCAAGGATCCAATGCGATTTCTTGGTGAGCATATCGCTCATTTCTTGAATGGCAAGAGCCGCTTCGCTTTTTGCGCTTTTTGGGATAGCCGCAAGAATGGCCTGACCGTACTCTTTTGAAAGCAGCGTGTCTTCGCTGTTTTTTAGCCAGTTTTCACAAGCTTCAACAAGCTTTGCTGCCTTGCTTGATTTTGACAAATCTTCAATGTATTCGGCAAGTCTTGCACGGCGCTGCTCATAGGCAAGGGCGATACCGTAGCCGTATTCTGCGGCGTCTTCAAAGAGAGAAGTTGCCCAAGCGGGGCCGTGTCCGTCTTTGTTGGCGCAATATGGCGTTGAAGGGAAGGATCCGCCCCAAACAGAAGTACAACCCGTCGCATTGGCGATAAGCAATTGATCGCCATAGAGCTGGGTGAGCAGCTTAATGTAGGGTGTTTCACCACAGCCAGCACAGGCGCCAGAGAATTCAAGCAAAGGTTCTTGCAGTTGAGAACCTTTGAAGCTGTCACGAGGCATAAGATCGTTCTTTATACTGATATGCTTTTGAGAATATTCAAGGTTTATGGCTTGCTCTGGAAGCTGAGAGGCAAGGGGCTTCATGTGCAAGGCCTTATCCTTTGCAGGACAAACATCAGCGCAAGAGCCACAACCAAGGCAGTCTTCGACATAGACTTGTAGACGACAGCTATATTCTGCCAAATCTTTTCCTCTTACCTTTGCGGTCACAAAGCTTTCTGGCGCTTTTTTGAGTTCTTTTTCGGTAGCCAACACAGGACGGATTGTTGCGTGTGGGCACACATAAGAACAACGGAAACATTGGATACAGGCTGCTGCGTCCCATTCGGGGACTGTCACAGCTACACCACGTTTTTCATAGGCAGAAGTGCCAAGGGGAACGATACCGCCTGGATCAAAGCAAGAAACAGGAAGACAATCGCCTTCTTGAGCGAGAGCAGGAAGCACAACTTTAGTGACATATTCAGGAATGTCTTTGTTGACTTTTGCAGCCTTGTCTTTGAGTGTTGCCCAAGCTTTGGGGATTTCGATTTCACATAAGGCTTCAAGGGCTTTGTCGACAGCTTCGTTGTTCATGGCAACAACTCTTTCGCCCTTGCTGCCATAGGCTTTTTTGATAGAATCTTTAAGATAGGCGACAGCGTCTTCAAAGGGCAAAACATTTGCCAGCTTGAAAAAGACCGTCTGCATGACCATATTGATGCGTCCGCCAAGGCCGATTTCTTTTGCCAATTTTACTGCGTCAATAACGTAGAATTTGACGTTTTTTTGAGCAAGTTCACGGAGCATTTTGACGGGCAATTCTTTCTCAAGTTCTTCTACACTTTGCCATGAAGCGTTCAAGACAAAGACACCATTTTCTTTAATGCCTTGAAGTAGATTAAATTGTGTGACATAGGCTGGATTGTGACAGGCTATGTAGTCGGCATCGGTGATAAGATAGCTTGAGGTGATTTGCTCTTTACCAAAACGCAAATGCGATACTGTAAAGCCACCAGATTTTTTGGAATCATAGGCAAAATAGGCTTGCGCATAGAGGTCGGTATTGTCACCGATAATCTTAATGGCTTGCTTATTTGCGCCAACTGTTCCGTCTGCGCCAAGGCCAAAAAATTTGCACTGTACGGTCTCATCAGAGATGGTGTTGATGTGATCGCCGTATTCAAGGTGAGTATTGCCAATGTCGTCAATAATCCCCACATTAAAGTGGCTTCTTGGCTTTTTTTGCTTCATATTGTCAAAGATGGCTTTGACCATAGCAGGGGTAAATTCTTTTGAACCAAGTCCATAACGACCTGCCAAAATTTGTGCTTTACAACCCTGTTCCATGCAGGCTGCAGTAACATCAAGAAAGAGCGGGTCGCCAAGAGCGCCAGCTTCTTTGGTGCGGTCAAGAACCGTGATGCTTTTAACGCTTTTTGGCAGTACGTCCATAAGGTACTTTGCACTAAATGGACGGTAAAGGCGTACAATAATAAGGCCGACTTTTTCGCCTTGTGCATTAAGATGATGAACGATTTCTTCGATAGTTGTAACGCCTGAACCCATGGCGACAATGACTCTGTCGGCGTCTTTTGCACCAACATAGTCAAAGGGCAGGTAAGCACGGCCTGTAATTTTTTTGACCTTTTCCATGACATCAACAACGTGCTGTGGCAATTCATCATAATATTGATTTGCGGATTCACGTGATTGATAATAGACATCAGGATTTTGTACTGTGCCTCTTTGATAGGGGCTTTCTGGATTTAAAGAAGCTTTTCTGAATTTGGCAACTTTTTCCCAGTTGACAATGCCTCTCATGTCTTCATAATCGATGACAGAGATTTTTTGTACTTCATGAGAGGTGCGGAAACCATCAAAGAAATGACAGAAAGGCACAGAGCTTTCTATCGCGCTAAGGTGCGCAACAAGGGCTAAGTCCATACATTCTTGCACAGAAGCAGAACAGAGCAGGGCAAAGCCTGTTTGGCGTGTGGCCATTACATCTTGATGGTCGCCAAAGATGGAAAGACCTTGAGCCGAAAGAGCCCTTGCTGAAACGTGAAAGACGCCTGGCAAAACTTCACCAGCAATCTTGTACATATTAGGGATCATTAAAAGAAGACCTTGAGAGGCGGTAAAGGTAGAGGTCAAGGCACCAGCCACCAAAGAACCGTGAACAGCGCCCGCAGCACCTGCTTCAGATTGAAGTTCACGAATAAGGACACTTTGCCCCATAAGGTTTTTCTTGCCCTCTGCTGCCCATTCTTCGGCAACTTCACCCATGTTAGATGAGGGTGTGATGGGGTAAATTGCCGCCACATCGCTTAAAGCATAGGCAACATGAGCTGTCGCTGTGTTGCCGTCCATTGTTTTCATGTTTTTGCTCATTGTAATTGCTCCTTCATTTGCAATTTTGCAATTCCTATGCAAGTAGTCTTGGTGTAAATATAAACACCAGATTTTTTCCTTCTCTAAAAAATTCCTCTTCGCTTTATGAAAGCATCGTATCATAAAATTGTTTGGTTGAACAGTGTGTGATAATCGATTTATACATTTTTTTTTCTTTTGTGTCAAAAAAATGTTTTCTTTAAAATGTGCGAAAAAGTATTTTCTATATTTTTAGGTGTTTATTGTTGTTGGCACGCTATCTGCATAAAGATTAGCGTCGAGTAAACGACTGCTTCATGTTCTATCATGAGCAACAATACCCAAAGCCCAGTTAGGAGGTCAATATGTTTTTTTTACTTGGTGGTAACGATAAAAAAGCGCAAAAGCAGGTGGCAACAGCTGAAGACACGATGAACGCTCGTGTAAAAGACCTTTTTTTGCAAGGAAAACTTCCTGTCGTAACAACACCGAAGATTGAAGGCAAAGAGATTTCAAAGGTGCTTGGGCTTGTGTGTTGTCGTGGTTATGATTCTGAAGAAGCCTTTTTTGGTATGGCTTCAAGAGCTGTTGGAAAAGGCGCTCACGGGATTGTTGGCTATATGGAAAATGTAGCCTTTCACCCAGACGGAAGCAAATATTTCTCTTGTTTTGGAACAGCCGTTATGTTTGCCTATGAGGCAGAAGAGCGTTTTGGTGCCGCTGTCCTTATGGATCGCAAAAAAACGGATGTAGTGGATAAGGTTATTCTTTCAAAGGATGTGAAGGAAGAACTGATGAACGATATGTATGAAGAAGAAAAAGAAAGGATTCGCCCTGCACAGGGACGTGCGGCTTCTTCTGCAACACGTACAGAGACTGATGAAGAAAGAGCGCTTCGTCGCAAACGTTTATCAGAAACACGTCTTGGCCTTGATCCAGAAGACGCTGCCCCACGCAAAAGAGCTGTGCCTAGCCGTGAAACAGCCTCGCCTCGTCAAGCTGCTCCGACTCGTGAAAGACTTACTCGTGATGCCTTAAAAGAAGAACGCTTTGATCCCAGAGATTTGCATGATGAAGAGCCGATCAGAAAGTTTCGGACGCAGTAAAAATAAAGTTTTTGTAAAAGGGAAAAGGAGCCCCTGATACAAAGTGGTAATATATGTACTCTTGCCAAAACACCGAATGAAGGTCATTCGGTGTTTTATTTTGTGTAAAAAATGAGAAAAATCAATCGTCATAAAGTGCATAATTCCCACTGTCTATAGGCATTCTTTGCCAAATAATTTTGCCTTTTGATTTCTTTAGCTTACGAATGAGCACATAGAGTGCGCCAGCGCCGCCGTCATGCGGTTTTGCTGTACAAAAAGCAAGAATAATGCGCTTTAGAGGGTCTCTTGTAAACCATTCTTGCACTTTTTCTCGTAAGATGGCAATGCCAGCAGGTGAATTGAGACCACGCCCCGGGACAACCAAGACAATACGTTGATTTTTTAGATAGGCCACTTTGAAAAAATCAAGCAGAGCAAGAAAGGCCTTTTGACTGTCAAGGCCGTGCAAATCAATATGCGCCTCTGGGCGCAATTGGCCCGCTTGTAATTTGCCAAGTAAAGCAAGGTCAAGGCCTACAACATAGCCTTCGACATATTCTCTTGTACTGGCAAGACTAAATTCAATGTCAGCGGGCATGGCCTCATCAAGGGCTTGTTCGTCAAGAAGGGGAGGCGGCGGATTTTTTGGCGGTTCTGGGGCTTTTGGAATGTCTCGGCCCTTTAAGGGCAGAGCGGAGACAGATTGCATCGCATCAAAAAAGAGGGCTTCTTCGGCTTCGTTCTCTTTTTTTGAAAGAATTTCAGCTTTTACTTTCTTTTCAGCTACTTGTTTTGATTCTGCGGCTTGTGCTTTTTGCAAAATGTCTTGTTCAAATTCTTTTTTCTTTTTCTTCTTCTTTTTTTCAGTATTTATGGGCAAGGGATTGTGCAGATTTGCTCTTTGGCCATTTTTTCCAAAAGATTTTGTAGGGCTGTCTTGCATGGTGCGCAAAAAAAGAGCGCTTTCTTGGTCAAGCTCGGTCTCTGCAGGGCTTTTTTCAGCCTGTTTTGGCTTTTTTTCTTGTGCCTTTGTGCCCGAAGCCTTTTCTTTAAAGCCTTTCTTTGAAAGCTTCTTAAAAGGATTGGCGTCTGCGAAAATATTGTCGTCATTCATTGCTTTTTATCCCCATATATAAAGAATCAAGCTAAAAAGATTGAAAAAAATACAAATATATTGTATATAAGGAGCGGGCATTCTTACGAGAGTCTTGGCGAAAGCCTTTTCTTGGAGGTGTGCTTATGGAGCAATTCATGACTAATGTACTTGCAAACTTAGTTGCTGGCATTATTCTTGCGCTCATTACTCGCCGCCGTGGCGAGTAAAAAGAGTTCCCCACTGCGAAGGCGGTTCACAGTGGGGGTAAAACTGTGATGTAACTCTAACTTACATCGTAGGACTTGCCCATGTGGTGGTGTGACAGCACCACCACAAAAAATATAAGCAAGGTCTTAACTCTTGTCAAGTTTTTGTTTCAGCTTTTTGTTTTTTTACGGCTTCATCTTATACCCTTCAATACTCAATCCCACGGGCAGCAGCAATGCCCTCTCTCCAAGGATGCTTTATTTCTTGTATTTCACTGACAAGATTGGCTAAATCAATAAGCCAAGGGGGTGCGCCTCGCCCAGAAAGCACAATATGGCAAGAACGCTCTTTGGCTGTTTCAAATACATGCAGCAATGATTCTTTATCGACTAAGCCTTTATTTAAGGCATAAAGGGCCTCATCTAGCACAAGCATAAAGATCTTTTCTTTTGTAATTTTTTCTTTTGCCCAAGACAAAGTCTTTTTTGCGGCTTCTGCGTGCCTTGGTCTGTCGGTCTCATCTTGAAAAAAGCCCGCGCCTCCGATATAAAAATCCTCGCCCAAAAGTGTTAAAAGAGCTTTTTGCTCACCACTTTGTGTGTCTGATTTCATCATTTGTGCATAAAGGACACGCTCGCCATGCCCAAAAGCTCGCAAAGCTTGACCAATGCAAGCAGAGCTTTTTCCCTTTCCATTGCCAGTATATACTATAATCATAAGAGCTTACCTACTTTGTTGAGGTCGGATAACAGGCCTTGGCTTTGAGCTATTGTAGGGCGGGACGATGACTTCTGGGACGACATAGGGGATTTCCGTTTGATTGTCTTCTTCCTCTTGCGGAGCGGGCTTTGCACGCATGACAGAATTTCCTTCTGCGTCTTTGCCTATGTAAATAGAACTGCCGTCATTGCGGGGCGGTGTGCGTACGATATTGTCACGTCCCTCAGCTACAATAAGGGCTTGAGCACAAACATTTTGTGAGAGAAAAAATCCTTGTGCAAAAAAAAGAAAAAACATGAGAAGCAAAAAGCGTGAAAAGTATTGCATAAAAAAACTCCCTTGTTGGTTCATTTTAGAAAGAAAAAAGAGTTTTTGCAAGCTTTTAGAGGGATTTTTTACAAAAAGAAAGGACTTGCGAAGATTAAATTAATAAGGTAAATAGATAGTGATATTCAGTCTTTTACAAGCTTTTTACTGAAATGAGGAAGGTATGGAAAATAGTGCACGTTCACGGTCTCAGGTGTATAAAGAGTCTGGAGTTGACATTGAGCTTGGAAACACTCTAGTTGACCGTATAAAAAACTTGGCGGGTAAAACGCATACGCCCGGCGTTTTTTCGGCTATTGGTGGCTTTAGCGGACTTTTTAAGCCAGATTTTTCAGATATGGAAGAGCCCATTCTTGTTTCAGCAACAGACGGAGTTGGCACAAAACTTAAACTCGCCATAGAATTTAACAAACACGATACCATCGGCATTGACCTTGTTGCCATGAGTGTCAATGATCTCTTGGTGCAAGGGGCAAAGCCCTTATTTTTTCTAGATTATTTTGCTTGCGGAAAGCTTCATATAGACACAGCCAGTGCTGTTATCCAAGGTGTCGCAGAGGGTTGTTTGCAATCGTCTTGCGCTCTTCTTGGAGGAGAAACAGCTGAAATGCCAGGGATTTATGCTGAAGACGATTATGACTTGGCTGGTTTTTGTGTGGGTATGGTTGATAATGCAAAAATTATTGACGGTACGACAATTCGCCCTAATGACGTGATTATCGGCCTTGCTTCTTCTGGAGTTCATGCCAATGGCTATTCCTTGGTGCGTAAATTGTTTGCACAAAGCGGACTTTTGCCAACTAATTTGCTTCCAGGCACAACAATCACCATGCAAGAGGCCTTGCTCGCCCCAACGCGCATCTATGCCAATACCGTGCGCTCACTCATGCGTGACTTGCCAATCAAGGGCATGGTGCACATCACAGGCGGCGGATTTTATGACAATATTCCAAGAATTTTGCCAAAATCAGGTGTTGCCAATATTCAGCTCGGCTCTTGGGAAGTGCCGCCGATTTTTGAGTGGCTTCAAAAAGAAGGCAATCTTTCTTGGCCAGAAATGTTGCAGATTTTTAACTGCGGTATCGGCTATATGCTGATAGTAAGCCCAGAAGTCGCAGAAGAAATTTTGCCTCGTTGCGCCTCTCTTGGCGAAAAAGCTTGGCGTATCGGCTCGATCAGCTATCAAGCCGGTGAAGACGGTTCTGACTTAAATCATGCAGAACAAGTCAATATCTTGATGGATTAAAGACTGCTTTAGTATAAAAACAGGCAAAACAAAGAACTTCTCTGTTTTGCCTGTTTTATAGAGTGTTATGCTAGGGTGCGAGGCTATTTTTCGCTGTTATTTGAAGTCTCTTGTGAAGGACTGTTTTTAAAAGACAAAAGTTTGGCTTTGCGCACGCTTTTTTTATTGTCGTCATTGCGCTCTTGTTGTTCAAGGTCAAAAAATGGGACATCGGCATTAAGGTTTATAAATTCGGTTTGCTTGCGCCAATGATGGTTAAAAAGTTGGTTTTTCCAGCGCTTAGCTTGGATAAGCGAAAAGACAAGGGCCGCTTCTTCCCAGCGTTTTGTGGGTTCAAAATCGGCCACAATATCGGCATATTTGCCCCAAAGGGCAGAGAGAGAGGCCTCATCGAGTGAGTCGAGCTGTCTTGCTAATTTGTTGAGTAATGCTTCCATAATAAACCTTGCTTTTTGCAGTATTTTTTGCTTTTTGTTATTGAAATCTGGACTTGAGCGAAGCTCAGCCAAAAACGTTAAGAAAACTTTTGTAAAATTGACCTTTTATTATTTGTAGAGTGAACGACTTTTTATGTCAAGGAGCTTGTATGTCGAAATTGCAAGATATGTACAAAAAAATTGTGGAAGATCCCTTTCCAAAGACATTAACTCTAAGTCTTGGAGAGCAAAAACTTGTGTACGAAAAACGTACATGGACCCTTGATGGTGAAGAAAAAGGCCTTCGCTATGGTGAAAATCCCGACCAACCAGCCGCCCTTTACGCCCTCGCAGAAGGCGAACTGACAATCGACGGCGCAACATGGAGATCGGCAAACAAAGCCCAAGGTCTTGGCGGCATAGTTTCTGCTCTCACAGAAGCCGACATGATCCAAGCAGGCAAGCACCCAGGCAAAACAAATCTCACCGATGTCGACAATGCCGTCAACATCTTACAATATCTCACAAAAAAACCAGCAGCGATTATCTTAAAGCACAACAATCCCTGCGGTGCCGCTTGGGACGATGAAAGTGTTGCAAAAGCCTTGCACAAGGCTTTTTGGTGCGATCGTATTGCCGCCTTTGGTGGTGCTGTCGTCGTTAACAGACCCTTAAGCAAAGAAGCCGCTGAACTCATAGCCGAAAATTATTTTGAAGTCGTCGCCGCACCAGACTTTGAAGACGGCGTCTTAGAACTCTTAAAAAGTCGCAAGAATTTGCGCATTTTACGCATAAAAGCTCTCGCAGACTTGCAAAGTCTTTCACAAAGGCCTTTCCTTGATATAAAAAGCCTTGTAGACGGCGGCTTAATCGTCCAGCAGTCTTTTCTTAATGCAATACGTGAAGTTTCTGACTTTATGCCCGCAGAAGGCAAAGAAAAGGACGGCTCAAGCCTAAGCGCCCGCGCACCCTCAAAAACAGAAGCCGAAGACCTGCTCTTCGCCTGGGCCGTCGAAGCAGGCGTGACCTCAAATTCCGTCATCTTTGCCAAAGACGGCGCAACTGTTGCCATCGGCACAGGCGAGCAAGACAGAGTCGCCTGCGTTGAAGTCTCAATCTTCAAAGCCTACACAAAATACGCCGATAAACTCGCCTTTAACGATCACGGTATGAGCATTTACGAACTCCGTCGCAAAGCCCGCCAAGACGAAGAAGCCGCAAAAAATCTTGAAGCCATCAATGTGGCCACAAAAGAAGCTTGTGGCGGCCTTATCGGCTCTGTACTTGTCTCTGATGGTTTTTTCCCCTTCCGTGACGCTGTGGATATGTGCATAGCCGAAGGAGTGAGAGCCATCGCACAGCCAGGAGGCTCAATGCGTGATGCAGAAGTTATCGCAGCCGTAAACGAAGCAACACCACAAGTGGCTATGGTATTTACCGGGCAACGCTCTTTCAAGCACTAGAATGGGCAGCTGAAAAGGGGCAATCTGCTTCGTCAGACTTGTTTTTTGCTTCGGTCATGTACCTTTTGTACACTCCGCTCCGCAAAAAACTGCGTCTTCCTCGCATCTCACCCCTTTTGAACTGCCCATTATTGAATGAATAGACAGTTGAAAAGGTAGAAAGGCAAAAGGTTTCCTTGCACAAAAGCCTCTCTTTGAGTAAAAGTATGGAAAAGACTCCCGCAGGCTACGGTCTGCTCTGTTGACTTGAGGAATAAGGTTTAGGCTTTGACCATTTACGTTTTTGTAGTTTGTTATATGCGCTAAAAAAGTGTAAGTAAGAAGCTACTTTTGTAGTAAAAAACACATAAAGTTTTATTGTTTCGGGTTTCCAACGGGGGTCACCCCCTTTGGGCGCCGCAGGCATTGCTTTTAAGCGCCGCAGGC
>CAYJIB010000031.1:18144-18359 GCA_964370125.1 uncultured Desulfovibrionaceae bacterium
CCTTTGAAAATGTCTTTGTTCCTTGCAATTTCGCTGGAATTAAACATCTTTAATGAAGCGAAGCAACAATTAAGCCTCCCTCCGGGAGGGAGGTGGCAGGCGAAGCCTGACGATGGGATAATGCGGATTTAACAGCCATCAAGCTACGAAAGTCTGCTTGCTCTTCCCTGCTTTCGCTTCACTTTGCTTTCCCCCGACTTTTGCAGAGCATGGAG
>CAYJIB010000032.1:0-18357 GCA_964370125.1 uncultured Desulfovibrionaceae bacterium
ATATCGATACCGGCGTCTATCGCACGGATAATGTCAAGAGGTGTTCCCACACCCATAAGATAACGTGCCTTGTCCTTTGGCAAAAGGGGTGCGGTGTGATGTACTATTTCTATCATGCGGTCAGCAGACTCACCAACCGAAAGACCGCCAAGGGCATAGCCTTCAAAATCAAGTTCGATAAGTTCATTTGCCGAACGAGTGCGCAAAGCAGGGATAAGCCCGCCCTGCACAATGCCAAAAAGCAGCCTCTTGCTCTGTGCGGCTTCTTCTGCCGTATAGGCAAGGCGGCTTTGCCTTGCCCAGCGACTTGTGCGCTCAAGGGCTTCTTTCACATAGCCTTCATCAGCGTCATGCCCCACACATTCATCAAGCACCATCATAATATCTGAACGCAAATTGTTTTGAATGGCAATGACTTTTTCTGGTGTAAAAAAATGCTTTGAGCCGTCAAGGTGCGAACGAAACATTACACCGTCTTCTTCGATTTTTCGTAAATCAGAGAGACTAAAGACCTGAAAACCGCCGCTGTCTGTAAGGATAGGCTTGTTCCAAGCAGAAAATTTTTGCAAGCCACCACGGCGAGCGATCAGCTCATCACCTGGACGCAAATACAAATGATAGGTATTGCCTAGGATAATTTCTGCGCCGATACTCTCAAGGTCATCGGGGGCAATAGCCTTTACAGAACCAACCGTGCCAACGGGCATGAAGATTGGGGTCTCAATAGAACCGTGCGCTGTCTGAAGCGTGCCGCGGCGTGCGTTGCCATCGCAACTGTGTAAAGTAAAATGTTTCATGGGCTTTTTTTAGCAAAAAAGCCTTCCTTTGTGAAGCATTTAAAAGCGAGAAATTTTATTGCCCAATGAGTAAAAATGCACTGCCGGTATTTCTTGCTTGAAAAAAAAACAAAATACTGGCAACATGACAAAAAGACTTCAAACAGACGCAAAAAACTTAAACAAAGTAAGAAAGCATGCAAGACAAAGTTTCTCCCACAACACAAATCAGGGCTTCTGCGGGTTCTGGAAAAACCCATGAAATAAGCTCTCGTTTTTTGCGCCTTTTGGCAAGGGCAAAGAGCCCGAAGAATGCTTTTTATGGCACCGCCAGCAATGAACACTATGCTTGGTCAGAAATTTTGGCCATAACCTTTACCAATAAAGCGGCCGCAGAAATGCGAGAACGCATCATTAAAAGGCTGAAAGAACACGCCCTAGGCCTAAAAAACGATATTCCAGAGCTTGACAAAGACAAGGCCAAGTTTTGGGTCGATACCCTTCTTCGTTCATACAATCAGTTGCAAGTACGCACCATAGACAGCCTCTTGCACAATATTGTGCGCCTTTCTTCTCTAAAAATTGGCCTAAGCCCCGATTTTGATGTGGCTTTTGACAAATACGAAGCCCTAAAACCTCTGCTTAATGAACTCTTTGAAAAAGCCCTTACTGATCCCCTTATTATGGCCGAATTAGAAAAGGCCTGTGAAGAGATTTTCTTTCATACCAAAGAAAAAGGCTTTAAGGCGCCAAGGCTGCTTCGAGAAAAAATCATTGATGTCTATGAAGTTTTTAGCGCAATGCCAGAGCAAAAAGTCGCTGGTACGGCGAGCATTTTAGAGCGTATGAATGAGCTTTGCCATGCTGTGCGTAAAGAGGCGGCAGACTTTCAAGAACTCGCAAATAGGCACGAAATCCCCCTTATCGCCAATGCTACAAAGGGCCTTGCAAAATACATCGCTCTTTCATTGTATGATACACCACCGACTTACGCTTGCCTAAGAAAAAATTCTGTCAGTGAAGCGATAAGGAAAGAATTTTTTAAAAAAGGCCCCGATTGCGCCCTTGTTGACGAGCTTGAAGAGGCTTATGGGCGACTAGCCCTTGCTCTAAAAGAACTTGATGAAAAGTTTTTGCTTTTGAAAGGCGCTTTGCAGCTTGTCCCCTATCACGGTCTTGCAAGACACATTCATGACAATCTGGCTGACTTTATAGCCGAACATCATATCGTCCACAGCGAACTTATCCCGCATTGGGCCAAAAATCTTTTGCAAAAAGAAGGCGATCCGGCAGAAGTTTTTTGTCGTCTTGGGGCAAATATCCGTCATATCCTTGTGGACGAATTTCAAGATACAAATAGAGAGCAATGGGAAGCTGTGCGCGAACTTATCTGCGAAGCCTTGTCGCATGGCGGAAGCTTCACTTGGGTGGGTGATACAAAACAGGCCGTGTACGGTTGGCGGGGTGGAGATTCACGCCTTTTTGATGAAATTGTCAACGATTCGGCCTTGCGTACCATTGCGGGCAAGCCAGAACAAACAGTCTTAAAAAACAATTGGCGCACACAAAAAAACATTGTTGAATACAACAATTCTGTCTTTTCTTTGCTGAGTGAGCCACTCATCGCACAGGAAGTACTTCTTGCCCTTTGCCCAGATGACAGCCCTTATCATCTTATCGAAAAAGCAAGAGATTATCTTGTTTCTGCTTTTTCAAAAAGCGAGCAAGAAGTCGTAAAAGGAAAAGAGGCCGGCTTTATCAGTATTCAAAGTCTGCAAGGAAAAAATGTCGAAGAAAGAGACAAGGCCGTTGCCAAGGCCACAATAGCCTGCATTAAGGACATTCATACAAGACGCCCCTATAAAGACATCGCGCTCCTTGTGCGAACAAACAAAAAGGCGCAACAATTGGCAGAAATTCTTCTTGAAGAAGGCATTCCCTTTATTACAGAAAACAGCCTCTTTATCAAAAAACAGCCCATAATTGCGGCACTTGTCTCTTTTTTGCATTTCATAGAAAAAAATGATGACGACAGCGCTTTTTTGCATTGCCTTTCTTGCGAATATTTTCTTGAGGGTGAAAAGATTTTTGCCCAAAAAAGCTTGCAAGATTGGCTGATTATGCGTCCAAAAAACCTTCCCCTCTCCACGGCCTTTCAAAACGATTTTCCTGAAGTGTGGGAAAGAAATTTCGCGCTCTTTGCTCGGGCAAAAGGGCCGTATTCGAGCCTGCTTAGTGCCTATGGTGCGAGTGCTGAACTTGTCAACTACTTTGCTCTTTGTGAGCGTTTCCCCAAAGAAGCCGCCTTTGTGCAGCGTTTTCTTGAAATTGTGCATCTTGCTGCTCATAGCGGACAATCAGACACAGGGCAAGGCCATACAAGCCTTACAAGCTTTCTTTACTTTTGGGAAGAGCAAGGCGAAAAAGAAAAAGCCCCGGTGCCAGAAAAACTTGACGCTGTCAATATTGTGACCATTCACAAGGCAAAAGGTCTTGAATTTTCAAGCGTTATTGTACCTTGGCATGACGCCAATTTTGGACGAGATTATTCTGTTACCAGCTCCGAACTTGACGGTTTGCGCCTTGTTTGCCCCTTAAATAAGCAGCTCCCTGAAGAGTTTTATGAAAAAAAATTGCGTGAAATTCAAGAAAGCTTGCAAGTCCTCTATGTGGCTTGGACAAGGCCAAAAGACGAATTGCACCTCTTTTTGACAGAAACACCGTCCACAAGAAAGAGCTCTTTTATTAAAGCTCTTGATATATTGCTTAAAAGAGTCTGCCCACAAGCGCTTGAAAAAGAAGAAGATTTTGAAGAAGGCGCTGGGCAAGAAGGCCTTGAGCAAGAACAAAGAGAAAGCGAGCAGGGGAGCAAGCCAGTATTTACCATAGGACAAAAACCAAAGCCCTTGTCCAACTTGCAGCCCCTTAAAAAAGTCCAAAGCGTTCAGACCCAAAGCCTTCTTGACCTTCAGGGCATAAAAAGCCCAACAAGCAGAGAAGCCAACAAAGAAGTCTTGCAATGGTTGCCCAATTTGCGTGTATGGCGCAATCCTCTTGCTGATGTAACAGACAATGCCAAGCGTCGTGGAAGCTTTGTTCACCATTGCTTGCAAAATATTCGTTTTACAGGCAATCCGCTTTTTGATGCAAAACAAGCTTATGAACAAGGTCTCAATTCTTTTAACCTGCCCTTAACCATTGACGCCTCTTTAGAACAAAGCACAAGAGAGGCCATAGAATGGCTGCTTTCTTTGCCAGAGGCTCCCTTGTGGCTTGAATACGGTCGCACAGAGCAAAATTGTCTTGACGACAATGGCCAACTGCTCCGTCCTGACCTTATTGTCCTTGAAGAACAAAGAGTGCATATCGTCGAATACAAGACAGGGCAAAAGCAAAAGGCGTATGAAGGGCAAATAATGCGATACAAAGAACTTTTACACAAGTTCACGCAAAGGCCAGTAGAGGCGCACTTGCTCTATGTCGATTTGCAAGAAAGGTATGTGCTTTGAAAAAACACCTTCTTTATAGCGTCGCCTTCTTGCTCTCTTGGGCGATATTCTTGCTCTTTGCCTTGACGGTTTATATCAATATGTTCAAGCCAGAAGCCTTTGGGCATCGCTTGGCTTATTTGCTTACGCAAGCCTTTCCCGACAATGTTATTGAATTTGGGGCGGCTCGTGTTTCTGTCTTTCCAAGTCCGCATATTGAACTCTATGAGGCACGTTTTTCTCATGTTGACCCTGCGGTCTCTCTTGATTTTTCAAGCAAACAACTCGATTTACATACAAAATTTCTTTCTCTTTTTGAAGGAAGGCTTGAACTCTCAAGCCTCAGTCTCTATGAACCAAGGCTCAGCCTTGCTTTTACAGAAATAAAGACTAAAAATTCATCCTCAAATAGTGTAAACAAAGAAGAGCAGGTTGTTGTTCAAGAATCAAACAAAAAAAACTCACCCCTAGCAAGGCTTCACGATGTGGACATTGCTATTGAAGGCGGCGCTTTTTCTTTTGCAAGCAACAAGCTTTCTTTCTCGCTTGAGTCTGTGGACGCTGAATTTGTGCTTTCAAGCAACAATGCCGCCTCGCCTCATTATCTAGGTGAAGCCGTCTTTTTTTGTGAAAAAGCCCTTGTCCGTGGTCTTACAGGCAAAAAAGCCCTCAATCTTGCGGGTGTTGAGTGGAGCATAAGAGACCTTGCCCTCAGCAAAGAGGCCCTTCTTTCAGGCGGACTTTTGCAAGCCTTTGTCGCCGCAAATATGAACATTGACGCTTCGCTCTTTGATGAACAAAGCCAAAGTTATCTTGGCCTGCAAAGTGCTTTGAGCCTCTATCAAGAAAAAAAGACCCTCAACATCAGCAGCCAAATAAAGTTTGAAGGTGAGCTTCGCCTTAATGAAGATTTGCGCAAGGTGCGTCTTCACTTGCCCATGACAGCAAGCATTCCTTTACAAAATATTTTTGAAGGCAATCTTTCTCTAAGCAAGGCAAGAATCGACATTGATGAAGACAGCGCAAGCTTTGGGGGCAAGGCGACTTGGCCAGAGAAACATCCGCAATTTGAAGGCAAGGTCTTTGTTCACAATCTTAGCCTTTCTTCTTGGTTCACTTTTCCTCGCAGACTGCCCTCTGATGTTGAACATTTGCTCAATGACTTTCATGGCGAACTTGATCTTATTGCCAATACCAAAGGCCTGCAAGCTCCAAGGGTTGAGGTCACTATTCTTGGTACACAGCTAGTAGGGAGCGGGAGTCTCCCTTCTTTTGCCAAGCCGCATTTGCATTTTGACCTGAACACAGAAAGGCTGGACATCAACAAACTCTTGCCAAGCATTGACAATAAGCCAAGCCAAAGACTTCTCCACGCAAAGAGCCCGATTGCAGGAAGGCGTCAAGTCACAAGCGAAAATGCCACAGCTAATGAAAATATTGCGCCAAGGCCTTCTGCCTTTAAGTTCTCTCTTCGTCTTAACAGCGAAGACTTTGAGGCTTGGCGACTTCACGCTCAAGATGCCCACATTCATATGCAAACCATGGAGCAAGGCTTTGTCATAGACTATGAACTCGATAACTTTTATGAGGGCAAGGCCAAGGGAAGTGTGCGGATTGCTCCAAGTTTGTTTGCCAAGCTTGATGTCGCAAAGGCAAATGGTCAGAGCCTTGCCAAAGACATTTTTACAAGAGAGCTTGGGGCAGGAACCGTCAATGCTTCTATTGAAATTGACGGACCAATCCGCAGGGTGCAAGAATGGATTGGCGGCGCAAGCTTAAAAAGCCATATTGACATTGCTGACGGTTTTTTCTTGCAAGAAAGTGATAAGGTATTGAACTTTAAGCATCTGTATGCCGATTTTGCGGGGAAGGGCGGCCTGTTAACAGAAGACAGGGCCTTTCTCTTTGATGGAGATTGGCAGGTGCATTTTGAACAAAAAGCCCTAAAACTCATTGCCAGGACAAAGAGCGCCTTGCCCTTTCAAATAAGCAATCTTGCTTTGCAAAGCTTTGAAAAACTTCCACTTTCAGTCAATTACATTGTAAACAACCTTCAGGGAAATGCCGTTCTTGATCTTGATTATGAGGCCAGTGACAACAACCTTGCCTTATCAGGGGAAAGCACTCTTTTTATAAGGCAAGGGCACAATTCCGAGCTTGCTCAAATAAAAGGAAATTTATTAAGAGGCCGAGGCAGTAATGAACAACCTATGTGGCAAGGCTCGCTCACAGGGCAGATTGTCGATCTGCGTCCCATTCTTTCTGCTCTTGGCATAAAGACTTTTGACAATTTTCCACAAAAAAGCTTTGAAAAAGCAAGCTTTCACACAGACTTGTCTTTTTCTGGGGGCAATGTGCTTTTACACAATGTGCAAGGGAAAATTGATGAAAGCGATTTTAAAGCTTCTGTTAAGCTTGATCAACAAAGTCGCCCTTCATGGCAAATTGACGCGCATGTTGAAGCGATCGATCTCGACAGCTATTTCCCTAAAAAGCCTGAAAAAGCAGAAGAAAAAGAAGGGGGCAGTGCAGCCAGCTCTTTGACTGAAGCAAGGAAGCATTGGCCTCTTGAAAAATTGGACGATTTTGATCTTCAAAGCAATCTGCGCATTGACAATCTTACATTTCGCAAGTTTCGCCTGCAAAATGCAGAGGCAACAATCAGCAATAAAGAAGGTGTTTTGGCTGTCCCGCTTTTTGCGGCCAAGGCTTATGAGGGTACACTTTTAGGGCATTTCACAGGGCGCAATACGCCAAGAGGCCTGCAAAGTGAACTTGAGCTAAATCTCAGTCGTTTGAATTTACAAAGGCTTACAGAATCAGGATATTTTTCGACAGCCATAACAGGTTTTGCTTCAAGCAAGGCACATTTTACAAGCCTTATGAAAAACAGCCAGCAAATGCTACAAAATCTTAATGGCACTTGGAGTGCGTCTGTAGCAGACGGTTTTTTTGCCAGCAGTCTTGACAGTTCGCAAAAAAGATTTTTTACATCCATACATTTTGACAGTCGTGTCAAGAATGGCATGGCCTATACAGACAATTTTATGGTAAAAGGCCCAGACCTTAGTGTACTTGGTAAAAGTCTTATCAATTTTCCCAAGCACAGTATCAATTTATCGGCGACGGCTTCTGTGCCGGGCTTTTCGAATGTGCCCATTCGCATTACAGGGAGCTTAAGCAAGCCGCAGGTTTCAATCAAGGGCTTTGAGGCTTTGATGCACAGCCTTGGAAATATTGGCTCTTCTATTCTCAATACTTTTGGGACTATCATCACAGCGCCCTTTCTTTTTGCGACAGACAGGTAGAAAGCAAAAACTCCTAAAATCTCAACAATGTCAAGAAAAAATCAAGAAAAAAGGGCAAAATCTCACTTGCCAAAGCAAGTCTTTTATTTTATTGTTGGGAAATTCATTTATCTTTAGCACATTCAAAGGTTTTTACACTATGCAGCAACGTTCTTTTGTCCGCAGTGCCCAAATTTTTTGCTTACTCTTTCTTTTGCTCATCAGCCTGCCATCAATGGCCCTGGCAAGCAAGCATCGTGCGGCTATTTTAGTTGACATGAGCAATGAGAAAATCTTGTACGCGCACAACCCAGACATGGTCATTCCGCCTGCCTCACTCACAAAGGTGCTGAGTATGTATGTCGCCCTTGATTATGTCAGAAATGGCTATGTCAAGCTTTCAGATTTTGTGACCGTCAGCAAAGAAGCAGCCAAACAGCCTGGCTCGCGTATGTCTTTGCGTGCCGGGGAAAAAGTCCGCCTTGACCGCCTGCTGTACGGTATGGCGGTTTCTTCTGGGAATGACGCAAGCCTGGCCATTGCCGAACACATCGCAGGCTCACAAAAAATCTTTGTGCGCCTTATGAATCAACACGCCAAAGAGCTCAATATGGAACGCTCTTTCTTTCAAAATCCACACGGACTGCCAGCAAAAAAACAAGTGACCACAGCAAGAGATATGGCGACCCTCGCTTGCTCATACTTAAAAAACCATCCAGAGGCCCTGCGCTATCACAATGAAACACAAATTCGCCACAATGGACGCCTAAGCACCAACAAAAACCCTGTCCTCGGCACTGTCGAAGGGGCAGACGGCCTAAAAACAGGCTGGATTACGGCTTCTGGCTACAATTTGATTTCAACAGTCAAAAGAGGCGACACACGCCTTGTGGCTGTTGTGCTTGGCGCAAAAAATGCCAATATTCGTGAAGAAACAAGCATCAACCTGCTTGAAGCGGGCTTTGACTCACTTGAAAAAGGCCTGCCAGTTGAAAAACTCTTGGCTACAAAAAATTATGCCAAAGATTTGCGCAAAGAAAAAAATTACGCCAGAAGATAAGACTTTTCACAGCCTTATAGAATATATTGATAAGGAAACATCATGTCTGATAAAAATAGCACTGAACAAATTGTTGATATGGCCCATTTGGCTAGACTTGCCAAGCTTGAGCTTAAAGCTGAAGATTTAGAGCGCCTCTCAAAGCAATGCGCCGATATTTTGTCCTATATGGACTCTCTTTCTGCTGTTGACACAGAACACGTAGCGCCCATGTACAGTCCTTTTGAACTTGAAAAAAGCATGAGACCCGACATTGTTCGCCAAAGCGTCAAGACAGAAGACCTGCTTGCCAATGCCCCAAAAAAGACTGATGAATACTTTATAGTACCCAAAATTGTTTAAATCTCAAAGGCGTATCGAAAACTGCAATTTTCAACACAGCCTAAAAAGCGAGCTTTCATGAATACCTATAGCCAAATCGACAAAAATTCCCCACTCGCTCAAGACCTTACAAGCTTGCGTGACGCCCTTGCTCAAGGGACAATTAGCGCTGAAGAAGCCTGTAAAGCCTGTCTTTTGCGCATAGAAAATACCGACAAAGAACTCAATGCCTTAATAAGCCTAAACGCCCACGCCCTTGAAGAAGCAAGAGCGCTCGACAAAGAGGGTTATGACCCCAAAAAAGCCTTGTGGGGCGTGCCCATCGCCATTAAAGATTGCATCGCTACAAAGGGCCAGCCGACAAGAGCTTGTTCAAAAATCCTAAACGATTTCATTCCTTTCTATGACGCTCATGTTGTCGAAGCCTTAAAAGAAGCGGGCGCGATCATCATCGGAAAAGCCAATATGGACGAATTTGCCATGGGCTCTACTACTGAAAATTCTGCCTATGGTCCAAGCCACAATCCGCACGATACAAGCCGAATCCCCGGGGGCTCAAGCGGCGGTTCTGCGGTAACTGTTGCGTCTTATCAAGTTTTTGGTGCATTAGGCTCTGACACAGGCGGCTCAATCCGCCAGCCTGCGGCACTTTGCGGTTGCGTTGGCTTAAAGCCGACTTATGGCGCGGTTTCTCGCTATGGCCTTATCGCCTATGGTTCTTCCCTTGATCAAATCGGCCCCCTTACCCGCTCTGTGCGTGACGCCGCTTTGCTCTTTGATTGCATTGCCGGCCCTGACCAAAGAGACACGACCTCAAACCCACAAGCACACAAGGCCACGTTCACACAAATCACGGAAAAAAAAGACCTCACAGGCACAAAAATAGGTATTGTAGAAAATCTTGAAGGCTTAGATCCTGCTGTGCAAGCTGTCTATCAAGCCAATATCGAAAAAGCAAAAAAACTCGGGGCAAGTCTTGTCCCCATTAGCCTTCCCTATGCCAATGAGCACGCCATCGCTACCTACTATATCATCGCCATGGCGGAAGCCTCTTCAAATCTCGCACGTTTTGACGGTGTGCGCTATGGAAAAAGGACCGAGCAGCCAGAACAACTTGAAGACCTCTATGTCCGTTCACGCTCTGAAGGTTTTGGCGAAGAAGTGCAAAGGCGTATCTTGCTTGGGACTTATGTTCTGTCCTCTGGCTATTATGACGCCTATTACAAAAAAGCCGCCCAAGTACGCCGCCTTATCCAAGAAGATTTTTTAAAGGCCTTTGAAGCCTGTGACGCCATTTTAAGCCCTGTTTCGCCTGTCCCTGCTTGGCCGCATGGCACAAATCTTGACAATCCTTTGCAAATGTATCTGCTTGATATATTTACAGTATCTGTCAATCTTGCCGGCCTTCCTGCTGTCAGCTATCCAGCGGGTATGGCAGAGCATTTGCCTGTTGGCTTGCAACTCATCGGAGCGGCCTTTGATGAAGGAACAATCCTTCGCATAGCCAATTGCCTCCACACAGAATAAAGTACGTCGGCAGAAAAAACAGCGTAAGCGCATAAAATTGAAGGTTTTTTAGTTAAGCATATGCTTCCCATAAGTCCACAACACCCTTGGCTTGCGCCCTTAGCTGGCTGGTCTGACTTGGCCTTTCGCCTGATGTGCAGAAGGCAAGGGGCTGCTGTGGCTTGTTCTGAAATGATCAGCGCAAAAGGCCTTGTCTATCAAAGCTTTGGCACTGAAAGTCTTCTCAAGACAAATGAAGAAGACAATCCCCTTGTCATGCAGCTTTTTGGCGCAGAAGCTGAATTTATCGCCAAGGCAACACATCTTCTTGTCGATCAGGGGTGCACCCTCTTTGATGTCAACATGGGCTGTTCCGTCCCAAAAGTCACAAAAACTGGAGCTGGTGCCGCTCTACTTAAAAATCACGCCTTGGCCTTTGAAGTCGCAAAAGCCATCATCGAGGCAGCAAAACCGCACAAAGTTGGCTTTAAATTGCGCCTTGGCTGGGATCACCAAAGCGCAACAGATTATCAAGCCTTGGCTCTGGGCCTTGAAAAGCTCGGCGCCGCCTGGCTTACCCTTCACCCACGCACCGCCAAGCAAGGCTTTTCTGGCAAGGCCGATTGGGGGGCTATCAAGACCTTAAAAAATATGGTCTCCCTACCTGTCATCGCTTCTGGTGACCTAATGACGGCCGAAGACGGCCTGCTCTGCCTTGAACAAACAGGGGCAGATTCGCTCATGTACGGTCGCGGGGCTTTGCGAGATACTGGGATTTTTGCGCATCATGCTTGCCTCATCGATGGCAAGCCGTATTCTGGCCTTGACCTTCCTTCCTTGCTTTGTCGCCTAAGGTCTCACATTGCCCTTATGCGAGAACATGACAGCGACAGGCGGGCATTGCTCAAGATGCGCACCATTATTCCACGCACAACAAAGGCCTTTGGAGGCACTGCCGCTAAGGTTTTGCGCCTTGCTCTTATGGCTTCAACAAGCTGGGTTGATGTTGAAGAGGCCTTGCAGATTTTTGAACATTCTGCCCAAGAGCAATGATTTTTTCCCGTAATTTTTCTTCTTGCTTTGCAGCCTAATTACCGCTATTATACTTCAAAATTTTACTATATTCTTCTACAAGAGGCCAGTATGAAATCTTTGCATATCTCTATCTCAAAGAAAATTTTTGTTTGCTTATTGTTTCTCGCTTTTTGCGCATTCCCAAGCCTTGGGCTTGCGGCATCAGACACAAGCCACATAGGCGAAGTTAGCGAAGCCCTAGCCAAAGAATTGGCGCAAGATGAAGCCATTGCCAAGTCCATAAAAGCCCCTGTTAAAGGCATGGTCGGGGTCAATATGGCGCAAGACATTGTCAATAAATTCGGTGAAAGACTGCTTATTATTGATGTGCGCACTGAGGCAGAATATGAACAAGGGCATATCCCTGAAGCCAAAAATATTCCCCTCAATCTTTTTTCACGCACTTTATGGGACGTACCAGTTGATCGTCCTATCTTGCTTGTTTGCAGGTCTGGAGCTAGGGCTGAAAGGGCTATGAAGATTTTGCGTGGGGCTCGTCCAACACAGCCGCATATTTGGTTTTTTGAGGGTTCTATTCAATATGACCCGGCGGGCTATTATCAGTTTCTCGACAAAGCCTACTAACAGGCTGTTGAAAAAGGGTAATCTACGGCGTCAAACGGCGATTTTGCGTCGCTCGTGTACCAAAAGCGTACACGTCGCTAGCAAAATCTTGTTTTCCTTGTATCTCACCCTTTTTGAACAGCCTGTTAGCTTTGCATTTTGAACCGCCTGCACCCGTTTTTTTGAAGAACCTGCAGGCTTTGCTTTTTGAGCCGCCTGCTATGTTATTTTATCAACAGCCTGAACTATTTTTTAAAGAACCGACAAAATCATAAGCACAAAAAAAAGACGCTTTCACCTTTCGGTCAAAGCGTCTTTTAATAGCATCAGCTCACAGTTTTTTGCTAAGGCTTAAAAAATCCCGGGCAAGCGAATGCCGCCTGTGAGCGCCGTAACTTCACGCTCAAGTGTTTCGCGAGAGACACGGGCAGCTTCATTTATTGCTGTAAGAATAAGGTCTTGCAACATCTCAACATCGCCGCCTTCTAAGGCTTTTGGGTCGATGACAAGGCTTTTTACTTCTTGCTTACAAGTCATAACAACAGTCACCATACCGCCGCCAGAAGAAATTTCAACGGTGCGATCGGCCATTTCTGCTTGCAATTTTGCGATTTTATTTTGCATAACGCCGGCTTGGCGAACAAGGTCATTCATGTTACGCATAAATTCTCCCTAAGTTTTTGGATTGTTGAGGTTTTTTTGTGGATAACAATGCAACAAAGAGGCATTAAAATTTTCTTTGATGCGCTGTACCGTCGGATGATTGTTCATTTCGGCTTTGAGTTGCCCCTGTGTTTGTTGTTTTGGTCTTTGCCTCTCAGAGCTTTCTTGAATGTTGCTTTCTTCTTGCCGCTTTTCTTGTCGTGGGCTTTCAGTTTGGGCAGGCTTTTCCTCTTCCTCAAGCTGAGGCAAGGCAATGCGCTCTTCTTCTGGCTTCACGTGCATTTTTTCTTCACAGTCTTGCTCTTTTAAGGCCGTGTTTTGTTCTTGCTGCGCTTGTTCTTGAGGAATTTGCGCTGTTTTAGGTTTTGATTCAAGAGGCAAAACTTCATTCTTTGCTTGATTCTCACTTATTGCTGCTTGAGCAAACAGTTCGAGTGAGACAAGGTCTTTAAGGAGTACGAGATTGATAAGCAAAAGCTCTAAGCTCGTTGGTGGCTCTAAGCTTTTTAAGACAGAATCTTGCCTGTCCAAAACCATTTGCCAAGCCGCATGCAGATAGGCACGGTCAAAACCTTGAGTGCAAGCCTTCATGCGGCTAAACTCTTCTTGTGAAATGCCAAAAAGCTGTGCAAGTTCAAGGTCATTTGCGCTTTTGCTTTCCTTTAAAAGCAAGGCATTTCGTAAAAATGTCGAAAGCTCTCGTAAGAAAAAGCCAACATCAAGGCCTTGCGATACAATAGAACGACAAAGCTTTACAGCCTCTAAAGGGTCTTTGGAAGAAGCGGCAAGCAATAAACCCTCAAACACTTCTTGACCCGCAAGCCCCAAGAGCTTGCGTAAGTTTTTTTCACTCAGGCTCTTGCCTTCAAGCGACAAAGCTTGCCCGAAAAGTGAGAGAGCATCACGCACAGAACCCGAAGCACGACGAGCCAAAATGCGCAAAGCTCCGCTCTCTACCTGTATGTCTTCAGCTTGCACAATTTTTTGCAAATGGCCAAAAAGACTTTCTTCATTAACGCTTTGCAAGACAAAGTGCTGACAACGGCTGAGAATGGTCGCAGGAAACTTGTGCGCTTCTGTTGTGGCAAGGATAAAGCAGGTGTGCTTTGGAGGTTCTTCAAGGGTCTTTAATAAGGCATTGAAGGATTCTTTCGTGAGCATATGGGCTTCGTCAATAATAATGACTTTATAGCGTCCTTGAAGGGGCGCTAGCTGAATGCTTTCACGAAGACGCCTTGCGTCGTCAATGCCACGATTTGAAGCGCCGTCGATTTCTAGCACATCAACATGACTTCCTTGCACAATGCTCGTGCAAGACATACAGACATTGCAAGGCTCCGCAACGGGAGCCTCTACACAATTAAGAGTCTTTGCAAAAATACGGGCGAGGCTTGTTTTTCCCACACCCCTAGTGCCGCTAAACAAATAAGCTGGCGCCACATTGTCGCTCATACAAACGCAAGACAAGGCCATTTTGACAAGGTCTTGACCGAGCACATCTGCAAAAACTTGCGGGCGGTACTTACTAGCTAGGGCACTTTTTTGCATAAAAAGCCTTCAAATTAAACGGTATAGTGCGTGAGCCAACGAGAATATTCGGGATTTTGCCCTTTCAAGATTTTAAAGAAATTTTCTTGTAAAATCTTGGTGATAGGGCCGGCTGTGCCGCATCCGATTTGTCTGTTGTCAAGGCTGCTTATTGGTGTGATTTCAGCGGCTGTACCTGTAAAGAAGGCCTCATCGGCAACATAGACTTCGT
The DNA here is from genome assembly GCA_964370125.1 of uncultured Desulfovibrionaceae bacterium. GTDB lineage: Bacteria > Desulfobacterota > Desulfovibrionia > Desulfovibrionales > Desulfovibrionaceae > CAYJIB01. The sequence goes on from CAYJIB010000032.1 coordinate 14,499, forward strand.
CACGAGAGAAGCTTTGCTCAACAACTGTATAGCCAAGATCTTTTGCCAAAGTAATAACAGAATCACGAGTAAGACCGCCAAGAACAGTTGTAAGCGGTGGTGTTTTAATGACGCCATTATTGATAATAAAGACATTCTCGCCAGAACCTTCAGCAACGCAACCGTTTGCATCAAGCAAGAGGGCCTCACTGTAGCCTGCTTCGATAGCTTCGTTTTTAGCAAGAACAGAATTGAGATAGTTACCAGAAGCCTTTGACTTGCTCATCATGCCATTGACATGATTGCGAACATAGCTAGAGGTTTTTATGCGAATGCCTTTTTCAAGAGCTTCTGCACCAAGGTAAGCTCCCCAAGGCCAAACAGCAATGATATTGTGGACGGGATTTGCTTTGTGGTGAACGCCCATTTTCCCATAGCCCACAAAGGCTAGAGGGCGAATATAGCCTTCTTCGAGCTTATTGGCGACAAGAGTGTCGATAACGGCCTTACACAAGACTTCTTCTGTAAGCGGGTTGTCAATGGCGACAATTTTTGCCGAATCAAGATAGCGCTTCATATGCTCTTTTAAGCGAAAAACAGCAGAAGTGCCGTCAGCGCACTTATATGCACGGATTCCCTCAAAAACTCCTGTTCCATAATGAAGGCAATGACTAAGGACATGCACCTTGGCTTCGTTCCAAGGGACCATTTCGCCATCAAACCAAATAAAATCTGTAGTTTGCATGAATTATTCCTTTTTGTGCTGTCTAAAAAATTTGAAGAAAGGACTATAACCCAAGCTCTGCACGAGGTCAAGCTAGGGAGATATGTGAAAGTTAAGCGAAACTGAATAAGGCATTTTCATGCTTTTAGAGCTTAGCCTAAATGCAAAAAGAAGCGTTCATGACGCTTTCTTGACTTGACAAATTGCTAGGCAGTGTAGTATTTTAATATTTTACATTGCGGGGATTTTGCATAAAGCTGTATGCAAAGAACTTGCTATTGAATAAAGCGAAGTGGAGTTTGCCTTGTCTGGTCAAAAAAAATCCCCTCGCAAGCCTGTAAAGCTTGCCACAAAATCACCAAATGCCGCCTATTTTGCCCCAATGCTTGAAAGCCTTGCGCAAAAAGATGAACTCAATGAGGTGGTAAAAAACTGTGTCGTTAAGTCTTGTGACCTCTTAGACGCAGGCGTCCCCCTTTACCCAAATGGCTTTGAAAAAAAAGACGATGCGGGCTCGATCCGCGCTGTTTATGAAGCCTATGAAGGCGATGAGCTTGAATCGCTTGACGAAAGCTTTGCTTGCGCTGGCCGAATTGTCTCTTCACGTTCTTTTGGTAAGGTGATCTTTTTTCACATTATGGACAGAACAGGCCGCATTCAATGTTATGCCTCAAAAGAAAGCTTGGGTGATGAAGCCTTTGCGCACTTTAAGAAATTTGACATTGGTGACATCGTGGGCATTGAAGGCACACTCTTCCGCACAAAGACAGGCGAATTGACTATTTCTTGTAGCCTTGCCAAATTGCTCTCAAAGTCTTTTAGAGCTTTGCCAGAAAAACACAAAGGCCTGAAGGACGTTGAGACACGTTATCGCCAGCGCTATGTTGACCTTATCGTCAATCCACGTGTGCGTGACATCTTTAGAAAGCGCATCAAAGTTATCCGTGAATTTCGCTTCTTTATGGAAGAAAAAGGCTTTGTAGAAGTTGAAACCCCCATGCTCCAACCCATAGCCGGTGGCGCAACGGCAAGGCCCTTTAGCACACATCACAATGCTCTTGATATGCAGCTCTATATGCGCATTGCACCAGAGCTTTACCTTAAACGTCTGCTTGTCGGCGGCTTTGAAAAAGTCTTTGAAATCAATCGCTCTTTTAGAAATGAAGGCATTTCTGTGCGCCACAATCCAGAATTCACCATGTGCGAATTTTATTGGGCCTATGCCACCTTTGAAGACCTCATGCAATTTACCGAAGAGCTTTTTGCCTATATCGCGACCAATGTTTGCGGTTCAAGTGTTATTACCTATCAAGAAAAAAGCATCGATCTTACAGCCGGCACTTGGGCAAGGTATACTTTTCATGAATGTCTTGAAAGCATAGGCGGACACAAAGCTGAATTTTATACAGACATGGAAAAAGTGACCGCTTACCTTAAAGAACGTGGCGAAAAAGTCTTAAAAGGCGATAAACTGGGCAAGCTTCAAGCCAAACTTTTTGACTTAGACGTTGAAGCAAAACTTATTCAGCCAACCTTTATTTATCATTATCCAACCGATATATCTCCGCTTTCTCGCAGGAATGACGAAAATCCCGACATTGCCGACCGCTTTGAACTCTTTATCGCCGGGCGTGAAATCGCCAATGCTTTTTCAGAACTCAACGACCCTGTTGATCAGCGTTTGCGTTTTGAAGAACAGGTCAATGAAAAGGCCGCTGGTGATGACGAAGCTTGCGATATGGACGAGGATTATTTGCGCGCGCTTGAATACGGAATGCCGCCAGCCGCAGGGCAGGGCGTGGGGATTGATCGCTTGGTCATGCTCTTGACCGATTCGCCTTCTATTCGTGAAGTAATTTTCTTTCCTCTGCTTAAAGCGGAAGTCTGATGCGCTTTGAATTTTTCATAGCGAGCCGCTATTTGTTGGCCTTTGGCAAGCAAACCTTTATCACTTTTATTTCTATCATATCTATTATCGGCGTCGCCCTTGCTGTGGCGGCGCTGATCATTGTGCTTGGTGTCTATAATGGCTTTTCAAGCGATATTCGAGACAAAATTCTTGGCGCCAATGCCCATATCATTATCACAGGTGTTTTTCCTGAAATCCGCAATTATACTGGTGAATTAGCACAAGACGGCACAAGCCCGCCGCTAAGAGAGCTCTTAAAGCGCGTTGAAGAAGTCCCGCATGTTGTGGCGGCCACTCCCTTTGTGTATGGCGAGGGCATGATTTCTTCACAAAATGGCGTAAAAGGTCTTATTATTCGGGGCATTGACCCGCAAAGTGCGCCAAAAGCTATTGGCATCTTAGGCAATTTGGTCAGCGGCTCAATGAACAATCTCCTCCCCGAAAATGGCGGCTTGCCCGGTGTCATTATCGGGAAAGAGCTGGCCAGTCGTTTGTATTTAAATGTAGGAAGCCGAGTCAATTTGCTTTCACCTTCAGGTCAAAGAGGGGCAACAGGCTTTCAGCCTCGCATTCGCCCCTATGTCGTCGCAGGGACTTTTAGCACGGGTATGTTTGAATACGATTCGTCCCTGGCCTTCATTTCTTTGCCTTCTTCACAAAATTTGCTTGGTTTGCCAAAAACTGATATAACAGGCCTTGAAGTCAGTATTGACAATGTGTATGAAGCGCAAGAAGTGGGGCAGAGTATACAAGAAGCGCTTGGGGGATCGGTCCTTGTGCGCACTTGGATGAACATGAACGCCAATCTTTTTGCGGCGCTCGAGCTTGAGCGCGTCGGTATGTTTATTTTGCTTAGCACTGTCTTGCTTGTGGCTTCTTTTTCGATTATCACGACACTTGTCATGCTTGTAATGGAAAAGACGCGTGACATTGCCATTCTTATGTCGATGGGCGCGACAAGGGCCTCCATTCGCCGTATTTTTATGCTGCAAGGCACGATTATCGGCCTTATTGGCACTGGCCTTGGTACGGTTTTGGGCATAGGCCTTGGCCTTGTTTTGCAAAATACGCAGCTTATTGAACTGCCACCTGGGGCCTACACGATGAACTATTTGCCTGTTTTGCTTAGGGCAAGCGATATTGTGGCTGTGGCTTTTTGTGCTGTGCTTGTGTGTTTTTTGGCAACCATTTATCCTGCAAGGAAGGCAGCAAGGCTGGTTCCCGCCGAGGCCTTACGCTACGAATAG
>CAYJIB010000033.1:0-13604 GCA_964370125.1 uncultured Desulfovibrionaceae bacterium
GCCTTTAAAAGCTCATAGCCTTTGTTGAGCGCTTCAAGCAATTTGGCGTCTTCTTTTCTAACAGCTACGCCAAAGGTGTCGCCTTTTGCGTATTCACCAACAGAAACGATTTTCTTGCCATTTTTGATAGCGTCATTCATTGGGGCGCTGTCGATAGCGATAGCGTTAACACGGCCGTTTAAGAGGTCTTCAACAGACATTGGCGGGGAATCATAAAGACGCAATTCAACAGGCAATTTTTCGTCTTTAATTCTTTTTTCAAGAAGGGTGTGCTCGTTTGTTCCACGCTGTACGCCAAGTAAATAGTCGCCAGCAAAGACTTCTTCAACAGTAAGCTTAGAGCCTTCTTTAACGGCGATATTTTTGGTGATGGCATAATAAGGGGCAGTGAAGTTTACACGCTCCATGCGCTCAGGGGACATGCTCATGCCAGAAGCGATCATGTCGATTTTTTTGGCAAGAAGGGCAGGGATAATACCGTCCCAGTTGATGGGGGTGTGGCTAACTGTAAAGCCCATTTTCTTAGCGATCCAGTCCATGGCTTCAATATCAAAGCCAGCGGCTTTTCCGTCTTTATCAATATAGGCAAAAGGCGGGTAGTTGGCGTCAATACCGTTGACATAGCTTGCGGCATTTGCAGCATTTGCAGAGCAAAGCAAGAAAGCAAAAGCTAAAACACTTAACAATAAACGTTTCATCATCACTCCAAAAGGGTTAAGAGATTAAAAAAAATTGACCTAAAAACAAAATAAACAATTAGCCTTTTTTAGGCAATAAGGCAAGCTTTCTCTAGCTTCTTTGTGTAAAAATATGCACTGTAAAAAAGCTATAAATTTAAATACCAAGGGCTTTAAGAAGCTTGTCTCTTGTTTCTTCAATATTTCCAGCACCGTCTAATGTAATGTAGGTGCATTCGCCATTTTCGCACAAGTCTTTGAAGTAATAGGCAGCAGCCAAGGTGCCATTTTGTGCGTCATAATAAATGTCGTGTCTTTTGTCGATAGCCACCTCATCAAGGTCATCGGGGCGCGAAAAAAGCTCACCATCGCACACTCGACAGGCATCACCCTTTGGGCAAATAGCAGGAATAGCGACATTGTTTGGGTGATTGTTGTCATTTTTGCAAAGGCGGCGTCCCATAATGCGATCTTTGGCAACATTTCTGGCAAGGTCGATTTCAACAACAAAGTTGAGTGAAAGATTGCGCTCTTTCATGGCTTCAAAAAGTTTTTGGGCTTGGGCGACATTGCGAGGAAAGCCGTCAAGAAGCCAGCCCTCTGCGCCTTGGCTCTCGAGGCTTTCAAGCACCATAGGGATAGTGATTTCATCAGGAACCAAGTCACCACGCTCCATAAAGGCTTTAGCTTTTTTACCAAGTTCTGTGTCATTGCTTATGTGTTCACGAAAAATACCGCCAGACTCGATATGCGCCAATTTGTTGTCAAAGGCCTTTTTCATGAGGGCGCCTTGCGTGCCTTTACCAGAGCCATTTGGCCCAAAAAGAATAATGTTCATGTCTTCTCCGCAAAGAAATTACACCTTATCAGGTGTGGCTTTTAGGGTTAAATAGAGGTCGCCTTGCCATTTGCCAACTTTTTTGCCAAGGCCTTTTAGGCGAATAGGCACATCGGGTGAAAAGTCGGGGGGCAGGGTTATGTCAATGGTTTTTGGTGCTTCTGAAAGTCCTTGGCGGATTTGTAAGCGAATACGTGCACCGGGGAAGAGTCTTCTTGCAGGGATATGAAACTCTTGCTCATCGTCAATTTGATTTTGCATCCAATTTTTGATTTTCCCTGAAAATCCAGAATTTTTAGCAGAGTTTTTCTCTGTATTTTTGCCTGAAAAGCTAGGCCAAATGGTCGATTTTTGTTCTTTTGGCTTGTTGTCGGCGGCTTTGTTATTTGTTTGGGCAGCATTGTTAGCGGCTTTGTTTGTTTCGTCCTTGTTAGTTTCGTTTTGGTTTTTTCGTATTTCACTGTAAATATCTTCAAAAACACGGCGAGCAAAGGGGTCAGCGAGAATATCTTGAATGACTTCGTGCTGGGCGGCATAGACATTATCTTGTTCTTTGTGTGGTTTTGCGCCTGTTTTTTCATGTGTTTGTTGTGAGTTTTGTGTTTGTTCTTTTTTGGGCTCTTCTCTATTTGCTTCTTTTTTGTTCGCTTCTTCTTTCTTTTCGGTCTTTGTGGCCGTGGTCTTTGTGGCTTCTTCTTTTTTGCCTGTTTGTGTAAAGCGTTCTTTGGCGTGCAAGAGCTTTGTCAATATAACATAGGCTTCATTAAGGTTTTGAAATTTGCTGTTTGCTGCCGGATCATTGGGGTTTAGATCTGGGTGCAAATCAAAAGCCCGTGTCCTGTAGGCACGTTTAACGTCATCCAAGGTGGAATTTTGGTTGACTTGCAATATGGCATAACATTCTTTAAGTGTCATGAGAGGGGCTTTTGCTTTTGGTTAAAGGGTTTTATCATTAAGCACTTACACAAAAGAGCGTTGGGTTCTTGTTTGCAATGTGCTTTGTTGAGCTTTTCTTGTTGTAAAATTTGATGTCCTTTTTGCACAAAGTGCTCATGCTTGGTCTTTGGATGAATGCCAGGGCAAAATTCTTTGGCCATATCAAGGCTGACATCGTCTTGCATATTGCCAGTAAAATAGGGCCAAGCACGGCAGACATCGGGTTTGTTTTCGTGCACGAGGCAGTTTTTATTTTTTGAAAAAAAGACACAGCTATTGTTTTCGCTTTTGAGCGAGGTTTTTTCGTTGCGGATTTCAGTATAGTTTTTTTTAAATTCTTCACTATCCATATTGAGGCTTTTTGAAAGCTTTTCTATGTCTTTTTGTGTTAGGACAATACCGCCTTGCCCATAGCAACAGTCTCCACATTGTTTGCAATCAAAGACTTGAGGGATTGACGGAATTTTACCTTTTTCGTGTTCTATTTTGACACATCTGTCTTCGATGACTTGTATAGAGCTTTCTTTTTCCAAAAGCTCTTTGGCTTCTGTTGAATGTATGCCTAGTTGCATCCAAAAAGTTTTTGGTCTTTGGTGCATATCTAGGCTTTCTTTGGCGTGAGTGAGGCAATGCTCAGACGCCCGAAAGACAAGCACCATGTCCACGCAAAAAGGAATGTCCTTTATATTTGTATAGGTAGGCAAGTCCCACACATTTTTGCGTACAGGGTGTACAGGAACAACAAGATAGCCTTTTTGCATAAGGTACTTGCCCACTCTGTCAACCGCTTGTCCAGCAACATCCTTAGCACCGACAATGGCGATGCTGTGTGTGTTTAGCAGGATATTTTTGAGGAATATTTCATTATATTCTGTGAGCATAATAAGCCTTTAGCTTTCTTTTCGTTTTGCAGGCGAAAAGTAGCATAAAACGACATAAAGAGCAATATCTTAAAAGGGAGCTTTAGAAAAAGAATTGAAATTTTTTGGGAAGTTTTGAAATATCGCAAGAGAAAGTATGCAAAGAAAGAGAAGGAAAAAAGTGGCGGAGATGTATAGGAGTCGAACCTACCGACGGGTTTAAGCCGTCCACCGGTTTTGAAGACCGGGCGCCACACCGGTGACGATACATCTCCGCAGAAAGATATTTATATAAAAAAACATCTTCCTTGTCAAGGTGTTAAAATGGGTGTTAAAATTGTTTCTAAGCCAAGCTAGGTAGTGTCAACACAAGATGGATTTTTGAATTCTATCAAGGAAGATAAGTGGGCTTTGAGGAGTTTATACAGACATAAATGACCGAAAAAGCCCATGAAATCTGACGCAGAGAGGAGCAAAAAGACACTTGTGTAGGCACTGCCTAAAATTCATAACCCAATTCAAGGCCTAGATAGAGGGCCTGGCCTTTTTCATCGGTCACTTCACCGCCAATGTTAAATTGTGTGTAGATGTTCTCATTATAGATAAACTTTGCACTTGCATGAGCGTTAAAGACATTTTGCCCAATCAGCGGGCTTTCGCTCGTAAATCGTGAAGAATTATAATCGGCAAAAGAGCCGCTTGTTTCTAGATTGTCGTCGAACAATTCATGCTTCCAGCTGGCGAGCAAATCGAGCTCAAGGGCTGTTGTTTCAGAAAGCTTGTTTGCATAACCAAAGCGGAAACCAAGGCCTGTGCGCAAGCTGTCGTGATTGTAACTGTCCATTGTCAATCTGCTGGCTAGACCGTTTTCTTCTGTAATGCTTGGCCTTTCGATAAAGGAATATTCAAGCCAAACAAGAGGGCCAAAATTGAAATTGTTGTATTGCCAATTTTTCCCGCCACCAAGCAGAGCAGAACCGACAAAGTCTGTCCAATCGCTTTGATTGCTTCTTGTATAGGTGGAAAAGCTGACCGTGCGTTCCATGTCGTTTTCTTCAAAGCCTAGGCGAGCTTGCGCCATAGCATAAAAACCGTCCCAGCTTTGTGGCGCAAAATGTGCCTGCAGGCCAAAAGAAGCACTGATTGTGTCTGTTTCGCTGATGAGCGGACTTTTTGCTTCTGTTTCACGTCGTGCAATGGCCGCATGAAGACCCGTTGTGAGGCCATTTCCCCAAGAATAATCAATACCCGTAACAAAGCCAACACTGTTGCTTGAATAGCCAGAAATATTATTGTCATTTCCTTGATGAGCAAAAGAACCAAAGGCCTGTCCCCAAAGGGTGTAGCCGCCATTTTGTGTAGGATCTCCAGCAGACAGGTTTGTGTCCGTAGAAGTATTGCTAAAGGCAAGCATACGTTGCATAACGAAATTGTTGAAGCTGCTTTGCTGATTGAGACCAGCTTTGCTCAAGGCCTCATAGCTTTCAGGACTTAATTGCTTTAAAGCTGTGCCGACATCAGAGCCGTCGGGGCTAGAAAAGTCAAGAATTGTAAGAAGTTCTTGCATATCACCGCTTGCGCCATTTGCCAGATTGCTTATGGCCCTGCCTACGGCTCTTGCGCTGTCAGTCAAGGCATATTGTGAATAGGCTTCGTCATCTCTTGAGATTGTCAAATTGTATTCACTGGCATTTTTTGCTTGAATGGTAAAATCAAGGCTGGGCGAGGCGTGTAGGTCAGTCTCATCGAGGACAAGACTGTCAAAGTCGCCACTGGGTGTGGCACCGCTTATAACGATAAGGTCTTGACTTTTCTCGGTATAAAAACCTTTTAGAGGGCTGAAGAGGATTTTTCCGTCAAGATTGCTTGCGGCTGATGAATTGAGCTTTCCGTGATTGCCTGCATTGTCAAAATAAATTTGCAAGGTGGCTTCTGGGCTTTGGGTATAGGAACCAACGTTTAGCTGGGTAGTTGCCGCTATGCTTGGGTCTGCAAGACCAAAGAGGCCAGGCGCTACTAGACCATTGTTTGTGAGGCTTGTGCTGATCGTTCCATTACCAGAAAGTGTGCCCGCAGAGCGCACAACAACAGGGGAAAATTGCAATTGCCCACCACTGCCGTCAGAGCGTAGGGCAATGGTCAGCTCCCCGCCTTCGACAATGCTTGGTCCTCTGTACGCATTATCGCCAGAAAGGATAAGCCTTCCAAGGCCGCTCTTTATGATACCAATATCTTTGCCATTTAGGGCAAGGGCTGCGTCATTGATACCAGAGGCGCTTGTAGATTTGTATTCGTCGTGATGATACTTGTCGTCCCATTGAAATTGGCTAATATCGTTTGAAAATTCGGCATTATAACCTTGAGTGTTGAGATTTTCTAGGGCGTATTGTGTATTGCCAAGCTCGGTAATGCTCATGACATTTTCTTCGGTCATGCGATTGGCGTCAAGTTCGCCTATGCCACCCATGGCTTTGCCCACATCTAAAATGCCTTGACCAAAAATGCTTTCTCTTGAAACATCGCCAACAATTGCGTACTTGCCATCATCGATAAAGTCGGTGAGATATGTCACTTCATCAACGCCGTGAAGTGCCCAGGTTTCGGGATTTGCATCAAAATGTTCAACGAGCATTTCCTTGAGCTGAGTATCCGTCAGGACTGGAACAGCTTGTTCAATATAACTAAAGGTGAGATAGTATTCTTGAAGACTTCTACTTTCTGTAAATTGAATGGTATAGTCGTGCAAGGTAAGATTGTCATTGGCCGTGCTTAGGGCAGTGTCTGCCAATTGTTTTCCTGTCATCCAAGGGAATTTTTCTTGAATAAGGCCAAGGGCTCCCGTCACTACAGGTGCGGCCATTGAGGTGCCATTATGCTTGATATAGCCATTGTCGGCAGAATTGGCAGAATAAATGACGCTTCCTGGTGCGCTAAGGCTCCATCTTTCTGCGCCTTCGGCTAAATTTGTATAAAAAGCTGGGCCGCCAGAGCTCACAAGCAGCTCGCCATTAGAGCCTTTTTGGATTTGTGTGCTGTCAACAGCGATTATATTGAGCCAATTGCTGAGCTCTGTTCCCATATAACGTGGCAAGATGTCTTCAACACTGCCAGTGGGCACACCATCATTGCCTGCGGCCCAGACAAAGAGCTTGTCAGGATTATTTATGGCAAAAAGAGCCATATCATAGACGCCAAAGCTGCTTATTTGATAATCATCTAAAAAATCAATGATGTTTGGTACATCTGACTGTGTGACAAATGGTGTGCCGTCAATAGCGGTAATGTTTCTTGAAAAATAAGGATAGGTGGGCGAGCCCCAACTATTGTTTATCACACGCACTTCTGGATTTTGCGCAAAAAATGCTTCAAAATCAAAGTCAATATCTACAGCGCTTTCAAAAACAGTGGTGGTAAAGAGCCTTGCATCATAGGCCACACCGTGCATACCAAAGCCGTCTCTATTTGCGGCGACTATGCCAGCAACATGGGTGCCATGGTCTGATTTTTCCCAATTTGGAAAATACGCTTGGCCATTTGTCAGATAGGGCGGAGTAACTTCGATTTTGTCTTCAAACTCAGGGTGATCTGGTCGAACAGATATATCAAAGACGCCAAGGTCAATGCCTTTGCCTGTATAGCCTTGGTCATAGGCAGTTTTTGCATTGATAATGTCAAGAAAGTTGGCACTGTTTTGATATTCGGCCACAAAATCGGGGCTGGCAGAAAAAGCTTTCGCCGTAAAAAGAGAAAGCATTAGAAGATATATGAATGATGCTACCAAAAATCGACTTTTTACTTTGTACATGATGATCCTTCTTTAGTGCAAATAGGTTGTCAAACATTTTGTCTTTTAGAGAAAGCCCCGAGTAAAATATCCATTATAATACATAACAAAATTTTACATGTCTAGCAAAATAATTTTGATAAGCCTTAGATGGTGCTGGCAGTTGGTGGGCAAAAGATTTTTGAGGTAAAAGAGCATACTTTTTCTAAAGATGTTTTTTATTGTTAAAAGCTTGTAAATTTTCACGCTTGCGCCACGAAAAAAGTGAGAAGCTGCCTCTCTTTCATCTGCAAAGCAGTATGTGAAGCGCTTGTGCCCTTCAACATAAAAGCATGAATTTTTTTGATTTAACAAGCGAGAATGTCTTGCATATTGTTAAATATTTTAGTATCATTGTAGCCACAAAAAAACATATAAGTCAAAATTGTTGACTTACAATAGGCTAAAAAACAAAAGGAGTGGATATGTTAAAAAACAAATCTATCGGATTTAAAATTTACACAATTTTATTTTCTGCAATCGTGATTATGCTTGGCATTGTTGTTGCTTTTTATCTTGCCATCAATGAAATTTCTGAGAAAAGCAGTGCCCTTGCTGGTGACCAAATGTATTCTCTGCAAAAAGATCGTATTAAAGACATTACATTGGCAGCTGCTAAAGGACTTGAAGATCAAATTCGAGGGAAATCGACCGAAGAACAACTCAAAATTATCGATCAATTCATTACAAAATCACGCTTTGACGTCAACGATTCAGGGTATTTCTTTGTCTATGAAGACACGACAGTGAGATTGCACCCGGTTAATCGAGGCATACAAGGAAAAGACATCGGCGACTCTAAAGACTCTGTTGGTGTGCTTTTTATTCAAGAATTGCTTAAAGCTGCGAAAGGGGGCGGGGGCTTTGTGACCTATATGTATCCAAAACCCGATGGTGTTATAGACCAAAAGACCGCTTATGCCGTAATGATTGGTGGAACAAATTATTGGTTTGGTACAGGTGTCTATACTGAGAATGTTGCCGTTTTAGAAAATCAGTTGCGTGCCAGTATGATTGAGCAAGCTAATACTCTTGAAATATACCTTGTTTCAGCTGTGCTTGCCCTTATTTTGATTATGCTTTTTGCGTCTGTACGGATTATCAAATCTATTACCGGCCCTGTAGCTGACTTGACAAGTATTGCAAAAAAGGTTGCCGAAGGCGATCTCAATGCTGGAAATCAAGCAAGCCAGAATGCTAATAACAAACAAAGCATGAACACCAAGAATGAAATTGTACTTATGTCCGATTCTATTGGGCGAATGGTCAATGCTCTTAAAGAAAAAATTCAAGATGCTGAAAAGGCAATGGATGAGAGCAGGAAAAATGCGGCTCAAATTCAAAAAGCCCTTGACGCAGCAGCTGTTGCAGAACAAAGCGCCAATACAAAAACAGAACATATGCTTCATGTTGCAGACAATTTAGAAGAAGTTGTCCAAAAGCTTTCTTTGGCCTCAGAACAATTGGCGCAAACCATTACGGAATGTGAACAAGGTGCGACAGAACAAGCACATCAAATAGCCAATACCTCTGAAGCTATGGATGAAATGAATATGACGGTTAATGATGTCGCACAAAATGCCAGCTTAGCCTCTACCGTAACTTCTGATACAGGCTCTAAAGCCAATGATTGTGGACGTATAGCAAGTGAAGCAATCAGCAGTATGCAAGAAGTACAAAGCCTCACAACAAGATTGATGGAAGATATGCAAAGCCTTGATGTTAGCGCTAAATCTATTGACCAAGTAATGGGTGTGATTTCAGAGATTGCAGATCAAACCAATCTCTTAGCGCTAAACGCAGCCATTGAGGCCGCAAGGGCCGGAGAGGCAGGACGTGGCTTTGCTGTTGTGGCCGATGAAGTGCGTAAATTGGCTGAAAAAACAATGGACTCAACAAATGAAGTCGCAAAAATAATCAACGAAATTCAACACAATGCAAGCCAAAGCCTCTCTCAAACCACGGCTTCTTTTACAGCAATTGAAAAAGCCACCGGTCTTGTTATGCAATCTGGTGAAACCTTAGCGGAAATTGCTGACATGACAAAAGATTCTGCCGAGCAGGTTCACGCTATTGCAACTGCTGCAGAAGAGCAATCTGTTACCACAAAGCATATCAAAAGCAATATGGATCAAGTCAATGAAATCGCTCTTGTCACTGTGAAGAGCATGGGCGAGGCAAGCCAATCTGTTATCGAACTCAAAGAGCAAGCTCAAGAACTTGCTAAACTTACCAGAGGCCTGAAGGCGACAAATTAGTCAATACTGAAAAAGACAATAAGCCTTTGAAAGTAAAAGCTTTTTAGCTAGTCGGCACTGAAAAACATGCTAAGCTTTTGATATTGAGAGTTTTTTAGCTCAAAATGCACAAATAAAATTGCCAGAAAAATCCGTAGAGAATACGATTTTCTGGCAATTTTTTATTTCAAAAAAATCAGCTAGGTCAACAATACTTTGCAAAAACAATGTAAAGAGCCTTGATTTATGAATGATTTTTACAATATCACCGCTGGAGCCTGAAGGCCTGTGTCTACAGGCAAGCCGCTCATCAAATTCGCATTTGCAAGCGCTTGAGCTGAAGCCCCGCGAGACAGATTGTCAATAGCAGAAGTAACAATAAGTCTGTTTGTCCTTTTATCAACAGTAAGGCCAATATCGCAAAACATCGTCCCACGGACATGCTGAGTATTTGGCAATTCACCAAGGGGGAGAATACGCACCCAAGGACGTTCCATCATAAGCAATTTATTTGCATACACAGAAGCATAAAATTCTTTGTACAAATCGTGAACGGCCTTTTCATCTAAAGGCTGGCTTAGCTGTGTGTAGATTGTCGACAAAATACCACGGCCAATGGGCAAAAGATGTGGATTAAAAGAAACAAAAAGCTCTTTTTGGGCGATAAGGCCAAGCTCTTGCTCGATTTCAGGTGTATGGCGGTGTTTACCCAAATTATAAGGACGAAAAGCGTCGTGAACCTCACAAAAAAGGGTCGGCACAGAAGCCTTACGCCCCGCACCAGTCGTTCCAGATTTGGCATCAATGACAATGCCTTGATGCTCAATAAGGCCTTTTTCTAAAAGAGGCGCAAGAGCTAAAATGACTGAAGAGGGATAACAGCCCGGATTAGCAAGAAGAGAGGTCTTGGCTATTTTATCGGCATACAATTCTGGCAGTCCATAAGCCGCTTGTGGCAAAAGCTCAGGGCAATCGTGGCTTACCTTATACCATTCTTCATAAGTCTGTGGGTCATGCAGACGAAAATCGGCTGACAAGTCAACAACCTTGCAGCCATGCTCAAGCAAAGTCTTTGCAGATTTTGCCGCAACCGTATGCGGCACAGCCAAAAAAGCGATTTCACAATTTTTGGCAATTTTTTCTGCGTCTGGTTCAATCAGTTCAATGTCTGCAATGGGATATGAACGCAAAAAAGGCATGATATCGCCAAGTTTTTTGCCTGCTTCTTCTCGTGAAGTGGCGATTGTAAGGCGCATTTTTGGATGCGTCGTCAACAAACGGGCAAGCTCCATTCCCGTATAACCAGTACCGCCAATAAGAGCCACATCAATCATGATCTATCCTTTATTGTTTAGAATGCATAACAAATTTTACCCGCAAGTCGTACAATAAACTTTCAAGCAGGCGTGATTCATCGCTGTCAAGGCATTCCTTGGTTTTTTTCTCAAGCATGGTCAAGATGTCAATACTGTGCTTTGCCAAGACCAAGTCTTTTTCGACAAGTTCACCGTTTGGAGAAGGCACTTCACCTAAATGCATGAGGGCTGAAGAGGCTATGGACAAGATAAAGGTTGAAAAGGTGACCTCTGGCATTGCGTAATTTGTATTTTGCATGGTATTTTCTTGATTGTTCATGTGTATTCCTTGTAATAAAAGACTATAAGATCGTTCCATAGGGAAGGGCTAAGGCCTTGTGATAGGCTTCCATAGCGATTTCAAGGGCATTGCCTTGTGCATTTTGCGGTAAAGCCTTGTGTTTTTTAAGGCTAGCGGCAAGGGCATGAAGTCCAGCGAGAAGGTCGCCATAATCAAGCCAGCCCATGTGACCAAAACGCAGGACATTTTCAGCATAATCCTTTGCGCCAGCAGTGACTAAGATGCCGTGATCGTCAAGCATACTTTTTCTGATTGTTGTGCTGTTGACCTCTTTGGGTCTGTCATCAGGGAGTATAAAGCTTGTTAGGCCCCATGTATAGTGCTTTTTCACAAAAAGTTCTAGGCCAAGAGCTTCTAAGCCTTTACGCACCATGCAGGTAAAGGCCCATTGTCTTGTGAAGGTGCTTTCTAAACTGTTTTTTTCATCAAATAAGATGTTTAGAGCTTCATGCAGGCCGAGTATTAAATTGACTGGCGAGGTGAAGTGGCTTTGGTTTTGAAAGACTTTTTCTTTTTCTTTTATGAGATTAAAATAAAAACAGCTCACTTTTACAGAGGCCGCTTTTTCCCAGCCTTTTTCAGAAAGGGCAATAAGGGCAAGGCCTGGCGGGGTCATAAGACCTTTTTGTGAACCCGTAACGAGGCAGTCGACGCCAAGTTCGTCCATGGGGCAGGGGGCTATGCCGACTGATGAAATCCCGTCAACAACGCAAAGGACATTGCGCTTTTTTGTAATGGGAGCGATGTCTTTTACGGGGTGTAAAACACCTGTTGAGGTCTCTGTTGCTTGCATACACAGGCCGACAATCTCTGGATGATTGTCTAATATTTCAGCAACTTTATTTGCATCAACGCCCTCATTCCAAGGCACTTGCAGGCTTATGACATTTAGGCCATGAACTGTGGCGATTTGTTTCCATCTGTCAGCAAAGACGCCGCCTTCGACAACAAGGATTGTTTCACCACTTGAAAAAAGGCTATGAATGGCGGCTGTCATAGCGCCTGTGCCTGTGCAGGCAAGGGGCATAACGACTTCTTTTGTGCCAAAGAGGGCTTGGAGACGAGGCTGTACATTTGCCAAGATGTCTTTATAGGCGGCTGATCTGTGGTGCAGCATGGCTTGGCTAAGGGCTTGGCGGACGGAATCAGGAATGGGCGTCGGCCCAGGGGTGAGCAAGCGGACTTTATGAAGCATATTTTGTCCTTTTTTTGTGAATTTGTCTGTGTTTGATACTACAGAAGAGCAAAATAGGCAAGAGCAAGGAAAGAGCCAAGAAGCTAAAAAAAGGCTTTTTTGCTCCCATTGGGGGTAGAAAAGCCTTTTTTATTGTGGGGTGAAGAACTCCCCTAAAAAAGAAAAAACAGTAAAATAAAATTGAGAGTCAAACTGTAAGCCGGGTTCTGTGCTCGTAAAGAGCGGCTATCATTCCTCTAGGGATATTGTTACCAATATCCTCAAGCAACCTACCCGAAAACATTGATCGGGCCGACCTGTTTTCCTATTTGGTCTTGCTTCAGGCGGGGCTTGCCCGGCTCAAAATGTCACCACTTTGACCGGTGGTCTCTTACACCACCCTTTCACCCTTACCCAAAAAAGCGTAAAGCTCTTGCATTTTTTCAAATGCATTTGGGCGGTTTACTTTCTGTTGCGCTTGCCAAGAATCGCTTCTTCTGGGAGTTACCCAGCGCCTTGCCCTGTGAAGCCCGGACTTTCCTCCCCCATATGAACTTTTGGTTCACTGGCAGCGATAGCCCGTCTGACTCTCAAATTTGTTAAAATGCAGCTGTCTTTTGATAGAGGCAGCCGCATTTATAAAAGGTGTTATTCGCTCAAATGCTCAGACCAATAAATGAGTCTTTGGCAATTTGGGCAGTTGATGATATTGTCGCCTCTTTGCAGATTAATAAAGATTTGTGGCGGAATGCTGATATTACAAGCCGAACAAACACCGGCAGTTACGGGTACAATGACGGGGTGCGGCAAGCGTTTGCGGATAAATTCGTATCTGCTGAGTACGGGCTTGGGTACGTCTTCTTGTGCTTTCTCACGAGAAAGCTTCAAGCTATCAAGCTCTTTTTCCCATGTTTCGAGGCTGCTGCCGAGGCTTGCTTGTTTTGTTTCTAGTTCATCTTTTGCGGCTGTCCAATCAACTTCAACGGCTTCAAGATTGGCTTTTTGCAATTGTAATTCTTCTGAAAGAGCGGCGCGCACTTCTTCACGATTGCGGTTCATTTTTTCCATTGAATCCATTTCGCGAGACATGGCTTGATATTCACGGGCATTGGCCACTTGCATAAGTTTGCTTTTGCTCTTTTTTATACGAGCGCTGTCGTCTTCGATTTCTAAATTGAGTCTTTTGGCTTGGTCATTGAGGTGTTCAAGTTTTTCTAAAACATGATTGCGCTGATTGTCAAATTCTGTAAAACGCTCAAGCAAGCTTGCGACTTCTTTTGGGGCATTTTCGCATTGTTGGTTGATTGTGTGGATTTGATCGTCAACTCCTTGCAATAAAACAAGCTGGCGAATTTGATTAAGGTAGAGTTTCATAAAAGGGCCTCCAAAAAGGGTTTTGGAAT
>CAYJIB010000033.1:13614-18005 GCA_964370125.1 uncultured Desulfovibrionaceae bacterium
AAAAAGTGACTTTAAGAGAGGGCAGTTGCTTTTGCAAAATATCAGCAAAACGCTGCATCATGATTTCTTCTAATAAAAAATGCCCAAGATCGATGATAGGCAAGTTTGCATCAAGGGCTGTGTGGTATTTGACATCACCCGTAATAAAAATATCGGCATTGTGTTGTATTGCAGCTGAAACTAAAGAAGATCCAGAACCGGGGCAAAGGGCGATTGTTTGAATGTTCTTTGTTGGGATTTGATTGATGGCAGCCTTTGTGTCACCTGGCACAAAAGAGAGCAGCTTTTTTTTAAGTTCCGCAAAAGAAAGAGGTGTGTCTAGCTTTCCGACAAGGCCAAAACCGCATTCGATTTCTTCTTTTTCGTAGATTTTGAAGTTTGCTGTCGGCTCAAGGACTGTCCTGCTTTTGAGGCCAAGTTCATCAGCCAGCCAAGAAACAGGGCCAAGGGGATTGGCATCAAGCGAGGTGTGCGCGGCATATACGGGCATATCTGCAATAAAAGCCTGACGGACAAAGGCGGTATAATCGTTTTCATTGCCTAAAAAGCGTGGTGACATGCTAAGTGGATGATGACAAAGCAGAAAGTCTGCGCCAATATCAATGGTTTTTTGCAAAATTTCAAGACTGGGGTCAAGAGATACGGCAATATGCGTGCAATTTCGCCTTAAAGCGGCAATCTGCATTCCAGAATTGTCCCAAGAAGCGGCAATGGCCAAGGGAGCAAAGCGTTCTATGTGTTGAATAATGTCGTATTGTGTCATATTGCGTATTTGTTGTAGAAGGCAATTTGAAATAATATTGTTTGAGGCTAAAAAAGTCAAGTTTTTTGTTAAAAACGGCAATAGGCATTTTGGGGCTAGACAAAGGAGCTCTTTTTTGTTTATAATCTAAGTGTTCAAAAAATAAAGAAAGTAATCGATTGACTGTGGCGTTTTTTTGAACATAAATTATCTTCAAAAATAGTGAGGTCTTATGAAGCAAGGTTTAGAGCTTTCAGAATCTTTTTACAATGAGGTTGTGTTACCACGCTTTCAAAACGAAATTCCACAGCTTCTTGATTCTTTAGCTGTTGGCGTTGTGGGCGATGGTTCAGAATGTTTTGGTTTTGATGATGTGCAATCGCGCGATCATGAATGGTCTGTTGACTTTTGTATTTGGGTTCCTTTGAGCATGAAAGAAGAAGCCGCAAAGGCTATTGATCCCATTTTTGACTCTTTGCCAAGAAGCTATATGGATTTGCCTGTTAATATGGCCTCTGATGTGCGCCATTATAGAAAGGGCTTGCACTCAATTGAAGGCTTTTTTAAGGTTTATACCAATCTCAATCAGCCGCCAAGAGAATGGCAAGAATGGTACCGTATCCCCGAATACTTCTTTGCGCCTTGTGTAAATGGCAAAGTTTTTTCTGATCCTTTAGGTGAATTTACAGCCTATAGAGACGCTTTGATGAAATTTTACCCCGAAGAAGTGCGCAAGAAAAAGCTTGCCGCTCGTCTTGGTGTTATGGCTCAAAGCGGACAGTACAATCTTATGCGTATGCTTCAGCGTCAAGACATGATTGCCGCTAGCCTCGCTAGAGCTCGCTTTATTGAGTCAACCATTGCAGCGGTTTTCTTGTGCAATAAGGTCTTTATGCCCTTCTATAAATGGGCCTTTAAATCCATGAAAAAGCTTCCCTTGGTGATGGGCATTCCTGAAAAGCTTGAAGAATTGGCCGCTATGCCTCTTACTTATGATGAAGCGAACATTGAGCGTGTAAAACAAGCTGTTGAAGTTGTTTGCCTTGATGTTATCGCCATTATGCATGAGCTTGGCCTTTCAAGCAGCAATGAAGCTTGGCTTATGAAACAAGCTGAACTCTTGCTTTTGCAGTTGACCATTCCTATCTTGAAAGACCTGCCGATTTTGCACGGCATTCAAAACAGTTAGCATTTTTATTGGCTAGAGGGTGATATCTATAGCCCCACTGCTTTATTTGTCTAAGCTGAAAAAGGACTCTCACGCCTTTTTCAGCTTAGACTATTTACCGTAAAAGGAAAAACAATGGAATTAACTGCATTTCTCAAGCGTATAGGCTTTGAAGGCGAAGCAAAGGCAGATTTAGCAAGCTTAACACAATTACAAGAAAAGTCGCTTTTGACTATTCCTTTTGAGAACTTAGACTTTCATTTTGGCCCCAAAAAGTGCTCCGCACAACCTGAAGCAGCTTATGAAAAGATTGTCGTTCAAGGCCGTGGGGGGATTTGCTATGAGTGTAATAGCCTCTATCACGCCATGTTGCAAAAAATAGGCTTTGAGGTCGAGCTTCTTTCAGTTCGTATGCTGGTTGATCATTTTCCAAAACCAGAATTTAGCCATATGCTCTTAAAGGTCAATCTTGACGGTGTTGAATATCTTACCGACATCGGCAATGGACGCTCATATAGAAAACCCATTCGCCTAGACGGGAGCGATATGCAAACAATTCCCGAAGGTTTTTCTTGGCAAGTGGGCCCGCACCTTGAAGGTCGTGCGCTTTATTTTAAAGGCCCAGGACACAGCTGGCTTCCCCGCTATTATATCAATTTTGAGCCAAAGGGTTATGATGACTTTGAACAGCGCCTGCAATGGGCGGCAACAAATCCAAATTCAAACTTTGTTAAAGGTATTATCTGCACCATAGCCACAGAAAAAGGCCGCAAAACCTTGTTGACAAATGTTTTTAGTAATGACATTCTTGGAAAAGAAGAGGCAAGACCCATCAAGAGCGAAGAAGACTTGCTTGCCACACTTGCTTCTGAATTTAATTTTCCTGTAGAGGCCTTAGCGGGCAAAGCTGCCAGAGAATATTGGGTGAAATAGTCACCACTCTATTATCGAAGCTAAAAAAGCATTTCCATGCTTTTTTTGAAGGGCACGTCCACTTCAAATGCGCCCTCAAAACAGCATAACATCACAAAAAAGGCGTGAAAGCGCCTTTTTTTGCTTACAAAGCTTTAGCAAAAATTGTAAAGGAAAGTATGCGTTCACAATTATTTGGCGTTCTCGTCGCACTTTTAGCCGTTGCCCTTTGGGCAGGTAACTTTGTTATTGCCCAAGACATCGCAAAAAGCATCCCGCCTTTGCAGATGAATTTTTGGCGTTGGGCTCTTTCAACTGTCATCGTCTTGCCCTTTTGCATAAAGGCCATAAAAAAAGACGCAAAGCACCTTTGGAAACACAAGGTCTATTTATTGGCTATGTCGATCATTGGCATTAGCATGATGAATACTTTTGTGTATAAAGCAGGGCAAAGCACTTCAAGCGTCAATATGGCCTTGCTCATGCCTGTTATGACCATTGTCATTATTGTGCTTTCACGCATACTTTATGGTGAGGCCATCACAAAGCAGCGACTCTTGGGAATAATTGTCGTTCTTTTGGGGATTTTGTGCATTATTTTTAAAGGAAATCTTGAAAATATAAGACAAGTACGCTTCACTGCTGGCGATTTGTGGGTGCTTGGCGCAACGCTGACCTTTGGTCTTTATTCTTTATTTGTACGCAGAAAACCCGTTGAAATTTCCCTTGCGGCCTTTAGCGGAGTGACTTTCTTACTTGGCACACTCGCTATGCTTCCCTTTGTTTTACTTGAAATAAGCCTTGTTGGCTCTGCTGATATGAACCAAAAGGTTATTGTCGCTATTTCTTATGCGGCCATTGCTTGCTCTGTGCTTGGTTATATTTTGTGGTCGGTGGCGATAAATATTATTGGGCCAGTAAGAACAGGCTTTATCTATTATACCTTGCCTTTTTTTACGGTTATAGAAGCCTGGATTTTTCTTGGGAGCGGAATCGATTTTGCTCATATTGTTGGGGGTTTATTCATCATTTCGGGGATTTTACTCGCAACAGTGCAGAAAAAAGCCTTGACTTTGTCACAAAAAAACTAAAAGAATACAAATTATTTATACAAAAGGAAGGAAAAAATGTCAGATACAAATCCAAATTGCCCAAAATGCGCTTGCGACTACACGTATCACGATGGCAGAAATCAAGTCTGCCCTGAATGTTCCTATGAATGGAGCGGTGACGAACAAGAGGCCGCTGTAAACGAAAGTGAAGTAAAAGTTGTAGACGTTAACGGCAATGTCTTGCAAAATGGCGACTCTGTGACCGTTATTAAAGATCTCAAAGTCAAAGGCTCTTCAAACATGGTCAAGCAAGGAACACTTGTTAAAAATATTACCCTCACAGACGAAGCAGGGCACAACATTGCTTGCAAAGTGCCAGGTTTTGGCTCAATGAATTTGAAATCAGAATTTGTTAAAAAAGCATAGAATTTGTGCTTTGAGTTTTGGGATTTTTTTTGAGAAGAAGTTACCATTTCACTTTGTTTACTTTATAACTTATAAGTATCTTATATTGTTG
>CAYJIB010000034.1:0-17603 GCA_964370125.1 uncultured Desulfovibrionaceae bacterium
GCCAGTCTCTATTTTTTTCGCAAGCGGATGCCGTAAATTTTTTCGTGAGTTTTTTGTGAGTTTTTTGTTTTTTTTGAACTCTTTTGAGCGATGCATCTTTTTTGCGCCAGTTAGGCCATTTGACCGCTCTTTTTCTTCACGACATATTGATTAAGGGCAGGGCAGATGCTCAAAACTTTTTCTAAATACTCGCTGTTCTTTGTTTTTTGCATTTGTTTGGCAACATCAAGCAAGACATTTTTGCTTAAAGAATGGCATATTTGCGTGTAGCGACCTTCAAAATGAAGGTCTAAAATGTCATAAATTATAATTTCTTGCAGACCGTGGTTGTTTCTATGCCCAAGTGGATTGTCCACTGCCTCAAAAAAATGCCCGCCCTTATGCCGCCAGTACACCGACATCACTTCATTGATAAAGCCAATGGGGCCAAGCTCGGCATGGATAAGATGCCAATACCTGTCTGATGGACAAGTGCCATGAGCGTACCAAAGAGGCAGGCCCTGATCCTTAAAGCGCCATCTGTACATAACTGAATTTGTTTGAATAAAATTGAGTTCTAAAAGTTCTTTCAAATAATATTTTGCTCGTAAGCCACGAGGCATGTATTCCATTGGCGGGAAAATCTTTCCAATGCCTGGCTTGTCTTCAAAAAGTGTCATTACCAAGTGAAAACATAAGGCGAGGCTTTTATCTTTATCAAGTAAATCCGCTTGTTTTTGCAGCTTTAAGGGGTCGCTAAAATAGTCGTCTCCGTCACACAAAGCGACATATTCAGCGGGGATTTGATCAAAAAGCTTTTGCACGACACTTCCCGGCGAATTGTAGGCATTGAGAATGAGCTTGATATGAGGATATTTTTTGGCGTACTCAAGCAAGATTTCCCTTGTGCCATCGCTTGAAAAATCGTCTGAAATGACGTGCATGACGGGGAAATTAGTTTGCTGCGAAAGCACAGATTTTATGCACCTTTCGATATATTTTTCATGATTGTAGGCCATGGTCAAGACAGCCACCTTGGGCTTGTGCAGTTCCCCAACTTCTATACGGCTATTTGGACCTAGGGGCAAACAAAGTCCTCTTGGGCTTTGGACAAGTGCTTGCGCTTCTTTTTCATCAAGGCGCTTTTCAGCCAACAAAAGAGCGGTATAGACATTGATTGCGCCTTGGTTTTGATGCGGAAGGGTTGATATTTCGAGGTCTTCTAGCAAGCTTTGGCGAAAGCCTGTGTCGAGCAGTTTGCAAAGCTTAAAGGCTTCTTCAAAGCCCAAGGTCAAGGGTGCGTCACTGACATCGAGAGGGCTATTTTCGAGATTTTCAAATCCGTCAAGTTGTTCTAGCCAATGTTCATCGATACTTCTCCTCACATTTTCTCTGATTTTTTTCTGCCAAAAAGGGCGTAGATAGCAGGCTTGCACTTCTTGTTCATAGCCATAAAAGGCTTCTTGTGCGGCATAGTCAAAGTTTTTGTTGGCAGAATATGCGCTGCTTTGGACAGTGGCGATAAAGGCCAAGACCTTTGGACTTGGTATAAAAAACTTAGGAAAATTGAGTTCTAAAGACTGAAGGTCTATGCCCAGCCTGTCAGCCCAATCAGAAAGCATGGCTTCTGGTGAATGTGGAGAGGAAAAGTTGGCTAAACCTTTAAAAATTGTCTGCAAAAAAGACACCTTGCTTTGGATTGCGTGAAAAATATTCCTTTCGTCTTGGCTATATCTTACATAGTGGGCGAGTGAAAAAATAAATTTTTTGGTTGAAAGGTCCCTAAACCAAGGGTTTTTTAGCATTTTTTCCGGTGATGAGAGGTAGAAATGGCATTGTACCTTTGCTAGCGGACATTTTCCTTGAAAATGCTCAAGTATGGTGGCAATTTCGTTGTTGTTGGTGTAATATTGAAGGTTCAGGCAAAGTTTTGTGATATTTTTTCTTTCTGTAAGCTTTTTTGTGAGTTTTGCGAGGAAATTGCTGTCGATTTTCTCAATTTTTGCAAAAAACAGCCCTTGTTTTTGAAAATTTTCCTTATTTTTTGTATAAAGCTTTGAAAAAAGATATGAAGCGTCCAAGTCGACAAAATCAAAGCAGACCTCTTTAATGTGAGACAGCTTTTGGCCTTTTGCAAGTCTAAAAAAGTCTTCTTCAGAAAGCTGCTTTTCAATACAAAGCACAGCCCCTTGCGCCGCCGCAGTATTTAGGCTTTGATAGGGAAGAAGTTCTTTGTCTATACACTTGGCGAGCTCTTGCCGAAGCGCAGGGGAGAGTTTTTTTGCCAGACTAAGGGCTTCTTTGGGGCTAAGGTGCCTGTCCTCAAGATTTTCTTCTTGATAGCTAAGCTCTTTTTGAAAAGGAAAGGAAAATTTTGACAATGTGGCAAAGTTTGCACGAACTTCTTGCCTTTGTTCTGTGGTCAGATAGCCAATTTTCTTGTTTTGTGCCGCATTATAAATGAGAAATTCTTTTTCTTGAAGCCAAGGGAAGCTATGCCCTTGTGGATAGTTTTTTTTGGGAAAGGCATCAATAAAGGCCAGCACAGAAGGGCAAGGGAAGGGTCTATTGTAGTGTTTTTGTTCAGCTAAGGGGGCAATGTTAAAGGTCTTTTGCCAATTTTCAAGGCTTTCGTCTGAGCTCATTATATAGTGAGTGGCGATTTTTTGATCAAGAAATCTTTCTACTTTAACAAGATTTTTTTCTGCCAAAAACAAGGCTTGTACTCTGTACTTTGTGTTCTCCGCCATTGTTGGCAAATGCGCATCAAGGAAAAAGGCCCTATACAGCCAAATGCCTTCAAGCTCTCTGTCTGGGGGCAAGAGGAAAAAAGAAAAATGAAGATTTGCACTTGGAAAGTGTTTTTTGAGTGCTTGCACTGTGGCTAAAGTCTTGTCTGTATCGTGATTAAAGGCGCTTAGGCAAAGGCAGAGTGAGTGAAATTTTTGCTCTTTAAGGTAGTTTGCCAGAAGGTCCAGGCAGTTTTTTTGACTTGGAAATTCTACGACATCAACAGCATTTTTTTGGGCTATCCTTGCATTTTCTTGTGAATAAAGCCTTGACATGCTGTCTTGCAACCAAATATGCCAATCGTCGTCAAAGCTTTCTAAGTGTTTTGAATGATTTGGAATAAAATCTTTAAGCAAAGGGAAATAGAGACCTTGCTTTGCCAAGTGGCCTTGCTCTTTTTTGCCAAATTCTACAATGGGGGCAAGGCTAGCGGGCGAACCAAGTTGGATATAAATGTTTTTTAGCATAATTTTTTAGTCGAGCCTTTGTAAAAAATGTTCAAATTCAACGTCTTTATAGGCTTTAAGGCTTTTTTGTCCCATGTGCTTTGCTTTTTGTTTGTCGCCTTTTGCTAAGAAAACATAGCAAAGTTCTTTCCATGCCCAGGCCTGTTTTTCGTCTTTTTCAAGATGCCCTTCACAAAAGGCTTGCAATGCTTCAAAGTCTTCATTCATACGCAACAGTCGAGCGTATTCGCTAAGAAAAGTTATTTTTTCTGGCTGTTTCTCAATGGCTTTGTGCATAAATTCTAGGGCTTTGCTCATGTCTTTTTGTGCTTCAAAGGCCAAAGACACATAGGCATAAGGATAAGCAAGCATAGAGAAAGAGCGCGTATCTTGCAAGCCCCTTTCTTTGACTTCTTCACTTTTCCCCTGCTGAATAAGCAGTTTTGCAAAGGCTACACGCATTTGAACTGCAAGAGGGTCGGCTTCGCAGGCTGTTTTGGCGTACTTTATTGCCTCTATGTGTCGTCCTTGTTCTTGCATAATATGTGCGGCAGACATATAGAGGGGAGCGCATTCTGGCTTGCTTTTGGCTTTTGTATCAATAATATGCAAGGCTTCGTCGTATTTTTTGAGATACAGAAAATATTGGCACAGTTGTAAATAGGCTTCAAGTGATTGTGCATCAAGTGCTGAAAGTTTGTGTGCGCAGTCAAGGGCCTTTTCGCTGTCTCTTTCAGCCAAAAGGCTCATAAGGGTGTTAAGGCCTTGCCTCCAATAAGGATTTTTCGCCAGTGCCCTTTGTGCGGCTAGGAGTATTTGCTCTGTATCTTTATTGTCTTTTGCAAGGAAAAGAGCCTCTTGCAAGGCCCATTCGCATTGCGGATTTTTTGCCAAGCCTTCTTGAACCAAGTTGTTGATTTTGTTTAAGCCTTCATTTCCAAGCCTTCGTAAATTGCGAAACAAAGTCCTATAATACTTGTCGTTTTTTGGTTCATACTGAAGGGCTTTTTCTACTAGACAAGCCGCTCCTTTATAATTGTCTACAGATTCATAAAGCAGGCCTTGGGCAAAGAGGCTTTTCCCTTCCCAAGTCGCTTGTTTTTCGAGTTTTTTTAGCCAGTTGAGCACGAAAGTATCAAAAGACTCTTTTGGATTATCATTTGCCTTCCAGAGCTTGCGTGAGGCCAAGACTCTTATTATTTCGAGTCGTTCTAAAACCAAGAATTGCATCTTACATAAAGGATCTTTGTCTTCAAGCATTTGAAAACATTTATGTAAAAGATTGTGCAGTTCTGGCATATTCGCTTTAAGAGCGCACTTGTAAGCAGTAACTATGCAGGCAGGACGTAGCTCAACTCTCTCCATGAGCCAATTACAGAAAACAACAAAGCTTTGTGTCTCTTTTATTGAATAAAAACAAAAGAGTAGCTCTATTTCAAAGTCAAATTCATTGCTGTATATTGAGTCAAAATGCTTATTGCACAGTATTTTTTCAAAAAGCTGTACAATATGGGCGTATGAATGTTCTTTTTTGTTGACACTTTTTTCGCTTGGCCTGATGTCTTCAACAACATTTTCTGTGTTTTCAGATACATGAGTTCTTTTTTTGAATTCGCAAAGAGCCTTTTCATAGAGCTCTATGTCGTCTCTGTTTTTTTCATTAAAATATTCTAAGGCAAGGGGCGAGAGTTTCATGTCTTTTTTGGCTGTAGCGTTTTTAATAAGTATATCGCTATCGCTTAAGCCCTGAATGTATTTGCTGAGCAATTTTATTGAATCATTATAATGCTCTGTGATGCCAAAAAACACATAGTTATTAAACAAATTGTCTTCAGCAAGGTATTTGTCGCCATTGCCGAGATATTCTATAAAATCATTGTTGCTTCCATCGGTAAAGAGTAAAACGTCATTGCGCTTTTCAAGGCTGGCCATAAGCGGGAATTCTGTTCGCAAATAATTCATTTTTGAAATTTTTCTTGCGAGGGGATGCCGAAGAAAGGTGATATAATAAAATTTTTCCATCTTAATGACATGTTCAATGCCAACAAGGTGGTGTGAATAGTAAAAAGAGGCCGATTGGTTAAAATTTGCGGTATTGAGGATATTGTGCGATTGCACACCTTGAGAAGAGGAAAAATGTTTTTTCAGCATTGAATGCAAAGAAGTGCCCGCACATTTATCGATATGGTTAAAAATGCACGTCGCTTTTTTGTCAGGAAGTGTGTGGCGCAAATCATAAGTAATCTGTTTTGACATGGCTCTCTCAATCTTATAGCGAATGATTTATATGTTTAAAAAGTCTTTTTTAAGCATATTACCAAGCTTTTGCGTCTTCGGGCTGTATTTTCCCCGCCATATAGTCTTTTACGATGGCGATCATTTTGTCCAAATCTTCTTTTTCACATCTTTGATCGCAGGGCAAGAGTACGCAATTTTTTGATGGAGAAATGCTTGGAGCATTTTGCAGTTGCCACAAGGGCGGACAAAAAATATTGTTGTTGACAAAAAGCGTTAAGAGAATATCCACAGGGCAGCGCATTGCATGAGAGGTGGGGATTTCTAAAGGATACACATAGGGCGCAAAGTCGACCTTCTCTTCTGGCCACAGGGCGTATTGCCCAAGGTGCTTGGCCAAGTATTGCCAATTTTCTTGTCTTTTTTGCACAAGGGGCTTTATTGGAATACGTTTTAACATTTCAAGAGTAAGTGTTGAGCAGGCCACCCCAGGCAATTGTTCTTTTTGTTCAAGGGCGCTGTGTTCAAGCACATCGGCATTGTCTAAAGGCCCTTCCATAGCCCGCATTGCAAGCTTTAGCCTTTCAAAAAAGAGAGGGGACTTTGTGGCTTGGTATTTAGGGCTAAGCTCACCAAGATTATTGCCCACCAAGATAGCGCCGTCTGGCACACCGAGCAAATCCTTTGGGCTGTAGATGACGGCATGAGCTTTTGAGGCTGTGCCGGTATCAAGGGCTTGTCTTCTGTCTTCAATCCAGTAAATATCTGGGCGAGCAAGCAAGGCCTCTTCAAGCTCTTTGCTAAGAGCTTTGCCAAAAAAAGCCATGGTGTAGACAGCGTGCCCTGGCTCTACATTTTTGACAAAGTCTGCGCTTGGTTCAAGCTTTGTGCCTGTAGCGTATCTTTTAAGGAGCAAAGGCAGTCTGGGGTTGATTTTTAGAATATGGGGCGCGACAAAGGTTGGGATCCACAAATCACGCACGCCCAAAGACCAAAGCCAAGCGATGAGGGCTTGTTCGGCATTTGCAAAGGCGGCGTATTCTTTGTCTTTTGTCCATGCCTGCCATACATTGTCTTTCGCTTCGGGTATAGAGGCAATATCTAGGGGGAAATGTCCGCCAATGGATCGTGGTTTTTCTTGGTTTTCCTCTACTGCTTCAAGTTTTGCCCAAGGCGGGAAAAGTTCTCGGTCACTGGGTGCGGCAAGGCGCAAGCCGTCAAGCATGATAGCGTTTTCAAGTACGGGGCTGTTAAAATATTTTTTATAATGCGTATACAAATAGTTGATTTTTTCAAGCTGATTTGTTTGTACATAATGATTGACCACATTGCGAAGACCTAGCAAGATGCGCTCACGAATTTGCAAGCTAAAGCGGTAAGAGAAAAAAAGGTCTATTTCTTCATAAATTCTTACCCAGCCCGTAAGTTCTTTGGTAAAAAACAGCCCTTTGTTTATTGTTTGTAGCCAAGAATAACCGCCACTTTGCCTGCGCCACGCGCTCATGGCTTCATTAAAATATTTTACTTTTCCTTCTACGGCGTGCAACATAAAAAGAAAGTGATCTAAAAGCATATTTAAAGTGAACCAAGAAGGAAAACCGCCGCCAAAACGCCAACGAAAAACCACTGATGAGGTTTGAAAATAATAATTGGTCAGGCATTCATCGGCGTAAAATTCACCTTTTTGAATGCGCTCTTCGTCATAAGAAAGGTCTTTATAAATATAGGAATGTACGTCCGATTCCTGCCTTCCCATCAGGCGCACTTCTACCTTGTGGCAACAAACAGAAAAGTCAGGATTTTCTTCTAAAAAAGAAATTTGTTTCTGCAATTTGTCTTTGCACAGCCAAAAATCATCGCCTTCGCAAAAGGCCACATATTTTCCTTGGAGCAGCGCCATACCGTCCATGAAGTTTTTTTGGCCCTTTGTATTGTGCTTTTGAAAAGAAAGGACGATATTGTCGTGTTTTTTAGCGTATTCTTCTACAATAGCCCGGGTACCGTCTGTAGAAAAATCGTCACAAACGACAATTTCAAAAGGAAAATCGGTTTCTTGCATAAGGCAAGAATCAAGAGCTTCGGCTATAAAGGGGGCATGATTGTATGTGGCCATAAAAACACTGACAAGTGGCTTTGTGTGCGACATATAGCCCTCTTTTTTTAGAGATTGTGACGAAAGGAAAGGTTTATTGAAAGCAAAATAGTGTTTTTACTATACTCATAAGCCCGAAAAAGTCAAGAATTATCGTGCTTTTCCATTTTGTCATGGGCTTTTCTCTTGCGCTTTTTGCTTTTTATAGGCAAAATCTTCTTTGGAATAGATTGTGTATAGCTTTTCTATAAGACTTTTAACAATGGGGTGACGATGGCTTCTTATCTAAAAGAGCTTGAAAATGAAAGTATTTACATAATCAGAGAGGCTTATGCCAGCTTCAAAAATTTGGCCATGCTCTATTCCATTGGCAAAGATTCGTCCGTGCTTTTGCACTTGGCAAGAAAGGCCTTTTATCCAAACAAAATCCCCTTTCCTCTCTTGCATGTTGACACAACATGGAAATTTAAGGCGATGACAGATTTTCGCGATAAGGTAGCTAAAGAACACAAGCTCGATTTGCGAGTCTATGTCAATCCTGAGGGGAAAGACAAAAATATCACGCCTTTTACTGTGGGTTCTGCTCGCTATACCGATAGCATGAAGACCCACGCCCTAAGGCAAGCTCTTGATTTTTATGCCTTTGACGCGACTTTTGGCGGGGCAAGGCGAGATGAAGAAAAATCGAGAGCAAAGGAAAGGATTTTTTCTGTACGCACAAATCACCGCTGGGATCCCCGTGCGCAAAGACAAGAGCTTTGGAACAATTACAATACACGTTTGGCGCACAATGAAAGTATGCGTGTTTTTCCTTTGTCAAATTGGACAGAGCTTGATGTTTGGGAATATATTCGCAAAGAAGATATCGAGATTGTACCTCTCTATTATGCAAAGAAAAGGCCTGTTGTTTTTCATGCAAATACTTGGTTGATGATTGATGATAAAGAGGCTTTGCCAAAAGATTTCTTTGAAAACCATCCACAAGTTGAAGAAAAAATGGTGCGCTTTCGGACTCTTGGCTGTTGGCCTCTTTCTGGGTGTTTTGAGTCTACTGCTACAAATCTTGATGATATCATTGAAGAATTAAAGGCCGCCAGACATTCTGAAAGGCAGGGCAGGCTGATCGATTCTGACCAAGTAGGCTCGATGGAAAAGAAAAAGCAAGAGGGTTATTTTTGATGCGCGCACACAAAAAAGACGAAGCAAGCATTGTTAGGCTTATCACTTGCGGCAGTGTTGATGATGGAAAAAGCACCCTCATTGGCCGTATGCTCTATGACAGCGGTGTCTTGTATGAAGACCAGTTGCGCCAGCTTGAACAATCAAGGCTCACAGGCGGTCAGCTCGATTTTTCTAGCCTTCTTGACGGCCTTTTATCTGAACAAGAACAATCGATCACCATTGATTTGGCCTTTCGTTCATTTTCTACGAAAAAAAGGCGTTTTTTGATTGCCGACGCCCCAGGGCATGAGGAATACACAAGAAATATGGTGACAGGGGCGAGCCAGTCTGACCTTGCCATTGTGCTTGTGGACATCACAAAGGCGCATCACAGTATCGAAAACAGCGAAGGCCTGCTTGTGCAAACAAGAAGGCATATGTCCATTGTCTCGCTTATGGGGATAAAGCATATTATTGTCGCAATCAACAAGATTGACGCCGTGGATTTTTCTTTTCAGGCTTACAAAAGGGTGAAGATTTTTTGCGAGAATTATGCAAGAAATGTCGGCATAGAGCGTATAGATTGCGTGCCTGTTTCGGCTTTGTGCGGCGACAATGTTTGCCAAAAAAGTGCGAATACGCCTTGGTATACGGGAAAAACCTTGCTTGCTCTTATAGAAGATTTTGAAAAACCCGCTCTTTGTGATGACTTTATTTTTCCTGTGCAACAAGTGACTTTGTCTTCTGAAAAAACAGAAGCAGGCCATGTACAAAGAGCCCTTGGCGGGACAGTGCTTTCTGGGAGTGTTTCAGTCGGGCAAGAACTTGTGATTTTTCCTTCAAAAAGAAAGACGAGCATTCAAGAAATTTTTAGCTTTGATGGGCAGAAAGAGAAAGCGCATGAAGGTGAGGCCGTTAATCTAGTCGTGAGTGAATCGATTGATATTTCAAGAGGCTATGTCCTTACAGAGAGTGAAGAAAGCCTGGGCCTTTCTGATCTTTTTGCGGCGCATATTATCTCAATGGACACAAAGGACATTATCGTTGGAAGGACCTATCTTTGTAAAATCGGTTTTTTTGAAGCCACAGCTACCATTTTAGAGATTTCAGCCAAGCTCAATTTAGAAAATCAACAAGAAGAGCGCTCAAAAGTATTAAAAAACAATGAAATAGGGAAGATCAAATTTTCTTTGTCTCGCCCCTTGCCCTTTGTGCCTTATGCAAAGAACAAAGACTTGGGCTCTTTTTTGTTTATTGACCCTCTTTCGGCACAGACCATCGCTTGTGGCATGATTTTGCACGATTTGTACAGAGCGCATTCTGTTGTGCGGCATGAATTTGACCTGACACCTGCCATGCTCGCTGAACAAAAAAATCAAAAAGCCTTTGTCTTGTGGTTTAGCGGCCTGTCTGGTTCAGGAAAGTCAACCTTGGCAAACGCCCTTGGTAAAGCGCTCTTTGCTGAAGGAAAGCACATTTATCAGCTGGACGGCGACAATTTACGCACGGGCCTCAACAGAGATTTGGGCTTTACAGAGGCCGATAGAGTAGAAAATATCCGCAGGGCTTCGCACGTGGCAAAACTTATGTGTGATGCGGGTCTTATAGTGCTGGCGACCTTTATTTCGCCCTTTGCCAAAGACAGAAACAATATTCGTTCAATTTTTACGAGCGAAAATTTCTTTGAAATCTTTCTCGATACGCCGATTGAACTTTGTGAAGAACGTGACCCAAAAGGCCTCTACAAAAAGGCAAGAGCAGGAGAAATCCCGAATTTTACAGGTATTTCTTCGCCCTTTGAAAGGCCAGAAAGGCCTGACCTGCACCTTGACGGAACAAAGGCGCTTGATGAGCTTTGCAAGGAAGTGATGGCCTTTATTCGTTCAATTTTGTAAAAACTGAATACAGGGGATTTTATGAAAAATTGTATTGATTTGCACACACATACGACCCTCTCAGACGGCACTGACAGCCCAGAAGAGCTTATAGAAAAAGCGAAGCTTGTTGGACTAAGGGCTTTGGCACTGACCGACCATGACAATTTTAACGGTCTTGTACGGGCCAGAAAAAAAGCCATGGAAGAGGGCATTGAATTTATTAACGGTATTGAGCTGAGCGCGGATTACATTAAGGGCGAAGTGCATATTTTGGGTTATTTCTTTGACAAAGATCCAACAGAAGATGAAGACTTGATGCGTGAGATCGCAAGGCTTCAAGAGATACGAAGGCAAAGAAATGTAAAGCTTTTTGAAAAATTGCATGAAGTGGGCGTATGTATCACAGAAGAAGACGTCCTTGCTCAAATGAAGAATGAAAGGCTTATGTGCCGCCCGCATTTTGCTATGGCTCTGATACAAAAAGGCTATGCCGCTGATATGCAAGAAGCTTTTGACAAATACCTTGGCGATGATGGCCTGGCTTTTGTTTCAAAAAGAACTATTAGCCCCGAAGAAACAATAGAAATTTTGAAAAAGGCCAAGGCCTTTGTGTCGCTTGCACACCCTTTTCTTATCCGTTGCAAAAATGAAGAAGAAAGAAGAGGCCTTATTGAGCGTTTGGCTTCTTGTGGTCTTCACGGTATTGAGGTTCATTACAGCGAAAACAGCGAGGAAGAAACAAGGCTTTCTTTAGAATACGCAAAGAATTTTGGGCTTATCCCGACAGGCGGTTCTGATTATCATGGAAACAATAAGCTACATATTGCCCTTGGTAGAGGCAAGGGCAACTTGGCTATTGATTACAGCGTGCTTGAAAAAATGAAGGCCTTTGTTGCGGCGCAAAAATAAGCGCTTGCTTCTCTTTTCCTATTTTTTACTTTTTTGGCAAGGCATACAGGACGCTTTCAAAATGCCAAGGTTCGTGGTGGCCGATATAGAAGGTATAATCAGGAAAATGCCTTAACAAGGTATAAGGTATGTCGATATAATGGCTATACTCGTGGTAAAGAGCGATTTGTAGCTTTGGCTTGTGCCTTGCAATGGTCTTCATAGCGCCCTTTAAGGCTTCAACCTCAGCCCCTTCAATGTCAAGCTTGATGATTGAACAGGCGATATTGTGCTCTTGGCAATATTCATCAATGCTTATTGTGTGGCAGCTTTCTGTTCTTTCATTGGGCTCTGATACCATGCGGCTTCCGCCCGCTTGGTCTTCAATATAAAAGGTAGAAACACCAGACCAAAGGCCAAGTTGCTCGACCCGAACATTGGCGATGGGATCAAGGACTTCTTTACACCTTTTTGCAAAGGCCGCAACAGGCTCAAAAGCAAATACCTTGCCACTTGGCCCCACTTGCTGGGCAAAGGCCTTTGTTAAATAGGGCTGCCACAAGCCACCGTCAATAAGCACATCGCCCTCTTCAGCATACACCAAGGGGTGATAATATTCTCTGTACTTGGCAAGCCGTAAAAAGCCAGGCTCCCCTTCCATGATACATTTGATCATGCGCAAATAACTTTCTTTGCTTTCTTCATCGGCCAAAGCTTCATACACAGCAGAAATTTTGTCAATTTGCTCAAGCACTTTTGGCCAAGCTTTTTGTTTTTGATAGAAAGAGCTTATCAATTTTTCATAATAATAGACCTTTTCTATACCATGATTGTACAGAGCTTTCATTACAAAAGAAAGAGCGTCCCTTGACCAAAAAGCCACCTTTGGTGCGAAATAGGCAAAGACAGCT
Organism: uncultured Desulfovibrionaceae bacterium; assembly: GCA_964370125.1. GTDB lineage: Bacteria > Desulfobacterota > Desulfovibrionia > Desulfovibrionales > Desulfovibrionaceae > CAYJIB01. The sequence continues at coordinate 12,380 of CAYJIB010000034.1, forward strand.
TGGTCTTTTGTGTGCTTATAGTCTTGCAAGAGTGTGATCTGCATATTGTGTTTTTCTTCAAGATCTTTTAGATCTTTGTCTTTTTCGCCTTCTTCACCAACAAGGATAAAGTCGGGTATCTTGCGCGCTGGGGCTTTATCGTAGGGGCATTTTTCATAAAAAGCGATAGCCCCTTCAAGATTTTGACGTACAAGAGCAACAAGCATTGTGTCTGGATCTGTAAGGGTGTTTATGCGTAAAGGCTCAAGTTTTTTGAGTTTTTTTATAATATCTTCTTGTGCTGTGTCTGTATTTTTTTGCATATCTTTCTACCTTTTTGTGTTACCATGCTGTAACATCTTCTTTCTTTATATCGCCCTGCAAATATCTTTTCACAAGGCTGACCATTCTTTCAAGGCCTTCTTCATCACAAAGGTGATCGCAGGGCAAAAGTACGGTCTCTGTGGATAAAGTATAAGGCGGGTTTTGGTGCATTTGCCAAGAGGGCGAACAATAAATTTCTTGATTGTTCAGAAGAGTGAGCAAGACACCAATGGGAAGCTTTACAGCGTGTTCTTTGGGGACTTTTATAGGAAAGACAAAGGGCGCAAAGTCAGGCTTAGGCTCTTTCCACAGAGCATAGTCACCAAGATGCTTGTAGAGATAAGCCCAATTTGCTTGTCTTTTTGTGACAAGGTCTTGTAAGGGAATGCGCTTTAACATGTCGATGCTTAGCTGAGAGCAGGCTGTCGTTGGCAAATATCTCTTCCCTTCAATCTTGTTTTGCTCAAAGGGGTGAGGGCTTTTCCCTTCTTCTAGGCGAGTGAGAGAAAGGCGAAGCTGCTCAAAGAAATTTTCTTCGCTTATACTTTTTGCCTTTGGTTGCAGGCTTGACAAGCCTTCACCAACTAAAAGCGCGCCATCTGGCACGCCAAGTACATCTTTGGGGCTGTATAGGACGGCATTGGCTTTTGAGGGCTTGCCAGTCCAAAGGGCTTGTCGTCTGTCTTCAATCCAAAAAATGTCTTTGCGCTTTGCCAAGGCTTCTTCAAAGGCAGTCGGCAGGCCTTTTCCAAAATAGGCAAAAGTGATAATAATATGCCCAGGGTCAAGTGAAGCAAGAAAGTCGGGCGAGGGTTCAAGCTTTTCGCCGACTGTATAATAATTGGGCTCAAGGCGCATTTCTGTGCAAAGCTCGCGAAGTGTATTTGGGCGATAATGGGGCAGCCAAATTTTTGCCTGACCACAATGCCAAATCCAGGCGGCAAGTGCTTGGTTTGCGCTTGCAAAGTGGGCGTATTCCTGACCAGCTGTCCATATATCCCAAACATTTCCTTCAGTCTTTGGAATGGCTTGTATGTCAAGACCCAAAGAGCCTCCTAAAGAGCTGCGTGGCTTTTTTGACTTTGAAGAGCACAAGTCATCATCAGCCTCTTCTTTTTTGTGCGTCCAAGGCAGAAAAAATTCTCTTTCTTGTGGCATAGCAAGTCGCAAGCCGTCAAGAATGGCCGCATTCTCTAAAACAGGTTTTTTGAAATAATCTTTATATGTTTTATAAATGTGGCGAATGTGCTCAAGCTGATTGGTCTGCACGTAGTAGCTGATGAGATTGCGCAGGGCAAGCAGAATGCGCTCTCTGATTTGCAAGGTAAAGCGAAAGGAAAAAAACTCGTCCATTTGCTCATAGTGAAAAATCCAATCTTTGTATTCTTTTTGAAAAAAAAGTCCTTTATTGACGGTTTGTAGCCAAGAATAACCGCCACTTTGTCTGCGCCAAACAGACATATCATCATCAAAATATTTGATTTTCCCTTCTACTGCGTGAAGCATAAAAAGAAAATGATCAAGAAGCATATTTGGGTGAAACCAAGAGGGGAAGCCTTTTGTAAAGCGCCAACGAAAGACGACAGAACTTGTCTGAAAATAATAATTGTTCATCGCTTCATCGGCATAAAAAATGCCTTCTTTAATACGTTCTTCATCAAAACTTTGATCTTTGTAAATGTATTGTATGTCTTTTGAGTCTTGATTTGCCATGTCAAGTACACGCACTTTATGGCAACATACAGAAAAATCGGGATTGTCTTCTAAGAAGCGCACTTGCCGCTCAAGCTTGTGAGGGCTTGTCCAAAAATCGTCCCCTTCGCAAAAGGCAACATATTTTCCCCGCATTTTTTGCATCCCTTCAAAAAAGTTTTTGTGCCCCCCCGTATTTCTTTTTTGTAAAGAATGCACAATATGTGGATATTTTGCGGCGTATTCTTTGACAATTTCTGTTGTGCCGTCTGTTGAGGCATCATCACAAACAACAATCTCAAAAGGAAAGCTTGTTTTTTGTGCAAGACAAGCCTCGAGGGCCTTACGAATAAAGGCTGCGTGATTGTAGGTGGCCATAAAAATACTGGCTAAGGGCTTTTTTTCCATAGCTATTCCTTATTTTCTGGCAAGTTTGAATGCCCGGGAAAGGGTCTTGCCGGGTGAACGCTTCGCCCTGCATAATGATTCACAAAGGGTTTTGCAAGAGAGGGGTGGTCTAAGAGTTCAAGGTATTCTTTGTGATAGGGATGCAGGGGATTTAAGACATCTTTAAACCAAAAAACATCGGGCGTCATGGCTTTTCCCCATTGATAGACGGGAAGCAAATCAACACGGTCACAAGAATATTGCTCTCTTGAACGCTCAATAAAAGAAGGCATTTCTCTAAAGTTTTTGTCTTGTATAACCATAGCAAAACTTAGAGACTTGATATCGCCTTTTTTTCTGAGTTCGGCTATAAAGTCAAGGTTTTCCATAAGTTTTTCATATTTTCCCCCCTTGCTGATCTGCTTGTAAATAAAGGGGTCAAAACTGTTTACTGTTACAATGATAAAGACATTGTGCTTGGCTAAGTGCGCAATGCGTTCCCAATGCTTTTTGTCAAAATAGACGCCATTTGTTTCAATTTGCAGTGAAAAACTTGGTGAGCTTGGGCGCAAATCCTCCATAAGTTGCATCATATAGGGGCTGGCAAAAGCGTCTCCATGCCCGCACAGGCTAATAAAGTTTGCCTTGTCAAGAAAAGGGCTTATGGCATTGTTTATGGATTCTATTTTTTGGCGATAATCTGCGGGAGGCCGAAAGGCATGGGGGCGACAGGTTTCGCAAGCAAGATTGCAGGTATAGTCATGTGCTAGATTGATCAATCTTGGTTGACTATCCGTGGTGCAAGCCTTTGTAAGTTTTTCGCCTTGAAGGTCGGGAAGGGAATTGTTTTGCAAAAATGGACAGGCTTCAAAGCGGCAAAGCTGAAAGCCCTCACCACGGCGAAAAGCCTCTCGCACGCTTTTTGCCTTTTCACCGTGCCAAATGGCTTCTGCTGAAGAGTCAAAAAGATTGCCGATAACGCCGTGTTCTTTGTGCATCCATTGACAAAGCCACACCGCACCGTCAAATTTGTCCAAATACATATACCTAAAGGGACGTGAGCAGATTTTCATAATGTTCCTGTAAAAAGGTTTGGTAATTTGTGCTTTTTTGCGATCTTGCTTGCCCTTCTTTTGGTGGCTTAGTTAAAGCTGCCCGACTAAAAGGCATTCGATGCCGTCAACATCAAAAACAGGAATGCCCAGGGCCTCAAAAACTTCTTGCCGTTCAATAAACAAATTGTCAATAAATATGGCCTTTTTATCTTTTATATAGGCGGATTTCTTAGCTTTGTCGACGAGATGAATGATGCCGTCAAAAAGCTGCGAAGCGATGCGAAATTTTTGCAAATAGGCGGCAATATCGCCATCATGACGGCTGATAAGAAAGACTTTTTTGCCCAAGTTAATACACTGATAGACAAAGGCGAGGGCCTTTGTGTTGACAGCCCCACGCACAATCAGGGTGTCGTCAAGATCAATGTAGGCAGCATCATAAGTAAAATCAACAAGATAGCGAGTTTGTAGTGTGCGATAAGCCGTGATAGTCAAAGGGTTGCACAAGGGCTTTGTCGGCAGGGCCATGGCTTCATACAAGGCAAGTTGAGCAAAATTTATGCCAAGTTGACGGTAGAGTCCCATGCCCGTACTTGCTCTTGTTGAGACTTCTAAGAGCTTGAAATTCCCAGATTTATCGGCTTTTGCCTGAAAGAACCACAGACCATTAAAGTCAAGTTGTTCATTCAAAATTTTGGCAAGCTCGTGCAGGATTTCTTGTGTCGTTTCGTTTGTATTTTCGAGCGCAGAAGACACACAGGCAATGCCCATCTTCACGACATCACGGCTTCTTGCTCCAGCAAAGAGCAGTTCTCCCTTGGCATTGCTGAAGCAGTCGATGGTAAATTCTTCGCCTGGCAGGTATTCGCACAAGAGCAAGTCTTTGTTTTTCTTGAGAATATTTTGCGCTTCTTCTGCATTGTTTGCAAGAAAACAGCCTTGTCCGCCTTGTCCTTTGGGATTTTTTAAGAAAATGGGGAAGGACGATACTTCTTCAAGGCTTTCAAAGACTTTTGGACAAAAAGGCTCGTTTTGAAAAAATGTATAAAGAGCGGCTTTGTCGCGGCAAAGCCTTGCTGTCTTGAGTGGGGAGCACAGAATTTTTGCGGGGATTTTTTCTTTGTGTTCTTGTAAAAATACGGCAACACTGTCATGGCTTGGAAATATAAAGTCAATGCCTTCTTCTTGAAGCGTTTTGCACAATTCTTCTAAGAAATCTGCTTCATTTATGAAGGGAAGGCCGCCTCTGTGGTGTTCAAAAATCAATGGCGCTTGGTCATTCTTTTTATCTTCTGCTTGTTTTTTGTGACTTGAAAGACCGATCACTTTGAAGCGTGGGGCATAGCGCAAAGATCTGAACAGCTCAAAGGCATTTTCCGCTTCTGCGGGAAAAATGGCCACATTTTGCACTTTCATCGGCTTTTTGTTCCTTTTTTTGTTGCATAGTAAAGGTAAGAAGCGAACTGCCTTTTTCAAGGGTTCAGAACCTAAGCTTTGTAGCTCCAATCAACAGAGCAGGCGGCAGCCTGCGTTAGTTTTCGACTTACAGTTGCTCGAAGAGAGGCTTTCACCAATTCAAATTTTCCTTCAATTCATACTTATTAGGGTTTCAAAAGGGGATTATCCCCTTTTGCCGCCGGAGGCACTGCCTTTAACCGCCGGAGGCAATGCCTTTTGCCGCTCCAATCAACAGAGCAGGCGGCAGCCTGCGTTAGTTTTCGACTTACAGTTACTCGAAGAGAGGCTTTCACCAATTCAAATTTTCCTTCAATTCATACTTATTAGGG
>CAYJIB010000035.1:0-17543 GCA_964370125.1 uncultured Desulfovibrionaceae bacterium
GCAGCTTTGTTCTCTGGCTAGGAAAAATCCATTTTTGCGGAATGAGTATACTCTTATGGTATTCGACATGGAGCAAAAATGGTTTTTGACGCCGCCAGAGGACAAAAATGCGCCTAAATCAAGAGTCGTCGACTTGCAGGGCGGCGAGAAAAGCCTCCTGCGGCAGCTCAACATTGCCCATACGCTTCATACGCTTTTTTCCTTCCTTCTGCTTCTCTAAAAGCTTGCGTTTTCTGGTAATGTCACCACCATAACACTTCGCCGTAACATTCTTACGAAGCGCAGAAACCGTCTCACGAGCAATAACCTTCTGCCCAATAGCCGCCTGAATAGCGATTTCAAACATCTGCCTCGGGATAATACGTTTCAGCTTTAAAGCCAAAGCACGGCCATAAAAATAGGCCTTATCCCTATGCACGATAACCGCCAAAGCGTCCACAGGTTCACCATTGAGCATGATGTCAAGTTTGCACAAATTGCTCGTGCGATAATCAATGACCTCATAATCCATCGAGGCATAGCCCTTTGTGGCGGATTTTAGGCGATCAAAAAAGTCAAAGACAATTTCCGCAAAAGGCAATTCATAGGTAATAACCACGCGATTTTGCGCAATATAGCCTATATTGATTTGGCGTCCTCGCTTCTCTTCACAAAGCTTCATCACATTGCCCACAAATTCGCCGGGCACATGAATGTCGATCTTGACATAAGGCTCATACAGATTTTCAATCTGCCCAGCTTCTGGCAATTTTGAAGGATTGTCGATTTCAAAGCTCTCGCCCTTAACCGTCTCAACCCGATAAATAACCGAAGGCGCAGTCGCAATAAGCTCAATATTGAATTCTCTCTCAAGCCTTTCTTGGATAATTTCCATGTGTAAAAGCCCAAGAAAACCACAGCGAAAACCAAAGCCAAGTGCTTGAGATGTTTCAGGTTCCCAAGAAAAAGCGGCATCATTGAGCTGCAATTTTTCAAGTGAGGCTTTCAAATTTTCATAATCATTTGGATCAGAAGGGTAAAGACCACAAAAAACAACGGCCAGCACTTCCTTAAAGCCAGGAACGGGCTCTGCACAGGGATTATCAGCGCTCGTAATCGTATCACCAACTTTTGCGTCACCAAGTTCTTTGATATTGCCACACAAAAAGCCCACTTCACCAGAAGAAAGCTCTGGAATATCGACGATTTCTGGTGAAAAAGCACCAAGGCGAATGACTTCATATTCTTTGCCAGTCGCAAACAATTTGACTTTTTGCCCTTTCTTGATTGTGCCGTCAAAGATGCGAAAGAGAATGACAACGCCCTGATAGGTATCGTACCAAGAGTCAAAAATGAGGGCTTTTAGGGGGGCAGCAGGATCACCAACTGGGCCGGGCAAGCGATCGACTATGGCCTCAAGGACAGCATCCACGCCAAGGCCGCTCTTTGCGCTTACGGGCAAAGCGTCGGTGCAATCAAGGCCAATCCCCTCTTCAATTTCATCTTTCACCCTGTCAACATCGGCGCTGGGCAGGTCGATTTTGTTCAAAACAGGTATGATTTCATGGTCTTGGTCGAGCGCCAAATAGACATTGGCCAATGTTTGCGCCTCTACCCCTTGGGTGGCGTCAACAACTAGCAAAGCCCCATCACAAGCGGCCAAAGAACGAGAGACTTCATAGCCAAAGTCAACGTGGCCGGGCGTGTCGATGAGGTTCAAAATGTACTTCTTGCCGTCTTTTGCGGTATAGGGAATACGCACGGCCTGCGCCTTGATGGTGATTCCCCTCTCCCTTTCAAGATCCATTTTGTCGAGATACTGCTCCCTTCTTTCACGGTCAGAAACAAGGTCAGTGAGTTCTAAAATGCGATCGGCCAAGGTGGATTTACCGTGGTCAATGTGGGCAATGATACTAAAATTACGGATATGCTCTTGAACGGCCATACTAACCTGCGTGTTAAATGTATTATTTATTTTTTGTTGAAAAATCAGCTGCCTAGTTATACTTATGGCAAGGGATTCACGAAATTCGTCTGACGTCGCCAAAGGGCAAAAGGGCATTAAATCAGCGTTTCCTTAAAAGCTATTCCCATTCAATGGTGCTCGGCGGTTTTGGCGAGATGTCATAGACAACACGGTTAACGCCCTTCACCTCATTGATGATACGCCCAGAAAGTCGGCTAAGAAGTTCTGGCGGGAGGCGGGTCCAATCGGCTGTCATAGCGTCGACAGAATCGACACAGCGAATAGCAATAACGTGTTCATAGGTGCGATCATCGCCCATAACGCCAACGGTTTTTAAGGGCAGCAAAACAGCAAAGCCTTGCCACACTTTTTCATACCAACCAGAGGAACGCAATTCTTCTTGAACAATAGCGTCGGCACGTCTTACGATTTCAAGGCGTTCTTTGGTCACTTCGCCAACAACACGAATGGCAAGGCCTGGCCCCGGGAAGGGGTGACGCCACACAATTTCGTGCGGCATACCAAGCTCTAGCGCCACCTTGCGGACTTCGTCTTTAAAGAGTTCTCTCAAAGGCTCGATAAGCTTCATATTCATTTTTTCTGGCAAGCCACCGACATTGTGATGGCTTTTGATCACAGCGCTTGGCCCTTTGTGCGAAACAGATTCGATAACATCTGGGTAGAGCGTACCTTGGGCAAGCCAAGTGATATTGCCAAGTTTTTTGGCCTCTTCTTCAAAGACATCAATGAAGGTGTGTCCGATGATTTTGCGTTTCTTTTCAGGGTCTTCGACATCTTTAAGCAAATCAAGGAAGCGGTCTTCTGCTTGAATGAGCTGCAAATTGAGGTCAAAATGTTCTTGCAAATAGGCAAGCACTTCCTTGCCTTCCCCTTGTCGCAAAACCCCATTGTCAACAAAGATACAATGCAGTTTTTTTCCGATGGCTTTGTGGAGAAGTGCGGCAACGACTGTTGAGTCGATACCACCAGAAAGAGCGCAAACTACCTGATCATCACCAACCATAGCCGCAAGATCTTTAACCACACGGTCAACAAAGGACGTCATATTCCAATCGGGCGTAAGGCCTGCAATAGCAAAGAGGAAATTGTGCAAAATAGCTGTGCCTTCTTCTGTGTGATGCACTTCTGGGTGAAATTGCACAGCATAAAAGCGCCGTGCTTCATCAGCCATAGCGGCAACAGGCACAGTGTCAGTGCTGGCGATAACAGAAAAGCCTTCTGGCACTAGCTTAACGGTGTCTCCATGAGACATCCACACGCGCAGATTTTTTTGAAGATCAAGGCCCTTCCAAAGCAGTGAGCTTTTTGTGCATTGCAAATCAGCTGGGCCGTATTCTCTTGTTTCAGAATGGTAGAGTTCGCCACCAAGGTGCTTGGCCATGCTCTGCATTCCATAACAAATCCCAAGCACAGGCACACCTAGTTCTAAAAAGCCGCCGTCAAGCACGGGCGCGTCTTTTTCTCCAACAGAAGCCGGGCCACCAGAAAGAATAACAGCAGAAGGCTTCATCGCCGCAACGGCCTCTGCCTTCACATTGCAGGGCAAAATTTCTGAATACACACCAGCCTCACGAACACGTCTTGCAATAAGCTGAGTAACCTGAGAGCCATAGTCTATGATGATGACAAGGGTATGCGCCATGGAAAATCCTTTTTCTATATATCTTATAAAAGACAATTTATTTCAAATGGTTAGTCTACTTTCTTTGAGCCAACAACTATTCTTTATCCATGTAATAATTTGGCGCTTCCTTTGTAATGATAACGTCATGTACATGGCTTTCACGCAAACCAGCAGGCGAAATTTCAACAATTTGCGCCTTTTCATGGAAGGAAGAAAGCTCTGCGACTCCGCAATAGCCCATGCCCGCACGCAAACCGCCAATAAGCTGGAAAATAGTATCGCCAACAAGACCACGATAAGGCACACGGCCAACTATCCCTTCTGGGACAAGTTTTTTCGTCTTTTCTTGGAAGTATCTGTCAGAAGAGCCCTGTTTCATAGCGTCAATCGAACCCATACCACGATACACTTTATAGGTACGGCCTTGATACAAAAGGGTTTCGCCTGGGCTTTCTTCTGTGCCAGCAAAGAGGCTGCCGATCATGATGACATTTGCCCCAACAGCAAGGCCTTTAACAACATCGCCAGAAAACTTGATGCCGCCATCACCAACACAATAGCGTCCCATCTCTCTGGCCGCTCTTGAACATTCCATAATGGCCGTTACCTGCGGCACACCCACACCCGCGACTACGCGGGTAGTACAAATAGAGCCAGGTCCAATGCCAACCTTTACAGTATCTGCCCCAGCGCAAAGAATGGCCTTTGCCCCTTCATAGGTAGCCACATTGCCCGCAACCAACTGGCAATCTGGGAAATCGTACTTGATAGCCTTAATGGCTTCTAAAATATTTTTTGAGTGTCCGTGCGCAGAATCAAGAACCAAAACGTCAACGCCAGCATCAAGCAAGGCTGCCGTACGTTCTAAACATTCCGCACCAACACCAATAGCCGCCCCAACACGCAAACGACCGCTCGAATCCTTGCTTGCATGAGGATATTTAAGGACTTTGTCAATGTCTTTCATTGTCAAAAGACCCGCCAAATGCCCGCCTTCATCAACAACCAACAACTTTTCAATGCGGTAATCGTGCAAATGCTTCTTTGCTTCATCAAGGGTAATGCCAATAGGAACAGTCACGAGGCCATCATCAGTCATGACCTCAGAAACAAGCGTTTCCTTTGGGTTCTCAACAAAACGCACATCACGATTTGTCAAAATACCGACCAAGGCCTTTGAAGAGCCAGAAACAACAGGCAAACCAGAAACACGGTAGGAAGCCATAAGAGCAAGAGCGTGATCAACCGAATTGTGCGGTTCAATAGTTACTGGATTGATGATCATGCCGCTTTCAGAACGCTTGACCTTCTCAACCTCAAAACTCTGATCTTTGATACTCATGTTTTTGTGAATGATACCAAGACCGCCAGACCTCGCCATAGAAATGGCCATAGCCGACTCTGTAACCGTGTCCATTGCTGCTGAAATAAGCGGTACCGACAAACGAACATCAGGTGTAAGTTGCGCACTGATGTCAACCATGTCCGGCGTGACCTCAGAATAGCCAGGAAGCAACATAATATCGTCAAATGTCAAAGCCTTGCCATGAAAAATCGGCATAATTCACCTCGTTTTTTGAAAAGCTTAAAAGCAAAAAGGCATTTTGCCTCCGGCGGCGGACAAAAGCCTAATTGTTTAGACCTAAAATCTTTAAAAATACAAAACTATCATTCCAACTCAAAGGTTTATACTGGTTTTGCATTTTTGACCCAGCAGTACAAAGCAATCGTTTCAAACTCAAGTTACTAGCTTTTGCAACATCACTCAACTCGTGTGACCAAGCGCCATACACACTGCTCGAAAAAAAACAAAAACTTAATAAAATAACATAGCCTATCTAAAGAAAAATGTCAATTTATACAAAAAAGCGCCCTAGTGGGCGCTCGTTGATTTTTTAGACATGCAAAACAAAGATAAGCCTTTGAAATAAAGTACTATTTCTTCTCTTCCTCTTTCTTTTCAGTAGCTTTTTCTTCCTTTTTCATTTGTAAATTTTCTGGAAGGCTTATTGGCGTCAAAACAAAAGGCTCAAAAGTTAAAGGCTTTGCGTCCATTTCAGTAAGTACGTCTTTTGTGAGATTGATCGTTTCGTCAAAAGAAAGTGCTGAATCGGTGCTCATAATGATTTTATAGCCACGCTTCTTGCGTACAGCGCCCATAGCCTCAATCATCTGCGCATTGATCCCATCAAGCACTGCCTGTTGCTTTTGCCCAATAATTTCTTGGTAATTTTGGAAAATACCTTGAAGGAAGGCCTGCAATTCCATATTGCTTGGCTGCTCTTCGATGTATTTTTGTGCAATAACAAGCTGCTCTTGTAAAGAAGCTTCTATCGCTTGTAGGTGAGCAATGCCCGCCTTTCCTGATGCTGAATTTTGAAACAAAAGGTTTGGGTCAACCAGGCCAGTTTGAGCCGAATTACAAGCAACAAGGCCTAAAGTAAGAAGGCTAAGAATAAAAAGGCGGAGAGAGGCTTTCATGAAAAACTCCAAGGGGCTAAAGGGTGAGTAGCTAACATTTGTTTATTTTTGTGCCATGTACAAATCTTTTTGGAAACTTGCCATATTGCGCAAGACTTTTTTCAAATAAAGCCGTGTTTCTTTTGCTGGCAATCTCGCTTGAAGATAGACATAAATTTGTTGAGGGCTCATTCTGTTGATCTTCGCAATAGCCAAATCTTTTTGTGCGTCAAAAGTACGTAAAACAGCGTTTATACCCATATTATAGGCAGCAATGGCAATATATTGACGCACAAGAGGACTGCGAACTTCTCCCAAATGCCTGGTGAGTAAAAGATGCAAATAACTTGTGCCATACTTGATATTTGTTGCTGGATCAAACAAAATATAGGGGCTTGGCATACCCTCAAGCCCAAGCCAGGCATGAACTTCTTTACCTGCGCTATCCGGCACAACTTGCATAAGACCGTGTGCAAAACGATTTGAAACAAGGCGAGGATTAAAAGAACTTTCTGCTTGAATAATGGCGTTGATCAGGGCAGGATTGATCTTGTATTGCTTTGCATACTTATTCACATAGCTGGCAAAATTCTTCGCGCGATTTGCATAAAGCTTGTGATTATTTTGCTGCCCCAGTTCATTTTTATTGCTTTTTTTGTCTAAGGAAGCGCAAAAACGCTCACTTGTGAGACTGTTAAAAAATGGATCAGGGCTTTGCTTAGAAGACATCGCAACACAAGAATGCTTAGGCGTGATCGCCTGTACACTGGCAAGAGGTCTTTGCATTCTTTGCAATGTTTTCTTTTCTATTTCAGATAGATAGCTGTCAGCACCTGTCAAAGTTTCGCTTGTTTGTACTTCAACAGAAAGGCTTCCGATGACATGCCAAGGACTATTGTCGTCTGGGCGTGAATTTTCAGACAAAAAAGGTCGAGCTTTTTCAGAAAAACTTTTTGCGCTGTGAAAGGCAAGGCGGATTTCTGACGGCGGCTCACTCGGGACAAAGCCCGCAAGCAAGGCCAAAATGGTGAGATTAGCAACAATAGCACAACAAAAAGACCCTCGTCGCAAAATTTTTGACGAATGTATAAATGCTTGAAATTGTATCCAAAATCTCTTCATGTCTTTGCTTCTCTAGGTATATAGTCTCGATGTCTTCTGCGCTAAAAAAACTTCCTTCCACTTTCTTTACTGCTTGTATTTTTTAATGCAATTTGCATACCACACAACTTCATTGTTGATAGCCCGAAAAGCCTTCATGCTTAACAATACTGTGCCAAGGCGTCTCTGTCAACACCTTGGCACAAAAGTTTTGTTAAGCTTGCCTTATTTTTTCTTTTTTCAGTTAAATCACCTTTGTAAGGGCGTATTCCAAAATGCCTTCTGCTCCAGCGTCACGAAGGGCGGGAATAAGATCTCGTACTATGTCTTTATCAACAACCGTCTCAACAGAAATCCAAGATGAGTCACGCAAAGGCGAAACCGTTGGAGAATTGAGCGCGGGAAGAAGTTTTAAAATAGCCTCCAAACCTTCTTGCGGGGCATTGAGTTTAATACAAACTTTTGATTCTGCTTGTAAAGCGCCAAGCAAGAGCAAGGTGATTTGTTCAATTTTTTTGCGCTTTTTTGGGTCTTCCATCGCTTTTTTATTAGCAATAAGGACAGTATTTGTCTGCAAAACTTCATCAAGCACACGCAGGCCATGCGCTCTTATCGTGCTTTCTGTTTCTGTTACTTCAACAATGGCGTCAGCTAAGCCCTCAATGACTTTTGCCTCTGTCGCACCCCAAGAATAGTTGATCTTTACAGGAATATTTTTCCTTTCAAAATAGGCCTTTGTCACACCAAGAAGCTCTGTTGAAATCGTCTTGTTGGCCAAGTCTTCTGGCTTGGTATAAGGCGAGTCGCCAGCAACAGCGAGTATCCAACGAGCGGGCTTATTGGTCACTTTTGAATACATAAGATCAGATACATGCACAACATCAGCGCCTGTCTCTTCAACCCAGTCTTTACCTGTCAGGCCAAGGTCAAGCACGCCGTCTTGAATATAACGTGGAATTTCTTGCACACGACAAAGGCGGGCATTGATTTCTGGGTCATTGATTGTTGGGAAATAATTGCGGGGATGTTTGTGAATATCCCAGCCTGCTTTTTTAAAAAGGTGTACAGTGGCTTCTTCAAGCGAGCCTTTTGGAATGCCGACCTTAATGAGTGCTTTTGACATAATTTTCTGTTGACCGTTTATTTATTTTGAGATTTCTTGAAAAAAGCAAGATGGCACACCTGTATGACAGGCAATGCCGCCCACTTGCTCTACCAACAACAAAAGAGCGTCATTATCGCAATCAAGCATAAGCGAACGCACTTTTTGTATATGCCCAGAAGTCGCTCCCTTGTGCCACAGGCATTTGCGAGAGCGGCTAAAATAATGCGCTTCACCGCTTTCAAGGGTTTTTTCGTAGGCTTCTTCGTTCATCCAAGCAAGCATCAGCACTTCTTTGCTTGTAGCGTCTTGAGCTATTGCCGCAATCAGCCCGCCGCCTTTTTCAAAGTCCGGACTCGGAACAAGGGGCTTTTTATCAGAAAGTATATCCACTGGTCAACCTTTATTCTTTATTGAAAAAATGAATGAGATTTTTATTTATTGAGGGGAAAAACCACACTTTGAAAAGTGAGTTTTTTTCCCTCAAACTCCCCTTTTTCCTTACAAACTTTTTACTATAAGCCAGTAAAGCAATCTTTACTCGACAAGCTAGCAAAAACTGAAAAAGGCATTTTCATGCCTTTCATTATGTCAATTCTTTTAACTAAATCAAGCCGAGACTTGCGAGCATTTCTTTGAGTTTTGCGTCTTTTTCAGCATCAAGAGGCGCAAGAGGCAAACGGAATTCAAGATCGCAAAAGCCCATATAATGCAAGGCTGTTTTAACTGGACCAGGATTGCTGTCGATGAACATAGCTCTGTTGATAGGCTCAAGCTCAAAATGCACAGCTCTTGCTTCGGCAAGTTTGCCCTCAAGCATAAGGCGACAAAGCTTTGCTGTTTTTGCGGGTGCGACATTGCTGCTTACAGAGACAATGCCCGTTCCACCAAGGGCCATAAGGGGCAAGAGGGTGAAGTCATCACCAGAGAGAATGCAAAAATCGTCAGGGCATTGTTCAATCAAATTAGAACCATAGGCCAAATCGCCCGTTGCGTCTTTTATGCCTTTCACAAGAGGCATATCCTTGGCAATACGCGCGACAGTTTCAGGAAGCATATGACAAGCTGTGCGGCTTGGGACATTATAAAGGCACAAGGGAAGGTCTACAGCTTCAGTAATAGCTTTAAAATGCTGATAAAGACCTTCTTGGCTTGGCTTATTATAATAAGGGCTTATGTGCATGGTCGCGTCTGCGCCCATTTTCTTTGCGTATTCAGTATAATGAATGGCTTCTTTTGTATTGTTTGAACCAGCTCCAGCAAGAACAGGCACCCTGCCCTTTACTTGCTCAATACACACACGGATAACATCTTCATGTTCTTTGTGTGTGAGTGTGGCGGCTTCGCCTGTTGTTCCGCAAGGCACGATACCGTTTATCCCCTGCTCTATTTGCCATTCAACATGACGTCTATAGGCCTCTTCATCAAAAGCCCCATTTTTAAAGGGGGTTACGATAGCGGTAAAAGCTCCTTCAAAGCGCATACAAACTCCTCTTCATAAAAGAAAAACACCAAAAAGGTGCGTATTTTACACAGTTATCAAAATCAACCATCAATCATCAAATAAGAAGTCACAGAAGAAACACCAACAAGGTCTTGAAGCAAACTCACCACTCTTTTGGCTATTTTCTCGCTTGAAACAACGCCAAGCACAACAACTTCTCTGTTGTGAACTTCATACTCTACTTGAGTTGCAGGAATGTCAAGAGCGGCAAGTAGAGAGACCTGCACTTCTATTCTTGCTTCAATATCGTCTTCGGTTGACAGGCTTTCTTCGCTGTACCAATGCGTATGAACAAATTGTACATCTTCGGTATTTGTGGCTATGTTTTTAGCAAAAAGCTGAAATTCTCTGTCGACATAACCAACAAGAAAAACCTGTCCATAAAAACAATAAACATTAATGTCAGAAGCTTTGAAAGGGTCTTTTTCTAAAAGTTGCCCTTTGACGGCAACAGTTATGGCCTGGTCATCTAAAATGGTAAGCAATGGCCGCTCATCTTCTAAAATCGCATAGCTAAGTCCCAGGGTGCAGGCATTTAAGCTAAACAAGCAAAAAAGACTGATACATAAGACAGAAAGCTTTCTTAGCAACATAGCAGGACACAAAGCACAGGCCAAAACAAGGGGCTATGTCAACAAAAAGGAACGTACCAAACGAACACCTGGCACAGCTTTTACCACTGAGACGACTTTGTCAGCCATAGCCTTGTTTTCAACAACGCCAAGCAAAATGACTTCTGCATTGTGTACAACAAGCTCTATTTGCGTGGAACTTATGCCATCAGCGTCGATAAGTGCCATGTTGACATCAAGCTGAAGAGCCATATCCTGCGTGGTCGAGTCTTGATCTTTTGCAAACCAATAACTTGTGACTTTTTGCACTCCACCAGTTGACTTGGCAATATCAACAGCTCTTTTACGAAAGTTTGGCGCTACATAGCCAACCAGGAAGACATGGCCTTTAAAGCAATAGACAGAGGCAGAAAAGCCCTCACCAAAATGCTCGTCCATAAGGCGTCCTTTGACGGCGGCGACAAGGGCTGTATCGTCTGCAATTGTTGAAAGGCTACGCTCGTCTTCATAGAGGCCATAAGGCGCGGTAACGCAAGCTGAAAGCGACAACAGAGACAGGACGCAAAAAAGCATTATGAAAGTACGCATACATTCACTCCACACAAAAAGTGCTTAGTCTTTATTGATGAAATCTTTCAATTCTTTAGCGGCACGAAAGAAAGGAAGGCGTTTTGGCTGAACCTGTACATTTTCACCTGTGCGTGGATTGCGTCCAGCATAGGTACCGTATTCTTTCACCTTAAAGCTTCCAAAACCACGAATTTCAACACGTCCACCTTTTCCGAGGACATCTTTCATGCTGTCGATAACGGTACTAAGAACGACACTTGCGTCTTCGGTAGAAATATCGCTCTTTTCGGCCAAAGCTTTTACGAGTTCGCTTTTATTCATAACAACTCCCATACAGTTTTAACGATTGTTCATCGAAAATTACCAATAACAATGCCTTTATAGCACAGCTTATACTATAAAGGCAAGTCTTTTAAGGGCTTTTTCCAGCCTTTTCTTTTCACTTCTCTGTAAAAAAATTTACTAAGCAAAAAAAGGCTTTTCCAATTGCCTTTTCAACAGCCTTCTCGCAAGTCAAGTCGGTTCAAAAAGTAGTGGATGCAGCCGGGCTCTCTATATCCCTAAAGCTCGTCTCTCGCCTAAGGGCTACAGCACTTCGTGCTGCCCTTTGGGTAGGAAGGCAAATTCTTTTTTGTGAAATGAGTATACGAAGAGGTATTCGACATAGAGCAAAAAAAGAATTTAACACCGCAAACGCTGCTCTTTCAACAGCCACCTACTTTACGATTTGAAGTGGAAGGCGAGAAGCAAGGCTCTCAGCCATCCGTTCTCTGATAGTGCCAATCCTCTTTGCAATGGTGCGAATATCATTTGCCGCCTTAGAATTTGGATGCATGCGAATAAAGGCTTCTTGCTTGCGAATAGCCTCGCCAAAATGCTTGTCATAGCGCACAGAACCGAGCAAAACAGGCTCAATATTTAAAAAGTGCTGACAGGCTTTATTTAAGCGTTCAAAAGCAAAAGCTTCTTCTTTTGCATTTTCCACCTGGTTGACAACAATAAAAAATTGGCTTTCTCCATGATTTGTCGCCAACACTTTAATAAGGGCATAGGCGTCTGTAAGTGAAGTCGGCTCTGGTGTCACAATAACAATCCTTGCAGCAACAAGGCGGGCAAATTCTGTAACTGTCGAATGAATACCTGCCCCAAGGTCAAGAAGTACGTTTTCGTATTTTTGCAAGTGGGCATTTAAGGCCGCAAAAAATATGGCGTGACTTCTCTCATTCAGGACAGTCCCTTCAAGACTGCCAGAGGCAGAGGGCAAGATATGCAGATTGGGCGTTAAGGCGAGGACTGCGTCTTCAACAGGGCGTCTTGCCAGCATAATATCTTGCAAGGTGAGTTCTGGAGTGAGGCCAAGCAAGACATCAAGATTGGCAAGACCCATATCGGCATCGAGAATAAGGGTGTTGTTTTCGGCTTCTTCAGCAAGGGCAAGGCCGATATTGAGTGTCAGATTGGTTTTTCCAACGCCGCCTTTCCCGCTCATAAAGGCAAGGCTTAAAGTGGTATTACTCATGAATAGCTCCAAAGAAAAGAAACTGTTTTTCGTTTGCGTGCACTTGGGTAGTGCTAAAATGATCAATATTCCCAAGGCTGTTCGCAATGTCTTCGGCTTGTGTTAATAAGCTTTCGCTGTATTGCGCAAGGCCAGGGAAGGAATTTTCATCAAACTCTATGACAAAAAAACTTTCATGCAAGGGCTGCTTGTCTTTGTTTTTTTCCAAATAGGCTTGCCACATGCTTTGAGAAACATTGGGCAGGCAACAAGCAAGTACTAAACTTGACGACCCGTCGTTTACACTTTGCTCAGCATGCAAATTTGCGGCCACATTTTCAAAAAAATCGGCCATAAGACTTGAAAAAGCCTGAATATGCGTGTTTTCTGTATCTTTTGCCATACATCAGTCCTGTTTTTCGTGAAGAGCCAAGAGGGTGGCTCGCAATAGAGGGTCAATGCGCCCATCAAGCACGGCTTCGACATCTGTTATTTCACAATTAGTTCGATGATCCTTAATAAGCCTGTGCGGTTGCAAGGTATATGAGCGGATCTGACTTCCAAAAGAAATGGCGTTTTTCCCTGCATAACTCGCTTGTTGTGCGGCATTTCGCTTGTTCATTTCAAGTTCATAGAGGCGAGAACGCAAAATCCGCATGGCCGATTCTTTATTGCTGTGTTGCGATTTTTCGTTCTGACATTGTGCCACAAGTCCAGTGGGTATGTGAGTCAGTCGCACAGCTGATGAGGTGGTATTGACACTTTGCCCACCAGGCCCCGATGAACGGAAAAAATCCACACGGATATCGGCGTCTTTAATATCTACAACGATTTCTTGCCCCACATCGGGGATAATGTCAACAGAGGCAAAAGAGGTATGCCGTCTGCCCGAAGAATCAAAGGGCGAAATGCGAATAAGACGGTGAATACCTTTTTCACCTTTCAAAAAACCGTAAACATTTTCACCACTTACACGCAGAGTCACGCTCTTTATGCCCGCTTCATCTCCAGCCAAAAAGTCAATTTCTTCAACCTTATGCTTGTGCAAATCTGCCCAGCGAACATACATTCTTTGCAGCATTTGCGCCCAGTCTTGGGCTTCTGTGCCGCCAGCACCTGGGTGAATTTCTATAATAGCGCCCATGCCGTCTTCTTCTGCTGAGAGAAGAAAGTGCAATTCTGTTGTTTCAAGCTTTTCGCCTAAAAGTGTAAGAGCTTCGCCTGTATGTTCAAGGGCTTCTTGACTTTCTGCCTCATCAGCGCCTGCTGTTTGTAATTCAGTCAGCAAGGCATACCAAGCATTCATGTCTTCAAAGCTTTCTTGCAAGGCATTTATGCGTCTAAGCTCTGACTCAAGCTGACTTTTTTCTTTTAAGACAGGCGTGAGTTTTTCAGGTTCTGCCCAAGCGTTTGGGGCTTCCAATTGTTTTTCTATGGCCTCAAGCTTTTTTGACAAGCGTTCTTTGTCAAAGTCGCCCCCAAAGGCTTTCATAGCGTTCAGTAAACATCTGACGCTGGCTTTTAATTTCATGCAGTTGAAGCATAAGATCCCCTTCCTTTGACAAACAGAATTCCCAATAATGCCACAAAGACCCCCAAAGACACAAGCAAAAATATGGGCTCAAAATAATAAAAGTGCGTTTTTTCTTGAAAAAGTGGAACATTTACAATGATATACGAACTTTCAAAGAGTTTTGTTGACTGGCTTATACGCCCATAAGGATCAATAAGGGCGCTTATCCCTGTATTTGTCGCTCTGGCCATAGCCCTGCCCTGTTCGATTGAACGCATGGCCGCAAGGTGCAGGTGTTGCTCTGCGGCTGAGCTTTTTCCAAACCAGGCGTCATTGCTGATATTGATAAAAATTTCAGCACCCTCTGCTACTCTTTCACGAGCAAGTGAAGGAAAGATCGCCTCATAGCAAATAAGCAAACCAAGGGGCACTTGTGCTCCATCATTAGAGAGGAAGAGGGGCTTTGTGACTTCACCAGGCGTAAAATTGCCTATGCCTTGAAGCAGGGGGCGCAAGAAAGGAAGGTCAAGAAAGGTTGGCAAATATTCCCCAAAGGGCACGAGATGTTCTTTTTCATAAAAAGGTACATCTTCTTGAATGGCTTGTATGCTTTCTTCTTTTTGAGTTTGCAACAAATAGGCTCGATTAAAGACTTTGTATTGGCTTTCTGCTTGTGTGCCCGTCTCTTTTGATGAAGAATATTCAAAGCCCGGTGCGCCAAAAAGCAGAGAAACTTCGTTTTTTTCTGCAAAATTATACAGATATGATAAAAAACCTTGCGATCTTTTGACGTCAAAAGGCATGGCTGTTTCAGGCCAGACGATAAGAGCGGGCTTTGTGCCTTGGGCTTTGGCTTCAAAAAGAGCCTCTCGGCTTAAATCTACATATCGGCGAACGGTTCTTTGTTGCCATTCCGGCGTCCATTTAACGTGTTGTTCGATATTGCCCTGCACCATTAAAATGGGCAAAATCTTTGACCGCTCTGCTCTTTTGTTTTCTAACAAATCCTTCCTCGTATTCTGCATCAATTCTTGTGAAAAAGCAAAATCCCCCTGTGAAATACGCAAAGAACCAAGGGCAAAAAGACCAAGAAAAAAGAGCGCCACAAAAACATAAGCCCCTGCCTTATTAGTATAGATAGGCGGCACAATCGCCACAGCCGCAAAAAGACCAGAAAGGCCAAAAGCCCCTATAAAAGATGCCCCTTGCACAAGGGCCGTATAAGGCACAAAGGCGGTGGCAAGATTTGCCCAAGGAAGGCCCGTAAACAACCAAGCACGGAAAAATTCTAAAAGGCAAAAGGCAAGGCCTAAGAAAATTACTTGAAAGAATTTGTTTTCATTGCGTATTTTATACACTACAAAAACAAAGGCACAGCCAAAGAGGCCCATATACATACCAAGCAAGACAGCAAAAGGAAAGGCCAAAAAGTAAGGAATGCCCGCCACTTCGTTCATAGGTATGACCACCCAAGCCATCACAAGAGCGTGCCCAAGGCTTGAGCAAAGCCAAGCAAAAAGGCAGGCTTGCTTTTGGCTTTTGGCTTTTTTCCCCAATATATAGAGACTAAAAGGATAGAGCAAGACAGCCAAGGGCAAATGCACAAGAGGATTTGGAAAACCCAAAAAAAGCCCCAAGGCTCCAAGAAATAACAATACATACAAAGACATAGTCCCTCATCAAAGCCCCAAAAAGCCCTTGGTGTCAAGCTTTTTTTGCATGCAAGACTTTCCTGCCACGCAAAGTTTCTTGCCAAAAAACTGCTTTTCCCCTATACTTTTTTTGACTTCTTATTAAAGTGATAACTGTGACCCAAAGCATATAAGCAAACACCTTTTCCTTGCACCTTTTTTGTTTTTTTTTATTAAAGGTCTCAAGTTTTTTCTGTCTGTGCCGATACAGCTTATGAGGGAAATGTTGTATTTTGTGCATTTCCTACTAAATAACAAGCATATTTTGTCTATTTTTCGAGGTATTTGTATGAAGATTTTTCCACCTCTTTTCTTTATGTTTTTGGCCTGTTTTGGCCTTGTCTGCACGAACTATTCACCAGCAAAAGCCAGCTCGCCCTATAGCGATGCAAACTATTTGAAGGTCAATTATGGCAGAGCCGCACCCGATTCTTTGCCAGAAAGCACCGTCCTTGCGCAGGAATTGCGTTTGCAAATCCGTGAACTTGGCGATCAGCTCTTTACCACACGCTCAAATGCCGACCTCAAAGGCCTTATTGGCCTTCCAGCAAGCTTTGTCAATGTAAACAATTTTACAGAAACAAGCCCACTAGGTCGTTATTTGTCTGAATCTCTTTTTTATGAGCTTGGTCAGCGTGGTGTGCCTGTTCGTGAATACCGCTTAAAACCAGCGCCACAAAGCCACGGTCTTTCCGCAGAGTTTCCTCTCAGTCGTTCTTTGCCGCCTTTACAAAGCAAAGAGTCTTGGGGGGCTGTCCTTGTCGGCACCTATTTACATGACGAGTCGGGCATTTTTATCAATGCCAGAATGGTTCGCACCAATGGCGATGTTGTGCGCACGGCCCAGCTCTTCCTTCCTATGAACGATTTGCTTGAACGACTGCTTGTCCCAGTGCGGCAAAATCCTTTTAGAGCTGGCTCAATCCCCATCGTGCAATAAGCTATGTATTTAATAAATAAACATTTTTAAAGGAAAAATCGCCATGAAAAAGAATTTTTTCCGCTCTTTGCGACTTTGTATGGCCGCGCTTTTTATGCTCAACTTCTTGCTGGACTGTTCTTCTCGCACAACAAAGAATTTTTACACACCTTATGGTCATTATGAAGCCTTTTTTTATTGGGAGAGAGGGCGTTGTTATCAAGAAGAAGGGCGTTTTCAGCTAGCCAAACAGAGCTATCTTATGGCCCTTGCTTCAAGCGACAATATTTCTGTGCAACAAGGCATTCAGCGTGATTTGCTTGTTGTTGGGCGCCTGATACAGGGAATGCGCTAGATTTTTAAAAAGGAAAAGACCATGTATAAATATATACTGTATATCCTCATAGTTATGGCCATTCTCTTGCCTTTTACGGCGGCGGCCAATACAGTGCCTGAGGCGGCTGAAGAGCTGGTAGAGGTCCTTGATGAGCAGCTTATGAAAAAAGCGGGACAAGAGGATTTTGATAGGGCAAATCTTGTGCTTTCTATCACAACACCGCAGTATCTTTCTAATTTTTCAGAGACCAACGAGCTTGCTCGACAGATGAGTGAAGAGATGGCGGCTTATTTTTCAAATCTTGGTTACGGCCTTGTTGAAATTCGTAAGGCAAAGAATATTCGCATGAGCGATCCTGCTGGCGAGAGTTTGCTTACTCGCGACCCAAAGGCTTTGAGTGCGCATTCTTCGCATTCTATGGGCATACTTACGGGGACTTATGTGATTTCGAAGAACAATGTACGTTTTAATATGAAGGTTGTCAGCGCTTTGGACAATTCTGTTTTGGCGATGGGCAGTGCGACTGTGCCGATTACTCAAGACATTGCGTCTATGCTCAAGAGAGACCGAATTGGCGAGCCTGTGCCTTCTGTTGGTGTTAGAATCAGGTAGTCGGCGGCTAAAAAAAAGTAATCTACTGCGTTATCGAAAAAAAACAGCCTACTCATGTACCAAAAGCGTACACT
>CAYJIB010000036.1:0-15532 GCA_964370125.1 uncultured Desulfovibrionaceae bacterium
TATTTGGGGTTTCCAAAGGGACTCAGTCCCTTTGGCCGCCGGAGGCACTGCCTTTTTATTCTTTTTCTAAAAACTGTGCTGGGAGTTGAGTTATGTTACCGGCGCCGAGGGTGAGGAGGATATCTCCATTTTTTAGTGTTGTTTGTAGGTGGTTGAGGATTTCTTCTGTGTTTTGGAAGGTTTTTACTGGGATTTCGGATATTTGTTGTATACCTTGTGCGAGGTTTTGGCTATTTACGCCTGGGATTGGTTTTTCTGAGGCTGGGTAGATTTCAGTGAGGAGGAGTTGGTCTAATCCTTTGAAGGCGGAGCAGAAGTCACCGAAGAGTGCTTTTGTTCTGCTGAATCTGTGTGGTTGGAAGACGGCGATTAAGCGTTTATTTGGGTAAGCGAGTTGTGCGGTTTTGATTGTGGCTTCGATTTCTACTGGGTGGTGTGCGTAATCATCGATGATGTCGACGCCATTTTTTGTGCCACGGTATTCAAAGCGTCTTGATACGCCGGTGAAGGCTTTAAGTCCTTTTATGCATTGTTCTGGCGTGATGTGTGCTTCGAGGGCGACGCCTATTGCGGCGAGTGCGTTAAGGATATTGTGTGTTCCTGGTTGATTGAGTGTGAAGTCGCCGAGTTTTTGATCGTTGACGAAGACGGTGAATTCATTTGTTTTATGTGATTTGATGTTTGTGGCGTAGATGTTATTGCTTGGGTCAAAGCCGTAGGTGATGACGGGTCTTTTGATAAAGGGGAGGAGGCGTTTGATGCCTGGGTCGTCTCCGCAGACGATGTTAACGCCATAGAAGGGGACGCTGTTCATGAAGTCGATGAAGGCATTGTCTATGGTATCGAGTGAATTGTAGTGATCGACGTGATCGAGGTCAACATTTGTGACGACGGTGATTATGGGTGAGAGGCAGAGAAAGGAGCCGTCGGATTCATCGGCTTCAGCGATGAGGTATTTTCCTTGTCCGAGGTGGGCATTTGTGCCATAGGCATTGAGTTTTCCACCGATGATGACGGTTGGATCGCGTTTTGCTTCGTTAAAGATGGTGGCGGTGAGTGAGGTGGTTGTGGTTTTTCCGTGTGTTCCTGCTATGGCGATACCAGAGCGAAGGCGCATGAGTTCGGCGAGCATTTCTGCGCGTGGGATAATGGGGATACCTTTTTCTTTTGCGGCGATGATTTCTGGGTTATTGTCGTCTATGGCGGAAGAGCGAACGAGGACGCTTACGTGTTGGAGGTGTTCTTTTGCGTGTCCGATGTGGACGGTAGCGCCGAGTTTGCGTAGGCGTTGAATGCTTGGGCCTTCGTTCATGTCGGAACCAAAGACAGTGTAGCCGAGGTTAAGTAGGACTTCGGCTATGCCGCTCATGCCTATACCGCCTATGCCTGTCATGTGTATGGTTTTGACTCTTTTGTTCATACTTTATCCTTGTGAGCTTTGCTTTTTTGTGGCGAGTTCGAGAACTTTGTTTGCGACGCTGCTTGCGGCTTCATTTTGTGCGCAGGTATAGGCCATTTGTCCCATTCTTGCGAGGGTGAGGGGGTCTTTGATGAGGGTGAGCAGGGTGTGAGTGGCGTCAATTTCTGGGAGTGTATTTTCTGCAATCATGAGAGCAGCGCCGGCTGCGACTAGGGCTTTTGCATTGTAGCTTTGGTGGTCGTGAGTGGCTTTGGGGAAGGGTATGAGTATTGAGGGGAGGGCTGCGGCAGAGAGTTCTGCGATGCTTGAGGCGCCTGCACGGGCGAGGACAAGGTCGGCCTTTGTGTAGACGGCGGGCATATCGTCGATAAAGGGGTGGACATTTTCGCTGCTTATGCCACGGGCGTGATAGGCAGCGCAGACTCTTTCGTAATCGAGTGTGCCTGTTTGGTGGATGATATTGACATTGGCTTCGGTGAAACGTTCAAGATTGCTGATGATTAGGGAGTTTAGGGCTTTTGCGCCCAGGCTTCCGCCCATGACAAAGAGTGTTTTTTCCTTGGTATTGGCTAGGCTTCTTTCAGCAAAGGTCGCTTGTCTTTGCGGGCCGATTTTGGCTATACTTTGGCGTACGGGATTGCCTGTGAGGCTGGTTTTTTTTTCGGGAAAATAGTTTACTGCTTCATCAAGGGAGACGCAGATTTCATTTGCAAAACGAGAAAGTAGGCGATTGCTAAGGCCTGGCATGGCGTTTTGTTCGTGAATGATGAAGGGGATGTTGAGTAGGCGAGCGGCGAGAAGTGGGGGGATGGTGGCATAGGCGCCAAAGCCTATGGCGGCGTGCGGGCTAAATTTTTTGACAAGGCTAATGGCTTTGACGGAAGAATAGGCCATAAGTGAGAGGGCTTTGAGCGATTTTAAGCCTTTTCCGAGGACGCCTTCAACGGGGAGGGCGAGAAAGGGGATTTCTGCTTTTTGTGCGGCTTTTCTTTCTGGGCCTTTTTCAGAGCCAACAAACAAGAGTTCGACTGTGGGGTCGAATGAGCGGAGTTGTTCTGCTGTGGCGATGGCGGGGAAGATGTGTCCACCTGTTCCACCTGAGCTTATGAGAATGCGTGTTTTCATGACTTTGCCGTGCGGGAATAATTGAGTAAGAGGCCGATGCAGATCATATTGGCGAGCAGATTGCTGCCTCCGTAGCTAAGAAAAGGCATGGCGATGCCTTTTGTTGGCACAAGACCCATGACAACGGCATAGTTTAAGATCACACCGATAGCAAGGACGGCGGTAAGGGCAAAGGCTGTGTAGCGATCACGCAGATTTTTTTGTCCGATGATGATGCGGTGACAGCGCAAAAAGAGCATGACAAAGAGGGCAAGTAAGAGGGTCATGCCCAAAAAACCTGTTTCTTCGGCAAGTACGGCAATGATAAAGTCGTTATGGGCTTCTGGGAGGTAGAGCATTTTTTGTACTGAAGAACCAATGCCCACGCCAAAAAAACCGCCAGAACCGATGGCATAAAGCGATTGGACAAGCTGATAACCGGCGTCAGCGGCGTCTTTAAAGGGATCAAGAAAAACGCTTAGGCGGCGGACACGGTAGGGGGAGTTAAGGATAAGGAGGCTAGCGCTGATAAAGAGGCCAACAAAGGATGTGGCGAGATAGCTTAGGCGTGTGCCGCCGATTAGACACATGAGAAAGAGCAAGAAGACCATGATCATTGCGCCACCAAAGTCGGGTTGCAAAAGCAAGAGAACAGACATCAGGCCCGTAATAAAAAATGGGGGGATAACGCCTTTTGAAAAGGTGCGGATAATGTCTTGTTTTGTGCTCATAAAATAGGCAAGGTAGAGGGCCATGCCGATTTTTGCAAATTCGAGGGGCTGCACTTGAATAAAGCCAAGAGAAAGCCAACGTTGTGAACCGTTTACCGAAACACCAAGGGGCGTAAGGGTAAGAATAACAAGGCCCATACTGCCAAAGAGGGCAAGATAGGTGAGCTTGTTTAAAAATTCACGGCTAATATTTGCCGCAACAAGCAGGGCGATTGTACCGATGAAGGCAAAGAGGCATTGGCGTTGAAAGAAGGTGTATTTATTGTCGTAATAACGCTCTGAAATAGCGGTACTTGTGGAAAAAACCATAAGAAGCCCCACACAGAGTAAAAGCGCAAAGACAGCGACAAACCACCAGTCAAACTGCTCAGTTGATTTTTTTTCTTCTGAAATTTCAGCCGATAAAGGGAAAATACGACGTGCCATCAACATGCTTAGGCCTCCAAAAAACTAGAGTGAAAAATGTATGTACCTTAACTATTTTCTAAAAATAAAGATTTTTATGCTCAAAGCTTTGAAACAATTTGTTTAAAATCTTCACCACGGCGCATATAATTGCTGTATTGATCAAAGCTTGAAGTCGCTGGCGCAAGAAGGACAGTCTCACCTTGCCTTGCTTCTTTGTGCAGGCGATGAATAGCTTCTTGAAGATGTTCATTCCATGCTATGGGGACATGACCTTGCCAAGCGGCTTCAAATATTTCACGACTCCCGCCAAAGAGAGCGACTCCTTTGACTTTTTCTTGTAAGAGGGGGAGAAGTTCGCTCAAGTCGCCACCTTTGTAGACGCCGCCAGCTAAGAGCCAAATATGCGCAGGGCAGGCTTCAAGAGCCACTTTTAAAGACTTGCAGGTCGTGCATTTTGAGTCATTGATGTAGCTTACGCCATTTTTCTCTGCAACTTTTTCCAAGCGGTGTTCAATGGCCTGAAAATTCCTTGCGGCTTCAAGGCAGACTTCAAAAGGAATATGCAAAAAATGGCAGGCAAGAGCGGCCATTTCGGCATTGATTTGATTGTGTTTTCCTAAGAGTTTCATATCGGTGAAGCGTGAGCCTTCATAGGGAGATTGTCCGATTGTGTGGAGGCTGGCTTCTGCGTGATATTTTTCTAAATAATGCATAGCGCTTTCATGAACAATAGCGATATTTGCTGCCTTTTGATTTTCAAAAAGGCGCATTTTGGCGTCAACATATTCTTTCATGTTGGCGTGATAGTCCAAATGATTTTCACTGATATTGGTCAGTAAGGCAATGTCTGCTCGCAAGCTTGAACAGAGTTGCAATTGAAAGCTTGAAAGCTCAAGAACAATGACATCAGCGGCTTCTTTGCCTTCACGAAGGCTAAGAATATAGCTTGAAAGAGGTGTGCCGATATTGCCGCCAAGAAAGACTTTTTCCCCACCGGCTTTGAGCATTTCGGCAATGAGGCTGGCTGTTGTTGTTTTGCCACTTGTCCCAGTGATGGCGATGATTTTTTCTTTGCCAAGATAGCGGTAGGCAAGCTCTGTTTCTGCGACAAAAAGGCTTGAGTCGTATTGCATATCGATCGGCAAAAATGTACGAATTTTTGCTGGATTGACGCCTGGGCTTGGAACAATCATGTCGGCATCGACAAAATGTTCAGCCTTGTGCTCGCCAATATGCATTTCTATGTCGTGATCTCTTGCCCAAGCCTGCATGTCATTGGGAATATTTGTTGTGTCAAGAAGGCGCACTCTATAGCCTTGAGCCTGCAAGAGTTTTGTTGCCGCACAGCCAGAAGAGCCCGCACCAATGACGACAGCTAGGTCGCTTGGGGCTTTGTCATAAATAGCGAGTCTGCCATTGTTTAAGTCGGTAATGATAAGTCCGCCAAAATCAAAGTCAGAAAGATGGTCTTCTTTGTGGTGGTCTTTTTGCATGATTTGCCTCTAGCGGAGTTTGAGTGAGGTTAAGGCGATAAGGCCAAAGAGCACAGAAACAATCCAAAAACGGATAATGACCTTTGACTCGGGAATGCCTTTCATTTCAAAATGATGGTGTAAGGGGGCCATACGAAAAATACGCTTGCCGCCGCTGAGTTTAAAATAGCCCACTTGCAAGATGACAGAAAGGGTCTCAAGCACAAAGAGGCCACCAACGATTACGAGCAAGAGTTCTTGCTTGCACACAACAGCCAAAAAGCCAAGAACACCGCCAAGGCCAAGAGAGCCGACATCGCCCATAAAGACTTGGGCAGGATAGGCATTGTACCACAAAAAGCCTAGGCCAGCACCAACTAAAGCAGAGCAGAAAACCGTCACTTCGCCAACCTGTGGAATATAAGGCACTTGCAGATATACGGCAAAACGGAAATGCCCTGTCACATAGATAAAGATAGAAAAAACAATGGTGGCGACAACAAAGGGCCCAATGGCTAAGCCGTCAAGACCGTCTGTAAGGTTTACCGCATTTGAAGCCCCAACAATCACAAGCATGGCAAAGGGAATGTACCAAAGCCCAAGGTCAGGATTGATATTTTTAAAGAAAGGAAAGACCAATTTTGTAGAATAGGCTGGCTCCATAACAAGCAGGACAATGGCGATGCCAGAGGCGATAAGCTGTAAGAGAAATTTCCCTCTTGCAGAGAGGCCTTTATTTGTATGCTTGTTAATTTTTTGATAATCGTCAATAAAACCGATGCCAGCAAATGTCACATAGACAAAGAGCGAAAGCCAGACATAGCTGTTTGTAAGGTCGCCCCAAAGCAGCAAGGCAATGAGGAAAGAGGCCATAATGAGCAGGCCGCCCATGGTCGGTGTGCCTTGTTTGCTTTGGTGAGCAACAACACAGTCATGAATGTTTTGACGGCAGTTGAGCTTTTGTAGCCAACGAATAAAAGCAGGGCCAAGAATGATGGCGAGAAGCAAGGCTGTGATAAAGGCCCCAGCAGAGCGGAAAGTGATATAGCGAAAAATATTGAAGAAAGTGTATTCTGCGCTAAGAGGATAAAGAAGATGATAGAGCATAATTGTTCTTCCGCCTGTATTATTTATCGTGAACAGTGTTTGAGTTTTGAAAATCTACAAAAGCTTGCACATAAATTTCAAGTTTGTTTGAGCGTGAACCCTTAAACAAGATCACGCCCTTATTGAAAGAGTTTTGTTTGAGTGCTAAAATAAAATCTTCTACTGAATGGCAATGTGTTATTTCTCCAGAAAAAGCTTGTTTTTTTAAGCCCTTACAAAGAGCCTCAAATTCTTGTCCGATCCAAAAAATTTGAGTGGCTATGGCCAATGCCTCGCCAAGTGTTTTGTGTTCAACAAAGCTGTCCTTGCCAAGCTCTTTCATTTCGCCCATGACACAAATAAGGGGAGCTTTTTTTGCAAGAGCGATTTCGAGCGCTGCCTTGATTGAGCGTGCACTTGAGAGGGGATTGGCATTGTATGAGTCGTCAATGCACAGCCATTGCCCAAGCTCTTGCACTTGAAAACGTTGATGCGCTAGGGGAATATCGGCAAGGGCTTCTTTCATCTTGTCTGTGTTCATGCCACAAGCATGGGCGACAGAAGCTATAGCAATAAGATTTTCTGCACCAAAGGCCGAAGGATAGGGCGCAAAGGCTTCGATAGATGTTTCGCTAAGTTTAAGGGCAAAAAGATTTTGGCCTTTTTCGCTTTGTAAAAATTTCGCATAAAATGGCACATTGTCATCATTTATGCTAAAAGTGTGAACTTCAATTTTTGCCTTGCTTTGAGAAACAAAACAATTGGCTTCTGTTAAAAGTTCTGGATAATCTGCGCTGACAAAGGCTTGACCATTTTTTTGAAGATGAGCAAGCAAAGAGGCTTTGTGATAGGCGACACCTTTTTCGCCAAGGCCCTCGGTATGGCCTTTGCCTGCATTGAGAAGCAAGGCTATGTCTGGCTGCAAAATACTCCCAAGTTCGTCCATGTCGTGGGCTTGACTGATGCCAAGCTCCATGACCCAAAAATCGTCATCAGACTGCGCATTGAGCATAGAGAGTGAAAGGCCGAGCTGATTGTTGTTGTTTTTATAACTCTTTGATGTTTTGCCGAATTGTGAAAGGACATAGGCAAGGCCTTCTTTGACCGTCGTCTTGCCCGCTGTTCCGCTTAGGGCTATGACAGATCCTTGCATGCTTTGCCTGTGGGCTTTGGCAAGTTTTTCTAAGGCTTTTGCGCTGTTTTCGACAAGAATTACAGGGATATTTAGACTTGTTTCTTTTCCAGCAAAAGGATCTCTTTCTGCCAAGATGGCCTTTGCGCCATTTTCTATAGCATGAGAAGCGTGCAAATGGCCGTCGGTACGCTCACCAACGAGGCAAATGAAGAGGCCGTCTTCTTGCATCTGGCCCGAATGCAGGCTGACCGTGCGCAAGCTGAGCGATTGAAGACGCAAGTCTTCGTCAGTGCAAGCTGCAAGCAATCGACCCTGTGTATGGGCAAGAAGTTCAGCAAGAGAGAAATTCATGTCTATAAAGCCCCAAGTTTTTCCTTAATTTTTTCTTGATCGCTAAAGAGATAATAGGTATCGCCGATTTGTTGTGTTTGCTCATGGCCTTTGCCAGCAATGAGCAAGACATCTCTTGGCTGCATAAGGCCAAGAGCTTTTTCAATGGCTAAAGCTCTGTCTGGCTCGACTAAGACTTGGCAAGGTTCTGCGATCCCAGGCAAAATGTCATTGATAATGGCCATTGGCTCTTCATGGCGTGGATTGTCAGAGGTAACAATGGCGATATCAGAATACTTGGCAACGGCTGCTCCCATAAGGGGGCGCTTGCCCACGTCTCTGTTGCCACCACAGCCAAAAAGAGTAATAATGCGCGAAAAACCAAGGCTTTTGATGGTGCTTAACACATTTTCAAGAGCGTCTGGTGTATGGGCATAGTCAACTAAAATGGGCAATTTCTTGTTGTTAGGAATACGCTCAAGGCGGCCGGAAACGCCAAAGAATTTAGAAAGGCTTGCAAGGTCTTCAATCTTTAGACCAAGACCAAGACACAAAGCTTGCGCTGCCAAGAGATTTTCCGCATTAAAACGGCCAAGCAAGGGGGATTTGAGTTCCCATTCTCTGCTTCCATAGCGCATTTTAAGGTGCAAGCCCATAAGACCTTGCTCAAGAATTTCACCCTTGAGAAAAGAAGAAATGCGTCCTTCTTCTGGCTCGTTTAAACCAAAGGGAATAGTACGTTTCCTATTAAATTCTACACCTTTTTTATAGAGTTCTTTGCCGTATGGATCGTCATAATTGATGACAGAGACCTTTGTTCTGTAGGCAAGTTCAGTAAAGAGGCGGGCCTTGCTCTCAAAGTAGTCGTTCATGTCTGTGTGATAATCAAAATGGTCTTGGCTCAAATTGGTAAAAACCGCTCCCATAAAGTCAACGCCTGTTAAGCGGTGTTGGTCAAGGGCGTGAGAAGAACATTCCATAAAGGCGATTTCTGTGCCGACGCCCTTCATGGCAGCAAGCATTTCTTGAGTGCGAAGGCAGTCTGGAGTTGTGAGGCTTGCTTCTTCGCTGTGACCGTGCCAAGAATACTTGATTGTGCCGATAAGGCCTGTTTTCTTTCCTAAGCTAGAGTAAACATGATTGAGCATACCGCTGACACTTGTCTTGCCATTTGTGCCTGTAACACCGACAACAGGGAAGTTTAGGGTCTTTGTGTCGTAGCGAGAATGAAGCAAATACGAGAGATTTTCATAGAGCTTTGCGGGTGAAAAAGGCACATATTCGATGCCTTCTTGCTTGTCCAAATAGGCAAGGGCTCTGATTGTGCAAATGATATATTTGCTCCCTCTTTCAATGGCGTCATTAATGAATTCGCCGCCGTCACGCGTGCCTCTTGTTTGCGGAAGGGCGACAAAAATGTCGTCTTTGCCCACTGTTCTTGAATCGATACAGATATTTGGGCAAGCAGAGGGATTTTCGACTAGCATTTCTTCAATAAAGCGTACAAGGCTCGATACTTCGGTGGGATACATATTTACTCCATTTCTTCTGCAAGGAAAATACCGCTTGAATGGTTTTTTTATAGTAGATTATAGCGCAATGTCTTGTGAGGTTGTAGTGATGACCTTTGTGTCTTCTAGGGGCTCGCTTAGCCAAATAATGCACTCACCTGATTCTTTTTCGGCCTCTGTCCACTTATAACCAGCTGGCGGGATTTGTTTGACAACCACATTGCCATTGCCCCGCATAATCGGCACAAGGCCTTGTTCGGCATAGAGTTCAATGGCATAGCGCAAAGATTTTCCAACAACATTGGGCACGGCGCCATGAACAAGGGCTTTTTTCTGTCTCTGTGTGGTCTTCAAAGCATTGCGGTATTCGCCTTGAACAAGGGGCAGGCCCTTTGGCTCTCTTTGCATTCTTTGATTTTTTTCTGTATACAGCAGGTCTTTGTCGACAATGGCGCCAGGAACATTACTGGGAACATTACCCTGATAAGCCAAAAGACGTGTAGCGATTTCCTTAAAGACCGGGGCAGCGATCACACCGCCGTATTGATTGCTCTTTGGCTCGTCAAAGATAGTAATAACCAAGAATTCAGGATCCTTTGCTGGGAAAATGCCAACAAAAGAGCCAACACGGC
Organism: uncultured Desulfovibrionaceae bacterium; assembly: GCA_964370125.1. GTDB lineage: Bacteria > Desulfobacterota > Desulfovibrionia > Desulfovibrionales > Desulfovibrionaceae > CAYJIB01. The sequence goes on from CAYJIB010000036.1 coordinate 9,830, forward strand.
CGTCACCATAACCATATTTGCCCGTATTGTCGGCTTTTTGTGCTGTACCAGTCTTGCCTGCGACGTCAATGCCCTTAATAGCGGCTCTGCGCCCTGTGCCATAATCGACAACTTCTTGCATCATCAGCAAAACATCTTGTGCCGTTTTTTCAGAAAAAATACGCTGATTGCCGCCATCATTGTAAGCGTCACTCATATTCAAACGAATAGGGCGAAAGAGGCCTTTATTGGCAAGGGTCAAATAAGCTTGTGCCATTTGCAGGGTGGTTGCGGCCATACTTTGCCCAAAGGCGGCGGCCATAAGGTCACTTTCAGACCATTTTTGTGGCGAGTGTAAAATGCCCTTGCTTTCTGCTAAATTCAAATGCGTGCGCTGGCCAAAGCCCAAAGTGCGCAAAGAATGATGAAAGCGGCGTGTGCCGAGTTCAAGGCCGATTTTGGCAATGCCTATGTTGCTTGAATAACTAAGAATTTGGTTGACTGAAAGGTCACCATAGGCACGGCCGTCATCACCAATAGTGATATGTTCTGTTTCCCAAACGCCGTCTTCGCAATTAAAGACAGAATTTTTTGTGATCACACTTTCTTGCAAGGCCGCAGCAACGACAAGGGGCTTTAAGGTAGAACCGTGTTCAATGGCGTCAAGGGCTAGGCGGTTTTTGTAGAGAGCGGGATTTGATTTACGGAAATTGTTGGGATTAAAAAAAGGAAATTGCGCCCAAGCAAGGATTTCGCCGCTCTTTACATCAACAACAAGAGCGCCGCCCCATTTGGCGTCTACCTCGCTCACAGCTTCAGCAAGGACTTCTTCGGCTATGAATTGCACTTGCATATCGAGGCTTAGGCGAATGTCATGATTTGTTTGCGTATCGGCCTTATTGTCAACATACAAACGTCGCCCCATGGCGTCTCTTTGTGAAATTTCACGAGTAGAAAGGCTTGAGAGGGTCTTGTCATAAGCAAGCTCAAGGCCTTCAAGACCGTTGCCGTCAATACCTACAAAGCCCAGAAGCTGCCCCGCCACTTGCTTGTAAGGATAGACCCTTTCGTATTCTTTATTGAGCATAATGCCAGGCAAATCGGCTTCTTGAATTTCAAGGGCTTGGGCGTCTGTGACCTTTCTTTGTAACCACGAAAAGGCTTTTTTACGAGAAAGCTGCTTGTGAATGTATTCTGGTGAAGAGTCAAGAATGCCAGAAAGAATTTCAGTATACTTGTCAATATCTTCGACAAGGCGTGGATCGGCGCTGACCGAGCGGATACGCACAGATCTGGCTAAGATATAGCCATTTCTGTCGGTGATGATGCCTCTTGGCTTGGTTATGACCTCTGAAACAAGGTGCTGTCTTTTTGCGCCTGCCGCAAGAAATGAGCCTTCCCACAATTGCAAATAGGCCATACGCAGCCAAATAATGCTAAAGGCAAAAATAAAGAAGAAGGAAATAGAACGAAAGCGAAAAGTCGCCCAATCGAGTTTTTTGAAAAAAGCCAATGAGGGAAGAGGTACAGCTTTTTTTGTATTTTCTTCTTGAAGACTTTGTATTCTTTCTGCTTGCGGCTTTTTTGTGCTTGCTTTAGCTTTTTTCTTTGCGACAATCGCAGACAATTTTTCTGAAAAAACGCCAGAAAGCTTACCAGAAAGCTTAGTCGACGACTTTTGAGCTTCTGCAGAAGGGCCTTTGGGTACTTTTCTCGTCGCTCCAGCAGGTGACTTCTTTGGCAATTTTTTAATGGGCTTTTCAGAGACTTGTTCTGCGACCATTTTCGGTACTTTCTTTGAAAATTTATTTGTGCGAGTCATAGGCATTCTTCTTTGTCTTTGATTGTTGCAAGCGTCTGATTTGTCCAACTCTGGCTTCTCGAATTTGCAAACGTTCGGCGTGTTGGCTTAGAGCATAGGGGGCAAGCAGGCGCTCTCTTTCGACTTCGAGCTTATTTCTTAGAGCAAGATTTTGTTCATAACTTGTGCGCATTTTTCGCATTTCATAAGCGATGTCTGTACGCCCAATACCCAACCACACATGCACCATACCCATAAGCATAGCGGCCATACCCGCTATAAGGCAAAGAAGAAGCCAGCCACGATTTTGAGTGTTTTTCATGCTTAGCCTTCCTTTGTTTTTTGGCTTTTGTGTGCGATTTTTTCAATAACACGCAATTTTGCCGAACGTGAGCGAGGATTGTCTCTTTCTTCTTCAGGGCTTGGACCAATGGGTTTTTTGGTAAGGATTTTGACTTGGGCTTTGTTTTTGCATTTGCAAAAAGGAATATGCCTTGGGCAAATACAATCCTTTGCAAGATCACGCATACTGTGTTTGACAATGCGGTCTTCAATAGAATGAAAAGTGATGACTCCAAGACGCCCGCCAATATGAAGGCGTTGAATAATGCTTGAAAGAAAGGCCGAAAGCTCGCCAAGTTCGTCATTGATGTGCATACGAAAAGCTTGAAAAGTGCGAGTGGCGGGGTGGTTTCTGGCTTTTGCACGCCATGCAGCGGGGTAGGCTTGACTGACAATATTTGCCAGTTCAAGGGTGGTGTTGATCGGCATTTTTTCACGAGAATTGATAATGTGCCTGGCAATGCGACCGGCTTGTGGATCTTCGCCGTACTTTGCTATAATCTCTTTGATTGTTTCAAAACGAGCGGTATTGACAAAGGTCCACAGACCCTTATGCCCTTGGCTTCTGTCCATGCGCATATCAAGGGGAGCGTCTTGCAAAAAACTAAAACCACGCTCAGCCTCGTCAAGTTGCAAAGAAGATACACCGATGTCGATAAGGGCCGTATCAATAAAATCCCAGCCACAATCATCAAGAGCCTTGTCTACCTCGCTAAAAGGACAATGACAAAATGCAACTCTTTCCCCAAAGCTTTTGAGCCTTTCTTTTGCGTACGCTAAGGCCGCTTCGTCTCTGTCAAGACCAAGAAGCTTTGCCTCATCACCCGCAAGCTCAAGTAAGGCCTTTGCATGACCCGCTAGGCCAAGAGTGCCATCAAGAATACGAGCTTCTTTTTTTGGCGCAAGCATCGAGAGCACTTCTTCAAGAAGCACAGGTTTGTGCACAGCTGTGAAATCGGCGTCAGAAAAAGGTCTTTCCATATTTTGCTCACTGTTTTTTACAAACAAAAATCTATGCCGCTTTCAGAAAGCTCATCTGCCACATCGTCAAAGTCCTGGTTGAGCAGAGCTTTAAAGCGTTCTTGATCCCAAATCTCAAAATGCTTTCCCTGGCCAACTAAGATAATACCGTGTTCAATGCCGGCGTATTCCAAATGCGCACGAGAAAGGCGCACACGGCCCTGACTGTCAAGAACTTGCTCTTCGGCACCGCCAAGTACCTTTCTGCGAAAGTCACGGATTTTCCTAGAAGCATTGGGGATTTTGGCAAATTTTTCTTCAAAGTCGAGCCAATCGGGCTGAGGGTAGCCGACAATACAATTGTCATAAATGGTCAAGACAAAGCTCGCACTTTCTGCACGTGAGCCAAGAACCTCCCGAAATTCGGGCGGCATGAGCATACGTCCCTTCGCATCAATTGTGCGATAGGATTGCCCACGGAAATGGTTTTTGGCTTTTACTTCTGTCATGTCTTTTCTATGTTTTTGATTTTATTGATGTTTGTTTTTGAAAAGTCCACTTGGAGCGGCTTTTCTTCCTTGGTGGCAGTGTTTTTTCCCACTTTTCCTGCCAAAATCCACCACTAATTCCCACTTTTTTCCACTTTCTACCATTTTCGGCTTTTTGTCAAGCTTTTTCAAAAGAAAAAGGGGCTATTTTTTAAAAAATTTGTTTTGTGAAAAGTATTTATGAAAAATAAATTTTGACCTTGCTTTTTTTTGTGTTGATAAAAATTCTTGACAAATGTTGCAATAAGGGTACAAAATAGAAGGCAATTCTCATATCTTAACAAAAATTGGAAAATGCTATGAAAACAAAGATTATTGCAACTCTTGGTCCTGCATCAAATTCAAGGTCAATGATTTTGAGATTGATTCAGGCCGGGGTCAGTATTTTTCGCTTGAACTTTTCTCATGGTGAAGCGGCTTCTTTTGTTGAGCTTATAAATACTATCCGCTCTCTTGAAATGCTTGTGAAAAAGCCTTTGACCATTATGCAAGACTTGTCTGGGCCCAAAATCCGTATTGGCAATCTTTCGGGTGAAGGTTCTATTTCTGTGGCGCAAGGCGACAAGCTTCTTCTTGGTCCTTCGGCTTGCTTTTGTAAGGAATTGCCTTATATTCCTTTTGATAATGAAGCTGTGTTTTCAGAACTCGAGGCTGACGATTGCGTTGTTCTTGCTGACGGGAGTTTGCACTTTGTTGTTATAGAAAAAAGAGCGGATGGCCTTTTTGTGCTTGAATCACAAAATACAGGCTTTATTACGTCGAGAAAGGGTCTTGCCCTGCCTGGCAAAGCTCTAAACCTCCCCGCTTTAACAGAAAAAGACAGGCGTGACTTAAAAGAAGGTCTAGCCCTTGGTGTAGACGCTGTCGCTCTTTCTTATGTGCAAGGGCCAAAAGACGTTGTCGACGCTAAAGAGCTTATCCGTGAACTTGGCTACTGCGTGCCTGTTGTGGCAAAGCTTGAGCGCCAATGCGCCGTTGACAGTCTTGGGCCTATTTTAGAAGAGGCCGATATTATCATGGTGGCCCGTGGTGATCTTGGTGTTGAATGTCCTTTGGCTGAGCTCCCCAGTATGCAAAAACGCATCATTCAAGCCTGTAATGAGGCCGCAAAGCCCGTTATCGTGGCCACACAAATGCTGCTCTCAATGGTCTCAAGTCCAAGCCCGACAAGGGCAGAAGTGACAGATGTGGCCAATGCTGTGCTTGATGGGGCAGATTGTGTTATGCTTTCAGAAGAAACCGCTATGGGTGAATATCCTGTTGAAACAGTCAATTTCATGAACGATATTACGACAAGGGCTGAAAATTTCTTGGAAGAAAGGGCCAGCCTTGTTTTGCCAGATCCCTCTCACGCTGTTTCAGACTTTTTGGCTTATGCGGCCTGTCTTTTAGCAGAAAAATCAAAGGCAAAGGCCATCGTTATTCACAGTCTTTCAGGCCAGGCTGTGCGCCTTGTGTCGAGCTTACGACCAAGCAGGCCTGTTCATGCCTTAACCCTTGACAAGTCTGTCTTAAAGGCTTTGAATTTTTCTTGGGGCGTTTTGCCACAAATGGCTTATGGTGAAGGTGTGACGCATTTAGAAAGAGTAGAGCGCTATATCGCTTCGTCGCCGCTCTTTGTTTCTGGTGATGAAATTATCATTACAGCGGGTCAACCAAATAAAGACAATCAAGACAGTACAAGTACAAACCTTGTGAAGATTTATAGGAAATAGCGATGTCGGTTATTGATAATATCCGTGAAGAATACTATCCCATCAGTATGGAGATTTTGACGAGTTTCAACAAGTATTATCCTCCCGTGGATTTCTTTGAATTTCGCGAAGATCTTTTGCAACTTGTTCCTTTTTCAAGAAAAGGCGCCCGTTTTTCGGACGCGCAAGTAGAAAGAGTTGCCGATTTGTGTGCGAACGAAATTCTTTTTGCCTCTCGTTCAGACTTGCCTATTTATGGACAACACATTGCCAAGCAAATCGAACTCGTTTTACTTGATCCAAACTTTACGTCAAAAGAGGTGGCACACCTTGTTCGAGACGCCTTTCGCTTGCGCCTTTATGCCTTTCTTGATCAACC
>CAYJIB010000036.1:15542-17466 GCA_964370125.1 uncultured Desulfovibrionaceae bacterium
TTAAGCCTGTGTATGAAATGCTCTATAAAGACTTGATGGTCTTTACAGAGCTTCTTTCAAAAGACAAATATCTTATTAAGACTTTTATGGCGCAACTTTATACAGGCGAATACAATTTGATCGAGCACATGATAAATGGCCTGATGATTGGTATGTGGTATTATCTTCTTGGTGCTCCAAATGAGAAAAGCACTCGGAAGTTGCTTGACAATACAGCCCTTGCTTATTTGATGATGAATGCAGGCATGAGCAAGGTACCTGTTTTTATTCTTTCAAAAAAGCATAGCCTCACTCCGCCAGAGCAAGATAAAGTGATACAACACAGCACGCAAACCATACGTATGTTGCAAAAACTCGAAATTTTGTACCCAGAATGTCAACAGGCAGCCTTTGAACACCACGAAAGGCTTGACGGGGCTGGCTACCCTTCAAAGTCTAAAAACATCTCAAAAATCGGGCGCATAGCGGCCATTGCCGACTCTTTTTCTGCCATGCTTATGGATCGCCCTTATGCAAAAGGAAAGGGGCTCACAGAAGCCCTACAAGAGCTTTTAGCCGATCCCCGCTATGACAAGGCCCTTCTTGCGCCTCTTGCCAATGCCTATTTGACCAAGGGCTTGCAAATCCCGCAGGCAGAAACATTTGGTCAAGCTTGATTTTTTGTATTAAACTAAATTTTCATGATTTTTTGATGTGAAAAGGACAAACATGCTAGAGGAAAATAGCCCAGAAGAGGCAAATTTGGTGCAGGTCTTGTGTGATGAAGAGGCCTTGCGCCACAATATCCGCCTTTTGCAGCAAAAGGGATCGGTTTTGTATGTTGTAAAGGCCAATGCTTATGGTCACGGCATGATCTATACAGGCAAAATCCTTGAAGATGAAGGCGCTTTGGGTATGATTGTTAGTACAGTGGGCGAGGCTGTAAATTTGCGCAAAGCCGGCATTAAGGCTGAGATCTTTGCCCATATGGGAGCTGTAAATTATTCTGAAATTTTGCGCGCACTTCGGCATGAGATCTGCCTTGCTGTGCATTCAATGAACTGCCTTGACAATTTGTACAAGGCCGCTTGTGAGCTTAAAAAAGACAAGGTGTCCTTTGTGCTCAAGCTCGATTCAGGCATGAGCCGCCTTGGTTTTTGTAAAGAAGACATTCCCGCCTTGCTTACAAGCCTTAAGGAAAAGTCTTGCTTAAGGCCGCTCTATGTAGCCTCACATTTTGCAGTAGCCGATGATTGTGCTTTTGCTGAACACAGTGAAAAGCAAATCGAAAACTTTCTTTGTATGTTTGAGCAAATTGTCAAAGTTTTTCCAAGTGCCAAAGTCAGTTTTGCCAATTCTGCAGCCTTTGTCAGTATGCAAGAAAGATTGCAAAAGGCTTTGTTTGAAAGGCTTGGAGCTAGTCCAGAATGTTATGGACGGATAGGCTTTGCTTTGTATGGCTATGATCCTTTTTGTTCTGTAAGCGAAACAGAAAAAGGCAAGTTCGAAGTGTCAGAAAAAAAAGATAGTATGTATGCTGATTTACGTTCCGTTATGTCAGTTTGCGCGCCTATCCTTTCTATTCGCACAGTAAGGGCTGGCGAAACCATCAGTTATGGTTGCACTTTTACAGCACAAAAAGACATGAAGGTTGCTATCGTAGCCATTGGTTATGCAGACGGTTATTTGCTTGCTTCATCGAGCAGGGCTTTTATGCTTCTTTGTGGTGAGAGGGCCCCTGTCCTTGGGCGCATTTGTATGCAGATGACGATGATTGATTGCACGCATATTCCTTTGGCAAAACAAGGCGATATGGCCTATGTGCTTGGTGGGTCAAAGGGAGCTAGAGAAAGCATAAGCGTCTATGAGCTTGCCCATTGGGCGCAGACTATTCCTTATGAGCTTGTGTGTGCTTTAGGAAGAAAGGCAGGCTGTTGAAAAAGCA
>CAYJIB010000037.1:0-15690 GCA_964370125.1 uncultured Desulfovibrionaceae bacterium
CTTTTTGCCGCCACCTTCGTTAAAATTATTTTTTCTTATGCGCACGTACTTAAGTACGCTTACGCAGAAAAAATAATTTTGCCTCGCTGGCGGCAAAAATCTGAGCATCATCTCAAATCGTTCAAAACCAAACATCGTTTTTTGCATGTTTGCTTGTTTTAACGCATAGCGATTCTTTGCAAAAAACGAGGTATAAGGTATTTATTTACCTTGATGTTTTCAGCCTGAATGTACGGATAAAAAAAAGGGCTAAAAGCCCCTTAGTTTATTCATGCTATCGTCAAATTAGTTGACTAATTAAGGTTTTTTGAAAGGGGGCCCTTAATAGAGCAGGGGGAAAACTTTTTTTCAAAAAAGTTTTCCCCCAGAAACTTTCCCCTTCAGAAAATGTTACTTCTTGCTGCTTAGGGGGATGAAGCCGATTTCAGCTACGGCTTTTTGTCCTTTTTTCGGGTCGAGGAGGTAGGCGATGAAGGCTTGTGTTTCTTTGTCGCCTTTTCCATTTGTGAAGACATAGAGTTCACGAGCGATTTTCCAAGAACCGTCAAGGGCGCTTGTTTGGCTAGCGACTACATTGTCAACATCGATTTGTTTGACATCGTCGTTGAGGTAGCCAAAGCCGATGTAACCGATAGCGTTTGGATTGCCAGCAACGGTTTGCACGATGGCGCCGTTAGAAGCTTGAAGCAGGGCAGCAGGCATAACACGTTGTTTCTTCATGATTTTTTCAAACCAGGTTTCGTAGGTGCCAGAAGAGGTGTCACGAGAGATAACAACGATAGGGGCGTCGTTTCCGCCAAGTTCTTTCCAATTTTTGATTTTGCCCATGTAGATGGCTTGAAGGTCAGCAGAGCTGATAGCTTTTACAGGGTTTTTTGGGTTTACAACAGGGATAAGGGCGTCGATAGCAACAGCTACACGATTTGGCTCTACGCCATTTTTTTGTGCAAGAGCGACTTCATTGCTCTTGATGTCACGAGAAGCCATAGCGATTGTGCAAAGGCCGTCGATAAGGGATTTGATACCGCTACCAGAACCGCCACCAGAGATAACGATTTCTGTGCCAGGATTGGCCGCCATGTAATCTTCTGCAGCTTTTTGCATGATAGGCAAAACAGTTGTTGAGCCTGTTACTTTAATTTGTGAAGCGGCATTTGCGCCAGCCACAAAAACGAAAAGGGCCAAGAAAAGGGTTGAAAAAAGTGAAGTGATTTTCATTTTGATTACTCCATGAGTATGTGATTATATTGTTACAAAAATGGCTTTGAAGCCTTCCTTCCACTGTTCGCAAAAAGCAGGAATGCTTTCGCTTGAAAAGGAATATGCTCTTTGAATGTGTCAAATTTGTTACAGAAAAAAAGATGTTTTGTGACAAATTCATTGCTTTTTTTGTCACAAAATTGTAACAATTTCTTCGTGAAACTGACAAAGAGGGGGCATAGTTTTTTCTGCTATGAAAAAGATAACTATTTTAGTAGTTGAAGACGATGAGGATATCAGAAATATGCTCGTCTTCAACTTAAACCGCGAAGGCTATGTGACAGAAGAAGCCGAAAACGGCTTGCGCTGTCTTGAAATTGCACGCAAAAAAAAGCCAGACCTTATCCTTTTGGACTTAATGATGCCAGAAATGGACGGGCTTACGGCTTGCAAAGAATTACACAAATTTTGCGACAGTCCTATTGTCTTTTTAACGGCTAAGGGCGAAGAACTCGACAGGGTCGTCGGCCTTGAGCTTGGGGCTGAGGACTATGTCGTTAAGCCCTTTAGCATTCGTGAGCTTCTTTTAAGGATAAAGAAAATCTTAAAGAGAACAACAAATGCGCCAAAAGCACAAGAAAGTGTGGAGCATCTTGAAAGAAATGGCATTCGTATCGATGTGACCGCTCATAAAGTCTTTGTTAAAGATGAAGCTGTCCATGCCACACTAACAGAATTTCGCCTTTTAGAAGACCTTATGCGGCACGCCCAGCTTGTTCGCACTCGTGAACAGCTTCTTGACGCCGTTTGGGGCTATCATTTTGAAGGCTATAGCCGCACTGTTGATACGCATATTCGTCGCCTGCGCCAAAAACTTGGTGATGAAGGTGCGCTTATTGAGACAGTGCGAGGTCTTGGTTATAGGATAAAATAGGAAACAACAATGTCATTCTTCATGCGTATTTTTTTATATTTGGTGGCGGCCATTGTAACGGCCTTACTCATTCCCGCCTATTTCTTTTATGCTTCGACACAAGAAAGCTTTCTTGTAGACGCAAAAAATCAGGCCTTTGATGAGCTTGAGATTGCGAGCCTCTTCTTTCAGTTGGATAATGAAAAAGTCCTTCCTCGCATTCCTTATGAAACCATTCGTCAAAGGTTGGCTACGCAAAATTTGCGCCTTACCCTTATGAAGAACAATGGCGATGTGGTCTTTGACTCTGGGCTTAGCGAAGAAGAAACAAAAGAAATGGACAATCACGCCGATAGACCAGAATTCCTTGCTGCATTAAGTGAAAGTCGTGGTTTTTCAAAACGTTATAGCAATACTTTGGACATTGACTTTATCTATGTTGCAAAGCCTTTGGGTGAAGACTTTGTCTTGCGATTGGCTAGCCCTTTTAAGATTTATGCCGAACGCTTAGACGAATTGTTTAAGGCCATAGCCTTTGTTTGTGTTTTTGGTATTGTGGCGGCCTTGCTCTTAGCTTTTGGCCTGTCGTATACGATAAAGAGACAGTTTAAGACCATGCTTGATGTGATTGAAGCTATTTCTTTCGGTAAATATGCCAGCCGCTTGCATTATGTTCCGGGCAAGGAATTTGTGCCCTTAGCCAATGCCGTAAACAGAATGGCAGAGAATATTCAAGACCAGCTTTCTGTTATGCGAGAGCAGTCTATTCAGCTAGAAGTGATTTTTGCGACTATGCGTGACGGCATTGTTCTTTTGGACAATGCGGGAAATGTGCGGCGCACAAATGCGGCTTTTCGCCAGCTTTTGTGTCCAAGTCTTCCCGACAGAGATATTGTTCCAGAACATAATAAAATTCAGATGATTGAATGTCTTGCTTCGCCTCTTTTACAAAACAAAATCGAAGAAATCTTGCAGTATGAAGAAGTTAAAGCTGAAGGGAAAAATCCGGCGCAACTCCACCATTCACTCAAGCTTGAAATTTTTGCGGGCAGGCATTTTACCGTTTATTTGGCAAGACCTAAAAAAATCAATAAAAACATTGCTTTAATTATTGGCTTTCATGAGATCACCGACCTTGTGCGCCTTGAAAAAATTCGTAAAGATTTTGTTGCCAATGTTTCGCACGAATTACGAACCCCATTGACCGCTATTCAAGGCTATGCTGAAACGCTTGAAAACATGCAAGAATTGCCAGAGAATGGGCGGAAATTTGCCACCATTATTCACAAGCACAGCGCCTATCTTGGCTCGCTTATCGAAGAACTTTTGTCTCTTGCTCGCCTTGAAAATGGTAAAGAGCAATTTGAATTTGGACAAGTTTCTGCGCTTTCTGCCTTCAATGTAGCCGCAAATTTTTGCCGCAATATCATCGAGCAAAAAGGGCTTGAACTTACCGTAGATATTGATGAAAATTGTCTCGTTTATGCCAGTCAGCCCGAACTTGAACGAGTTTTTTTGAACCTTTTAGAAAACGCTTGTCGTTATGCCCAAGAGCAATCAAGGATTCGTGTTCTTTCACAAATAAAAGACGGTATTTGCACTTTTTGTGTCGAAAATACAGGGGTCTACATTCCAGCAGAACATATCGAACGCATTTTTGAGCGTTTTTACCGAGTAGAACAAGACCGTGGTTCTGACAGGCTTTCAACAGGCCTTGGCCTAGCCATTTGCAAGCACAGTATTGATCGGCACGGAGGAAGCATTTGGGCAGAAAGTGTCAGTCATGGCGAATACGCAACAACCTCTATGATTTTTACCTTGCCTCTTGCCAGCCAACATACCGAGGGATTTAATGAAAGCTAAATTTGAAACAAAGAATGTACATTTTTATTATGGCAGCAATCAAGTTTTGTTTGACATCAATCTTGATTTTATGGAAAAACATGTTACGGCGCTTATTGGGCCCTCTGGCTGTGGGAAGAGCACCTTCTTGCGCTGCTTAAATCGCATGAACGATTTGATCCCTTCTGCTAAAGTTGAAGGTGAAATGTTGCTTGATGGGCAAAACATCTACGCCAAAGATACCGATGTGGTCTCTCTTCGCCGACGTGTAGGCATGGTCTTTCAAAAGCCAAATCCTTTTCCAAAAAGTATTTTTGAAAATGTGGCTTACGGCCTTCGGGTTAATGGCAATAAAAACGAAAGCGATATTTCTGAAAGAGTTGAAAAAGCTTTGCGTCGTGCGGCGATTTTTGAAGAAGTAAAGGACCGCTTGCACGATTCTGCCCTTGGTCTTTCTGGTGGCCAGCAGCAACGTATTTGTATTGCTCGTGCCCTTGCTGTTGAGCCAGAGGTCTTGCTTATGGACGAGCCAGCAAGCGCACTTGACCCTATAGCCACCCAAAAAGTTGAAGAAAGTATTCACGAGCTTAAAGACCAGCTGACTATTATTATTGTGACACACAATATGCAGCAGGCCGCCCGTGTTTCAGATAATACAGCCTTTTTCTATATGGGCAAATTGATTGAATATGGCGACACAAAGAACATTTTTTCAAGGCCACAACAAAAACAAACCGAAGACTATATTACAGGAAGATTTGGGTAAAGATTATGCCAAAAGAAGATTTACGTTTACAAGAAATGATTTCGAGCCTCAGGACTCGAATCTTGGTGATGTGTGCTGAAAGTTCGCTTGTTTTAGAAAGAACGCAGCAAATTTTACAAAGCGGTGACGCTGAAAAAGCCAAGGCCATTATTGACGGCGACGCTACAATCAATGCCCTTGAAAACGAAATAGACGACAGGGCGCTTTCTATCTTGGTGCGCAGTCAACCTATGGCGAGCGATTTACGTTTTGTGATGAGTTCTTTGCGCATTATTACCGATCTTGAGCGCATTTGTGATGAAGCGGTCAGCATTGCTCAGCATATTTTGCTTATGAAGGACACCGCTTCTTTTCAGGTTATGGAAGAGGTTTTGAGCTTGATGGGTCGCACGCAAGAGGCTTTTAATGAAGCTGTTGCCGCTTTTCGTGACAACGATACTGAAAAAGCGGTGATCTTGAGCCAAAATGAAGCCAAGGCTGCGCAGGCTGAGGTTGAGGTTTTGCAAAAGACCATTGAGCGATTTGGCAAGGCTGAAGGGAAGAGCGCAGAATTTGTCGTGCGTATTATTCTGATTGTGCACTCGCTTACGCGTATTTGGCAGCGTTCTGTGAATATTGCTGAGCACAACTACTTCTATCTTGAAGGGATAAGCCTTAAACACAAAGATAGTTGAAGAAGATTTATGGCTTAGGGATTTTCTTTGGGAAGAAGTTTTCTCTCAAAGAAAATCCCTAAAGCCTCAATTCAAAAGCCTTTTTGCTGATTCTCTTTTCCTTGAAAAAGACATCTTCTTGTGCAAGCTTTTTTTAAAAGTTTGCATTCTTTCAATTTTCTTGGGCACTTTCGTTTAAAAATTCAAGGCTTTTACAGCTTTTGCGCTCAATTTCATTGCAATACCTATTTCTTTGCAAGCCAAAAATGCAATGTCTTGTATAAGATTTCTTGGTTTATTGGCTTTGTGATATGGTCATTCATGCCATAAGAGAGGCTTATTTCTTTGTCGCCCTTCATAGCATGAGCCGACATAGCAATAATGGGCAGGGAAGCGTACTCGGGCTTGCTACGAATATGTTCTGTTGCGGTATAGCCGTCCATGATCGGCATTTGAATATCCATTAGGATGGCGTCGTAGGTGTTTTTGTTAAGCATTTCGAGGGCTTCTTTGCCATTAACAGCAATGTCAACAGTGAAGTTTGCGGCAAAAAGCAATTCTTGTGCGACAAGCTGATTGATATCGTTGTCTTCGGCAAGCAGGAGGTGTTTGCCTTTGAAATCATTCAGGTCAATGCTAAAAATTTCTTCTGTCAATTCTTGGCCTTCGGCAATATTTGGGGCAAGCTTGAAAATAGCCGTACAGAAGAAAGTAGAGCCTTTGCCTGCTTCGCTTTCCACCCAAATTGTTCCGCCCATCATAGAAAGAATGTTTTTAGAAATAACCAGGCCAAGTCCTGTTCCGCCGTATTTGCGTGTGACGGTATTGTCGGCTTGGGTAAAGGCAGAAAAGAGGCGTTCTTTTTGTTCTGGGCTTATGCCTATGCCGCTGTCTTTTATCGCAAATTGACAATGCAGGTTGCCTTTGTGGCCTAAGGTTGTCTCTAACTTTAAAGAAACACCGCCTTCTTCGGTAAACTTTATGGCATTGCTTACAAGGTTAAAGAGCACCTGCTTTAAGCGTAAGGCATCACCAAGCAAGCGGGTATTTGCGTGCTCGCCAAGTTCAACTTCAAGGCTAAGGCCTTTTTCAGTGCTGATTGTGCCAAACAAGTCTTTAATATCTTTGCCGATATTTTTAAGTACAAAGGGGTGTTCTTCCATTTCAAGCTTGCCGGCTTCGATTTTAGAAAAGTCAAGAATGTCGTTGATAATGCGCATGAGATTGTCGGCAGAGAAAAGACTTTTTTGCACATAATTTTCTTGTAATTCAGTCATAGAGCTTTTTTGCAAAAGATGTAAAAGACCGAGAATGCCGTTCATGGGCGTGCGGATTTCGTGGCTCATATTGGCCAAGAATTCGCTTTTTGCCTGCGCACTTTGCTCGGCAAGTTCTTTCGCATGGCGCAAATCTTGTTCGTTCTTGGCGATTTCTTTGAGCATGGCCACTTCTTCACGCAGATCTCTAAAGTAAATAATGAGACCATTTTTCCCAAGATATGAAGCTCTAATCATGAAAATTTCTACAGGAATTTCTTCACCCGTAACGACATTTAAGCAAAGCATTTCAGATTTGCATTTGCCCTCGGCAAAGCCTTGTTCGACTTGAGCTGCAACAACATCGGCAGAACGACGACCGTCAGGCTGGAATTCTGGGTGTATAGTGTGGAAATTTTTAATAAACTCTTCTTTTGAAGTGAAACCAAAAAGTGTAACGGATTCATCATTCGTATAAATAAGATTGTTATTGTCGTCCCAAAAATGGACCCCCATAGGCATGGAGTCAAGCATAATCGTGTGACGAATTTCAGCTTCTTTAAGCAATTCTTTTGTTTTTTGGATTTCACGCAAGTCTTTAATGTAGGAAACAACCACCGTCTCACAGCCAAGCATGGTACGCACAAGAATAATTTCAGAAGGAATAAGCTCACCATCAATATTTTGGTGCATCCATTCAAAGCGGAGATAGCCTTGTTCAAGGACATCTATATGGTTTTGTGCAATGGTGGCGGCAGAATTTCTGCCATCTGGTTGGTAGGTGGGCGAGGCAACTTTTGTAAAATTGTCGATATAGTCTTGTTTTGTTTTAAAACCGAATATATTGACAACTTCTTGGTTACAATCAATGATATCGCCAGCTTCGTTCCAAAAAGTTACACAAAGAGGAAGATTGTCGATAATAACGGTATTGCGCTCGCCTTCGACTTTTTGTTTTTGTAGCGAGAGAGTTTCTGTGATGTCTGTTAGGATAGACAGACGTACCTTTGCTTTGTCGTCCCATGCAATGCAAGAATCAACCAGCTGCACATGTCTTTTTAAATCCTCGTCATAGCGATTCCACACATAGGGGGTAGAGAGCTTTCTTATTGTATCATTTGTGCAAATTTCGCAGGGTGTTTCTCTATTTCTAAAGGCCTTAAAACAAAGATTTGAAACAACATTGTCGTGCCCAAAAAAATCGTGAGTTGCTTTATTGCAATACAAAACCTCATAGCTGTCAAGGTCTGAAATATAAATGGGCATAGGGCAAGAGTCGAGCAAATTTTGTACTTGTTCTTGTTTTCTTTCTAGTGTTTTTTTGAGCAAGCGCTGTCTTCTTGTGTACATTGAAAAAAGCGTTATCAAAAGCAAGAGCAAAAAGCCAATTGCCGTTAGCAAATTTAAGCCAATATAAGACAAAAATTGCATAAACCTAGAGGTATAGCTGGGTTTTGTTGTGTGTTCAAGTAGGATTGAGCTGAACTTATCTTGGGGAAAAGAGGCTATGGCTTTGTTGAAAATTGAAATAAGTTTTGGATCAGTGTCTTTGTTAAAGATAAAGGAAAAATTATCGTATAAAGGCAAAATGTTGGCTATGTGCAAAAGAGGATAGCCGCCTTCTGAAATGCTTATGCGGGCAGCATAGACGTTTTCAAAGGCATAGTCCGCCACGCCATTTTCAACGGCATCATAAGCGGCGATTATATCATCAAATTCAAGCAAGGTATGGTTGGGAAAGGTTTTTTTTACAAAGTCTATTATGACAGGGTGGAGTTTTGAAACTGCAAAAACGCTGTCGTCAGTAATTTCATAGTTTTTGCCTACCATAGCAATGGGGGTTGAAAGGAAAGTATTTGACAAGACGGCATTGAGTTCATGTGCTTTTTCGGCATAAGTGTCATAGCTTAAATGCATGTCTGTTTTTCCAAGTCTTAATTTTTCTAATGCTTGGCCATAAGTAAGACCGTGAATAAATTCAAATTTCAGACCTGTCAGCTCCGCTATAAGCTCAAGGATTTCATAATTTATGCCTTCGGCTTTTTTGTTTTCTTCATCATACTTTTCAAAAGGCGGCCAAAAGGCGTCGTAGGTGATGTTTATGGGGGCTGCTTGTTGGATATAGGTTTTTTCTTCTTCTGTTAATGAAAAAGTTTGATTTGCAAGGCTTGAATTGGCAAAGAAAAGCAAAAGAGTTATGAGAAAGGCAAAAAAAGTCTGTCTTTGTTTTGTTTGGCTAAGGGTTTTGTTTTGTGGGTACATTTGTGTAAATCCCTTTCACTGCAAGTGCTTTTTGTTCTTTGTTGTTGAAAAAATTAAGAAGATTTGTTTTTTGTGCTAAATTATTGTCAATTTACTGTCATAAAAAAGGCAAATTGTCAAGAAATCGATTTATTATCTATATTACTGAGCCTTGGCTTTGCTTGACTAGAGCGCCGCAAAGCTTGACAGAAAAAAGAGAACATGAGATGAAAGAGTTTATTATGAACTTTTACTGGAGGACTTTATGTACCGTTTTTTAGCAGTTTTTTTGATGAGCATGTTCCTTAGCGCCTCTTTTGCAAATGCTGGCGACAACACAATTATTGTCGCCTCAGATGCAACGTGGCCTCCAATGGAGCTTTTGAACGCAGATAAAGAAGTCACAGGCCTTGCTCCTGACTATGTTAAAGCTTTGGCCAAAGAAACAGGCCTCAATCTTGTTGTTCAAAACACCGCTTGGGACGGTATTTTTAGTGCTTTGGCCTCTGGTCAGGTAAACATGATCGCCTCTTCTGTAACCATCACAGAAGAGCGCAAGAAAAATTTCCTTTTCTCCATTCCTTATTGCACTGTGCATCAATCAGTCGTTGTTCGTAAGGGCGATACGGTTAAATCTTTGCAAGACTTAAATGGTAAAATGGTTGGCGGGCAAATCGGCACAACAGGCATTATCCAAACATTGCCAAAGGCCAAGATTGACGCAGAAATTAAGACTTATGACGAAGTAGGCCTTGCTTTTGAAGCTCTTGCTCGTGGCGATATCTTTGCCGTTGTTTGTGACTCACCTGTTGCTCGTTACTATGCCAATCGCAGAAAAGACTTCGACGGTAAGTTTCAAGTTGTTTTTACCACACCTGAAAGCGAAGAATACGGTTTTGTTTTCCGCAAAGATGAAAAAGCCTTGGCCGACACCATCAATAAAGGCATCTTAGCCCTTAGAAAGAGCGGTGTTGAAGCAGAAATCTACAATAAATGGCTTGGCGAATAAACAGTATATAAACTAAGGCCCCAGAGACGCTTTTTTTATGCAAGCCGTCTTTGGGGCAAATTTTTTCTTTGAAACCGCTTTATCGACGGGAGTTTCATGCAAAATCAAGCCAATATTCGCATTGAAGTGACAGACGGCGCTTCAATCCCTAATCCAAAAGAAAAGTATCTGATCAATGCCTGGTCCATTTCTTTTTGTGGTGCGATACTTGCCCTTATCAGCCTTTGTGTTTTTTGGCCAGAAACCTATATGCCGATTTTGCGCTTTGTTCCAGACGGCTTATTGGTGACTTTTGAGGTGACCATTTATTCTCTTTTGTGCACCTTGCCTCTTGGTCTTTTAACAGGCCTTGGCCGTATTTCTTCAAACAGATGGATCAATCTTGTCGCCTCTACCTATATTGAAATCATTCGCGGCATTCCTCTGCTTGTGCAGCTTTTTTATATTTACTATGCCCTTGGGGTAATTGTTCGTGTACCTTCTGTTGTTTCTGCTGTTATTGCGATCAGCTTTTGCTATGGCGCTTATATGGGCGAAGTTTTTCGTGCGGGTATCTTGTCAGTTGATGATGGGCAAAATGAAGCCGCAAGGTCGCTTGGCTTTACAAGGCTGCAGACCATGCGCTATGTGATTTTGCCGCAAGCCATGCGCACTATCTTGCCCCCTGTTGGCAATGAATGTATAGCCATGCTCAAAGACACCTCTCTAGTGTCGATTATTGCCGTAGCCGATCTTTTACGTCGTGGCCGTGAATACGCCTCGCAGACTTTTGAATATTTTGAAACTTACACCCTCATCGCCTTACTCTATCTCATTATTACATTGTTGCTTTCAAAGGCGGTCAGCATTATGGAAGGCAGGTTGAGTTATTATGACAAGCACTAATGAAATGAACACAGAAGGCAATGAGGTCGCTTCGCCGATTATTCAAGTGCGCGGTGCATGGAAGTTTTTTGCTGAGCTTCCCGCCTTGTGTGATGTCAGCTTAGAAGTGACAGAAGGGGAGCGCCTTGTTATCTTGGGTCCTTCTGGCTCAGGAAAGTCAACCCTTTTACGAGCTGTCAATGGACTTGAGTCGATAGACAAGGGCAAAATTTTCTTTGACGGCCAAAATATTCACGATCCAAACAACAATATCAATGTTATTCGTCAAGATGTGGGCATGGTTTTTCAAAACTTTAATTTGTTTCCGCACATGACGGTCTTGCAAAACCTTACTCTTGCGCCAATGAAACTTCGCAAAATGCCTCAAGACGAGGCCGAAGAGCGTGCCCTTTGTCTTCTTACTCGAGTCAATATGTCTGACAAGGTCAATTCTTATCCGCTAAGTCTTTCTGGTGGCCAGCAGCAACGTGTGGCCATTGCTCGTGCTCTTGCTATGCAGCCAAAGGTTATGCTTTTTGATGAGCCAACTTCTGCCCTTGACCCAGAAACGATAGGCGAAGTGCTTGAAGTTATGGTGAACCTTGCCAAAGACGGAATGACTATGCTTGTGGTGACCCATGAAATGGGTTTTGCTCGTGAGGTGGCTGACCGCATTGTTTTTATGGACCACGGAAAAATTCTTGAAATGGCCGGGCCTTCGACTTTTTTTACAGAGGCCAAACATCCCCGCCTGCAACAATTTTTGGACCAAATTTTGTAAATATTGAATTGTTTTTTTTTATGAAAAGTACAAATTATTCAAAAAACGATGAAATTTCGATAAAAAGCTTGACTTTTCTAGAAAATTAGCTAAGGTTCGCCTTGGTACTGTGTTATACATAGCAGGTGCTGTGTTGTTTTTGGCATGGTTTGTATGTTTTTTTGTGTGAGGTTTTTTTTAGATGAAATCTATTTATGTTGGGAATCTTCCCTGGTCTGCGACTGAAGAGCAAGTGCAAAATCTTTTTGAAGAGTACGGTGCTGTTGATTCTGTAAAGTTGATTAGCGATCGTGAAACCGGTCGCGCTCGTGGTTTTTGCTTTGTAGAAATGGAAGATCCAGGCGCAACTGCGGCTATTGAAGCTTTGGACAACGTCTCTTTTGGCGGTCGTACCTTGCGTGTTAATGAGGCAAAACCAAGGGCTCCACGCCCACCTCGTTACTAATTTTTCTTACTGAACTGGGATTGTTGACAAGATTTTTTTTTGAATAAGCAAGACCAGCAAGTAGGCTGTTTTATTATAACAATGTGCTTGTTTTTGCAGGCACATTTTTTTTTACCTTCATAAGCGAGCAAGTATGCAAAAATCAATGCGCAAAATTTTGACAATCTTTTCTATGTTTTTTTTGTGTCTCATTTTACAGTCTTGTGCCACAGCCGAAAAAAAACAGCCAGAATCTGACCTTGTTGGCTTGCGTGGTCATGTTTCAGCTAAGGCCGAGCAAGCCTTTTCAAAGGGCAATGTGCTTTGGCGTGGTGGTGTGACTTGTACTAATCCAGAGCTTGCCTATGGTTATTTTGATGAGGCTCTAGAGGCAGAGCCAAAATACGCCGAGGCTCTCTTGTGGCGCGGCATTTTGTCTTTGCAAATGGAGTATTTGGACGACGCTCTTGACGATGTTACAGAGGCTCTTGTGAGCGCAAAAAAGCCTTTCCCCTATGACCTTGCTTATGCTATTCGTTCAATTGTTTTGCAAAAGCTCGGACACCCAGCAGGTGCACAAAAAGATATGATAAAGGCTGAAGCCGCTGGACTTTCTTCACAGACAAAAGCCTTTTTGGCTCATTATCCAGAAGCACAAAAAACGATGCCCCAAAAAGACAATTTGCCGAAAAACAATTCGTCTGGAAAAGAGAGCAAAGAGCAGTAAAGGACCGATACGAAAAAAGGCTTTTGCGTGCTTACAAAAGAAATGTTTTCATTATAAAGTCGGCACTGAAAAAGATGAGAAGCCTTTGACATTGAAAACTTTTTAGCCCAGAACACGCTAATCAAATTGCCAGAACTTGCTTCTGGAGTCTGCGAAGCAGTATTTGGAGTGAGCGTGCCTTTCTGAAAAGCGCAAGAAAATGCGTTTTTCAGCGTCGGCTATAAAGACTTGATACTGAAAAACTTATAAACGCATTGAAGTAAACGAACTTTATCCCAAAAGACTCTTTACAAAAAAACAGCTTTGTGATAATGGATATCAAATAATTATCATGATAGTGGAGATTTTATGAAAATGAATCTACTTAAAAAAATGTTGGTCTATATTCTTTTGCCCGCCATTATTGGCTTGGCTGTTCTTTCCTATGTGGCTGGATATATTGCAAAAGAAGAATTTTCAAAGGCCAATGACAGGCAGCTTGGTGCGCTGGCTGCTGTTCAAGCAAGCGAACTCGACAATATCATGCTCTATGTGCAGGGGATCCTAAAGACTTTTAGCGAAGATGAGCGCATTGTCGTGTATTTGGAGCAAGCAGATCGTGACGCTAGTCTTCTTACTGCTTATCAACAAGAGATTATTAACGGCAAATTGAAGAATACAATTAAAGATTATCCTGCAATAACAAATGCTTATCTCACAGACACAAGGGGCAAGGTTGTTGGACATACAAATCCTCGCTCAATCAGGAACGACTATTCAAAAAATCTTTCTGTAATAAATGCTCTTAAGGGTGAATTGGGTATTGAGTCACGCATGAGCAGGACGACAAACACTTATAGCGCAATGATAGCCTATCCAGTAAGTGATAATGGAAAGATCGTTGGCGCTCTCACCTTTGTTTTGAGCTACCCAGAGCTGCATGAATTGACCACAGGTTCTATTTCCCTAACAAAGAGTATGCGCGCCTATGTATACGACAAAGACTTTACTGTTCTTATGGACAGTGTAGCTGAGTATGTGTCTAATAGTGATGCGGGCTATGATTTTGTGAAAGACTTTGTTGGAAAAGACAGTGGTGTGACTGTTTTTGAATTTGAGGGCCTTACTTCTTATGCGCATTTTGCCCGTGTAAAAAGTATGGACTGGATTGTTGTAATCGATACGCCAGTTGAAGAGCTAGATGAGCCTATCGAAACATTGACTATGGACATTATTATTATTGGTGTGATTATAGCCTTTGTTGTTGGTATTATTATCTTGCTTGTCGCCAGAAATATCGCAACGGCCATGAAGGCGGGTGCTGAAATAGCTGGCTATGTTGCAGCAGGCAACTTAGAACTTCGCCAAGATCAAATAGAGGTCATGGGCAAGGCAGCTCAAAGGGGCGATGAAATTTCTGACCTTGCAAGAAGCATGAAGACGATGATTGAAAATCTTGCCAGTACGGTGCAAGAGGCAGAAGCGGCAACAAATCAAGCAAAAGAAGCTCTTGCTCAAGCAGAAATAGCGCAAAGAGAAGCCAACGAAGCGGCTGAGAGAGCAACTCAAGCAAGGCGTGAAGGCCTTATTGAGGCCGGTGAAAATCTTGAAGGTGTTGTGCATATTGTGGCCTCTGCTTCGGAAGAACTTTCATCTCAAATAGAGCACACCTTAAGCAGTGTGAGCGAACAGGCAGACAGATTGCAGCAAGCTTCTTTTGCGATGGATCAAATGAATGAAACCATTATCGAGGTCGCCAGAAATTCTGTTACAAGTGCAGAGATGACAGATTCAACAAAGGAAAAAGCGCAAAAAGGTGCGAAAATCACAAAGAAATGTATGGAATCGATTATCAAAGTGCGTGAAGATTCTGTTATTTTGCGCGAGAATATGGCGACTTTAGCGGATCATGCACAATCAATCAATACGGTCATGTCGGTGATTTCTGATATCGCTGATCAAACAAACTTGCTTGCACTCAATGCTGCTATCGAGGCAGCTCGTGCGGGAGAAGCGGGGCGTGGCTTTGCGGTTGTTGCTGATGAAGTAAGAAAACTTGCCGAAAAGACAATTACTTCTACGACTGATGTATCAAAGGCGATTTCTGCTATTCAGCAAAGCACAGAAGAAAATGTGCGTCAAGTTGACATAGCGGTAAAGGGTATTGAGAGCGCGACAGATCTTGCCAGCCAAAGCGGCGAAGCCTTGCAAGAAATCCTTGAAATTGCAGAAGAAAGTGCTAGCGGTGTGCGCAGTATTGCTACGGCTTCTGAAGAGCAATCCGCAACGGTTGATGAAATGAACACTTCTATTGAGAGCATTAACGCTATTGCCAGAGAGACAAAGGCCGCCATGGATGAAGCCAATGAGGCTATTATATCTCTTTCAGCACAGGCCAATGAACTTTCAAGTATTGTTGAGAGCTTGAAGAATAATTAGCCGACTCTAAAAAAGCGTGAAAATACGCTAATAAAAATGCAAAAGCCGTCTCAAGTGATGAGGCGGCTTTTTTTGTTGGCTCGTTGTTCTACTCTGAGATGAGAAGGCCTGTGAGCGGAAGAATGCATTATTTGATGTGTAAAAAGATCAAAAAGCCTCCAAAAGGAGGCTTGGTTTAAGGGAGACAGTGAAGGGCAAGGACAAAGAGGAAACCCTGCGGTAAGTTTTAGCAAATAATCCAATGGTAGGGCGTTTTTTGTGCAAGCCGCGACTCTTGCAATTCGCTTTTCCAGAACGTGTAGGATCTTGTCTAAATCACTGTCTCCCTAATTTGTGGCCTTGAGCTTTTGAGTGCAAGGCTTTGAGTTTTTATGTATTTTTTTGTCTGCAACAAGCTCCTGCGGAGCAGAGCATCCATGCCTTTTTGTCTTCTTTCCTTATGGCCGACGGCAGTCGCCCGCTGTAGCGGGCCTTGAGCGAATGCAGGCAGGTAAATGGAATTTACTTCCATTTGCATATTTACTGCCAAATGAGCGGCCAAATGGCCGACGGCAGTCGCCCGCTGTAGCGGGCCTTGAGCGAATGCAGGCAGGTAA
>CAYJIB010000037.1:15790-16881 GCA_964370125.1 uncultured Desulfovibrionaceae bacterium
ATGGAATTTACTTCCATTTGCATATTTACTGCCAAATGAGCGGCCAAATGGCTGGCAAATAAAGAGAAATTTTTTGCTTATTTTTGAAACTTTTGTTTGAAGGATGTAAGCAAAAAAGCTCTCTTTATGTGCCCTTCCCTTTGAACTATTAGATGTTTGTTTGATGATAAAAAGCGGGTGCTGTTGTTTAAATACAGCACCCGCTGTTTATTGTTTAACTAGTTTTCACTAGGCAGATTGATTAGCTTCTGCGTGTGCGGACACGAAGGGCTACGAGGCCAAGAGCTGCGATGAGCAAGAGAGCCATATCGTAAGCATTTGTGTCGCCTACAGAACAACCGCTGCTGTCGTGGTGGTGGCCAGGTTGTGCGTAGAGGCCGTTCGGGTCAGCAATTGTTGTTGCAACGTCGCCATCAGTGTCAAATGGACCGTCGTTTTGGATTACGAAGAATACGGTGTACAATACGCCTGTCTCGTAAGCTTCGCCAAGCACTACACTTTGGTCAGCTGCATCGCCTTTCATTACCCAGAACTTACCGTCGTAATTTCCGTCTTTAAGTTCTGTTTGTGTATCAACGTCAGCAGGTGTAGGAGCAGTAATAAGCTCGAAGTTAGCTTGATGCTGGCCATTGTTCCACTTTTGGAGACGCAAGTTGCCGGCGTCGAGGTTGATAGGCGTTTGTGGTATATCATTTACAGTTTCAGGATAGTATCTGAAGCTTCTTGTGAAGATGTACAATTCACCACCAGTGAATCCAGTTGCTTCAAATGCTTCTACTGGGCCACCAACAAGTGAGCCAGCTGGAGCTGTGTATGCAATGTGAGTGTTTTCTCTTGTTGTTTCGTATGGGTTATTCTCAACAGCAGTATCAACTACAGCTGGAACACCTCTGTCGGTGTATACGATTGTACCAACAGCTGATTGAACATAATTAGAAGCTACTGGCAAAGCGCTAACAGCTTTTGACAAGCTAGCAGTTTTTGTAAGTACAGCAACATTGCTTACAGCTTTGCTGTCAGTGATTCCTACAGTGTAGAATACAACATAGTTACCAGCTGGAAGAGCTGTAAATTCATCGCCAGTTTTAACT
>CAYJIB010000037.1:16891-17107 GCA_964370125.1 uncultured Desulfovibrionaceae bacterium
CAGTACCGTCAGCTTTTTCTACCCAAGCAACTTCTTTGTCAGCGGCTGTTGCAGCTGCCATGTCAGCAACGAGTTCATACTTATCGCCAGCAGCGCCATCAGCAGCATACTTTTGTACAACAACGTGTTCCATGGTTGTGCCAAGGTTCACCAAGTTGAGAGCAGCGTAATCAGGTACAGTAAAGGTTACTGCATAGGTTACAAGGCTAGGATCGG
>CAYJIB010000038.1:0-16645 GCA_964370125.1 uncultured Desulfovibrionaceae bacterium
TTTCTTAAGCTTGCGTTTTTTCTTGTATGGCCTTGTACTTATTGAAGATGTGAAGGATTTGCCTTTAAGAAAGCGTATGTTCATGGCTTTTTTTATTGTTGATGAAACCTTTATCTCTGGGAAAAATCGCTTTGTCTCGGGCGGTTCTTCTTTGGCGAAATACGCCTATTTTTGCACAGCGGCCTTTATGTGTTATGGTTCGTGGATTTTTGGGACAAGTGTGGGGCTTTTTGTGGGTGAAGAGCTTGTCGCTTATAACAGTTATTTGCGCCTTGAATTTTTAAGTTATGCCGCCTTTTTGGGCATGCTTGTGCCGCATTTGCGTGTGCGAAAAAAGCTCATTGCGTCAATTTTGGCTTTGCTTATTTACCTTGGCACATGGACTTTGCCGTATAATTTGGGCATTGTTGTCAGCTGTATTTCTGCGCCCCTTATCGTACAGGGCCTTATTTATCGGGCAAATAAGCGAGCGAAATCATGAACGAAATACCTTCACAAGACCATATTGTTTGGTGCGTTTTAGGCATGGGCGCTATTGTCTTTTTTCTTCGGGTTTGCCCTTTTATTTTTGCCAATCGTATTGTTTTACCAAGCTTTATTCGTGATGCTTTAGAGCTTTTGTCGCCCTCCATTTTGACGGCTATTATTGCGAGTGGGGTCATCGTTAAGAGCGATAAGTCGGGCCTGAATCTTTCTTTTGACAATCCTTTTTTGCTAGCGGCGATCGTTATTTTGCTCATTTCTCTCTATGTGCGCAATTTTCTTTTGATTATGCTTTGTGGCTATATGTCAATGCTCTTATTTTTGTTCTTTTTGTGATTTTTTTGTCTGCTTGACAAAAAAACGTTTTTTGTGTATCTTTTCATAAATTTAGGTCACGTTTTTTTGTAGAAAAAGACTAGAAAAAGTCTTTTTCCGATAAAAAGGAGATGGTATCATGCGAAAAATGTACGCCCACTTGTCTTATTTCAAGGCTCTGCCTTTGTGCTTGTGTGTGGTTCTTTGCACAGTTTTTGGATCAACACTTGCCTTTGCGGCAGGTCACGAAAAAACTGAAGCAGCTTCCACAATGAGCTATGTTTCTGGTGGGAATGTCTCAAATCCTGATGCTTCAGGTGTGGATGTCTTTCAAAGCTTAGACAAAGCTTTTTCATACAGCCCAAACATTCAAAGCCTCCAGGAAGGCCGTGAGCAAGCAAGCTATGAAGTGCGTGCAGCAGAAGGCGGCTATTATCCGACTATAGGCATTTGGGCTGGCGGCGGAGTCACTCAAGAAAGCACCCAAGCCAGAAGACGCATCGACAATTATAATGACCCTATGGGCACAGTAAATGTCGGTCTTGGCCTTAGCCAAACCATCTGGGAAGGTGGAGCGACATCGTCCCTTGTGCGCAATCGCAAGGCCGCTCTTGAATCAAGCAAATATCTCATCCTCGACAATGCTACAACGCTCGCCATGAATACCATCAGTGCGCATGTTGACATCTTGCGCTGGAACAGACTTATTCATTTGTCAAAAATGAATGTTGATGAACACAAATATATCTTGCGTCTTCTTCAGGCTCGCTTTAAGCAAGGTCTTTCAAGCAAGGGCGATCTTGAGCAGGTGGTGAGCCGATTAAACCGTGCGCAAACAACCCTCTTGCTTTACCAAGAAAGCCTTGCCGCAACAAAATCAGCTTACAGACGTCTTGTTGGTGAAGCTCCACCAGCAGACCTCTTGCCAGTAGATACTGCTCCAAAGCCTTATGAAAGTGCGGAAAAAGTGCGTGAAGCTTGCTTGCAAAGCAATTACCGTCTTTTGACACTTTTAGAGCAAATCGACATGCTTATCGGCGAGAGAGATTATGCTCGCTCTGCTTTTGCGCCATACATCAGCCTTGATGCTGGTCCAAGTTATAGCAATGTTGACAGTGGTGGAAATGCCTATGAGCTTTCTTGGACGGCTATGCTCAATTTGCAATGGAACTTGTACAATGGTGGCGAAGATATGGCGACATTTAAGGCCAATTCTGCTGAAGTGCGTGCCGCAAGGAAATCATTGCACGACACCATGGATATTTTAGATGAACAGATCGATATTGTTCACAATCGTGTAGTTATTGCTGCTGAACAAGCCCTTCACTTTGAAGCCGCAAGCAAGGCAAGCTTCTTGGCCAGAGACAATTTCTTTAGCCAATTTGAGCTTGGGCAAAAAGACTTGCTCAATGTTCTTGACGCCGAAACAGAAGCTTTTACTGCGGCTGTTGACGCTGAAATCGCTAAAACAGACGCACTTTTGGGTGAGTATCAGCTTCATGCCTTAGCAGGAACCTTGCTTCACACGATGAATGTCAATGTGTCCGCTCTCACCAAGGCTTTGCCGCAAAGCACCGACAAAGAAAAGCTTAGCCCTTGGTCTTTTACTTCAAGCCCAAAGGAAGCAACTATCGACATGCTTAAAGGTTCGACCTTGCATCGTACAAAATAGCAGGCGAACATGGCCTCAAAAAAAAATACTGCATGGTTTTGGAGCATCTTGCTTCACTATGCCCCACTCTATGGGCATGTGGCCATTGCGTCCTTGGTTGTCAATCTTCTCTCTTTGACAATGCCGCTCTTTGTCATGAATGTGTATGACAGGATCGTGCCGAACAATGCTTTTGAAAGTCTATGGGTCTTGGCCATCGGTGTTTTTGTGGCCAGTCTCATAGACTTTGTTTTGCGCACTCTGCGTGGCTATTTTGTCGACACAGCGGGGCGCAATGCCGATGTCCTCATGCTTGGGCGTTTTATGGACGCCTATACCGATATCCGCATGGACACAAATCCCTCTTCTTCTGTAGGCGGATTGTTGGGCAAGGTGCGAGAATTTGAGTATACACGAGAATTTTTTAGTTCTACGACCCTTGTCAGCCTGCTTGATCTGCCCTTTACCATCATTTTCTTGCTCTTGATTTACGCTCTTGGCGGCGCTCTTGTCCTTGTGCCTTTGAGCGCAATTCCTCTTATGGTATTCTTTGCTTTGATTGTGCAATTTTTCCTTGAAAAAAGAACGCAAAAGCAAATGAGCGACAACATGAAAAAATACGCCCTGCTTGGCGAAATAAGTGCGGGCTTTGAAACGGTGAAGGCCGCTCGTTTGGGCGAAGCATTGACCAAGCGATGGGATATCTTGGTTGAGCAGTCGGCCACTTCAAGCACAAAGGCGCGCTTTATTCACTTGATAGCGGCGCATGGCAATATGCTTCTTGCAAGTTTTTTGTCCATAGCCTTGATTGTTTTTGGTGTTTACCTTATCGAAGCGGGTTCGATGAGCATGGGAAGTCTTATCGCTTGTTCGATTTTGCAGGGACGTTGTATCGGACCTGTAACAAGTTTTGTGAAAATTCTTGGCAATTTAAACAAAACTCTGCTTGGTCTAAAATCAATGAGTGAGCTTCTTTCTTTGCCTCGTGAAAATCCTACCTTTGAACAAGAAGGGGCTTTACCTGAAGGTGCTGGCGTTGAAGAAGGCTTGCCCGAAATGTCTTTGCCAGGCAATTTTATGGGCGAAAAAAGCCTAAAAGGCAAAGATGGCTCTTTGCTTGATGTCAATGGCACGGCTTTTTCTGAAATGGACGCCGAAGAGCGCCTTCTTATTGCCGAAAAAAGCCGCACGGTCAGAAGGGCCTTGCCTGTTGATATGCATTTTGAAGATGTGTCCTTTGCCTATCCTGGCCAACAAAATATTCAGCTCTCTCTTGCCAATATCACGACAACAATCAAGCGTGGAGAGCGTGTGGCCATAATTGGGCAAAGCGGTTCGGGCAAGTCGACCCTAGCACGACTGATGGCCGGGCTTTATTTGCCAACACAAGGACGAGTGCTTATAGGTACGGTAGACACAAGTCGCCTTCCCATGCAGCCTTTTCGACAAAATTTGGGTTTTTTGCCACAGCAGGTGGTCTTGTTTAGTGGCACTATTCGTTCAAATATCTGTAATGCTTGGCCAAAAGATATGCCTTTTAGCGAAGAAGCCTTGCTTGAAGTGGCAGAAATGTGCGGCGTCATGCGTTTTGCTGGCTTGCATCCTCTAGGCCTTGATATGCCTGTTGGTGAGCACGGCACAGGTCTTTCTGGCGGTCAGGCTCAAGCTGTGGCTCTTGCCCGTGCGATGGTTGGCAATCCGCAAAGCCTTATTCTTGATGAACCAACGAGCAATTTGGACGCCGAGAGCGAGGCCCTTTTGTGCGAAAAGCTTGCGCATTTTGTTCAGGGCAAGACTCTTGTTGTCTTGACACATCGCATGTCCTTGCTTCGCCTTGTTGATCGGGTGATTGTTATGAATCAAGGGCGTATTGTCAAAGACGGTCCCTTGCATGAAGTTGTTCAGCAAAGACCTGCATAAAAAAACCTTTTTGTTGACATATCCATAGGCTTTATATGAAAGAAAAGTTTCGTGCCCTTTTGCGGCATCTCTTTATAGGAAAAACACAAAGTTATTCTGGCGATGAAGCGGATTTGTCTGCCCTTGTTTCTGTTTCGCAGGCAAGGCAAAGAGCTTTTGACAGAGGGGTGAACGCTCGTTCTGTGCGCCTTTTGTACTTTGTTTTTTTGGCCTTGCTTGTCTTTTTTTTCTGGGCTTTTTTTGCAGAACTTGACGTTATTGTGCGGGGCATGGGGCAGGTTGTGCCTTCTTCTCGTGTGCAACATATCCAAAACCTTGAGGGCGGTATCTTACGCGAAATCATGGTCAAAGAAGGGCAAGAAGTTGAAGAAGGCGCCTTACTTGCTCGCATTGATAACGAAAGCGCAGGCAGCCAATACCGTGAAGCCATTGTGCGAAGCCTTGAGCATCAGGCGAGTATTGCCCGTCTTACGGCCCTTATCGAAAACAAAGAACCTGTCTTTCCTAAGGAAGTCTTGGACGAAGCAGAATTAGCGCAACGCCATAGAGCTATTTGGGAGGCAATGCGTCAAGAATTTAGCTCTGAACTTCATGTGCTTGATTTGCAAGCTGATGCCCGCAAAAGAGAGGCTGCAGAACAAGAAGCCCGTAAAAAAGAACTTGAAGCCAGCTTGAAAATTGCACAAAAACAACGTGCTATTGCGCAAAAAGCCTTGCAGAGCAATGCCTATTCGACCATAGATTTTTTAAACCTTGAACAGCAGGTGCAAAACCTTAAAACCGACATCACAGCCCTTGAACATTCTATTCCCCGTTTGTATGTCGAAGCTGAAGAAATGCAAGAAAGAGTCGCAAGACAGAGGGCCGAGCGCATGGCGCAGTACAATCAAGAAATCGGTGAGACACAGGCAAAGCTGCGTTCTTTACAAGAATTGCTTATTGCGGGGAGCGATAAAGTTGCTCGCACAGAAATGCGTTCGCCAGTGACGGGTCTTATCAAAAATATCTATGTCAGCACCATTGGCGGTGTGCTTTCGCCCGGGGCGACACTCATGGACATCGTGCCGACAGACGACAGCTTGATCATTGAGGCCCGCTTTAGCCCTGCCGACATTGCCTTTTTGTACCCTGGTTTGCCAGCGACCGTGCGCCTTTCTGCCTATGATTTTGCTGTATACGGCAGTGTTTCTGCTACAGTTGAACAAATCGGTGCAGACACTGTTGAAGGCAGCCGTGGCGAGCTTTTTTATAATGTAAAAGTGCGCACACAAAACACAATTTTTAACAAACAGGGCGAAGTCTTGCCTATCTTGGCAGGGATGCAAGCCGAAGTTGACATCGTGACAGGCAAGAAAACGGTGATGGACTATATTTTAAAACCTTTATTGCGTGTGCGTGACCGCGCTTTTCGTGAATCATGAAAAATAAGCTTTCAAAGCCCTTTTGGATACGCCTTATTGTGGGCTTTTGTATCATTCTTGGCGGCCTTATGCTCTATCTTGTGCAGCCCGCTGTTTTGCGTCATGGCGACAGGCTTATTTATGACATCTTCCTTCGCTCTCAAGCTGGCGGAGAGCCAGCCGCTGCCCCCGCCATTGTCGATATTGATGAAGCAAGCCTTCAGGCCTATGGGCAATGGCCTTGGCCAAGACATGTTATGGCCAGGCTTATCCGCACCCTCACAGAACTTGGCGCCGCCTCAATCGGGCTTGACATCATGCTCGCAGAGCCAGACCGTACCTCGCCTGTGCGCTTAAAAAAAGAATTGCAAGAGGCCTTTAATGTCGATTTTGGCTTTGTTGACCTGCCAAAATTTTTAGAAGACAATGACAAGCTTTTAGCGACTATTGTTCGACAAACACCGACAGTCCTTGGCTTTTATGTGCAATTTGAAGAAGACGCCACCCCCATGCCTGAAGATCTTCCACGAAATGAAGGTTATATGGAGAGAATGCCGCCAAATATGCCTTCACCAAAGAGCAAGATTACAACAGGCACTGGCACAACCCTGCCTTTGCCCGAGCTTTTGCCCGTTGCGCCACTGGGTATGCTCAATGTTGCGCCAGACGCTGACGGCATTGTCCGTGCAGCGCCACTTATCCTTCAAGTGGGCGACAGAATCTTCCCCGGCCTTGGTTTAAGGACCCTCATGCGGGGCCTTGGCATCAAGACCTTGGTGCTTGAAAGCGGTGTGGACGGTTTGCGCACGGTCTATATGGGGAAATATAAAATCCCTGTGAGCCCCGAAGGCCTTTTTTACATACCCTTTAGAGGGCCGACAGGGGTGTATCCTTATTTTAGCGCAAAAGACATTCTTGATGGTAAGATTACAGCTGAAGATATTGCTGGCCGTGTGCTTCTTATGGGGACTTCTGCGCCCGGTCTTTTAGATATTCGAGCGACACCTTTTGATCCGATTTATCCCGGGGTAGAGAGCCATGCGGCCGTTGTTGACGCTATCTTAAGCAAGCGCAGTCTTTCTATGCCCGCTTGGACGCCGGGAGCGCAGATCATTGGCATCTTAGGTGTGGGTCTTCTTGCCACTCTGGCCTTGGGCTTTGCCCCTGTTCTTGTGTATGCCCCCTTGTTTTTGGGCCTTGTTGGGGGCAGTATCGGCCTGTCTTTTTGGATTTTTAAACAAGGACTTTTCCTTTCGCCCTTGTATGTTTTGATCACCATTGTAACGCTCATGATCTCTTTGCTTGGTGTACGTTTTTGGCAAGAATCTCGCCAAAGACGACAGCTTCGTAAGGCCTTTAGCCGCTATGTCTCGCCAGAGATGGTCAATCGCATTGCCGACAGAGGCGAAGCGGTGCTTGCGGGTGAAGAAAGAGAAGTATCCCTAATGTTTACAGACATAAGAGGCTTTACGACACTTTCAGAAAAATTGCAGCCTGCCCAAGTTGTGGCTGTGTTGAACCGTTATTTTACGCCCATGACCGGCCTAATCCAAAGCACGCAAGGCACAGTCGATAAATTTATCGGTGACGCTATTATGGCCTTTTGGAACGCCCCTCTTGATGTTCAAGGGCATGAGACAAAGGCTGTTGAGACAGCACTCAATATGCATAAATCTCTTGATACTTTGAATGAAGAACTTTTTGAAGAATACGGTGTGCGCCTTGCTATGGGTGTTGGTGTGCATACAGGCACAGTCTATGTGGGCAACATGGGAAGCGAAGAATTGCTTGACTATACCTGCATTGGCGATACGGTAAACTTGACTTCTCGCCTTGAGGGCTTATGTCCTCAATACGGTGTGGGTGTTGTTGTGAGTATGGCGACGGCTAAGCGTTGTCTTGGTGAAGAGCCATCAGAAAAAACAGAACAGCTCGTCCAAAACGACAAAGAGATTGAAAATTCACCGCAATCAGGCCTTGTCTTTGTTCCCTTAGATTTTATTCGAGTAAAAGGCAAGACAGAGCCGATAGAAATTTGTACGCCACTCTTTGCTGAAGAAGCCGAAAGCAGAAAGGACGAACTCGCCAGTTTTGACTTAGCAAGAGAGGCCTATATGCAAGGCGATTTTCAAAAAGCTTTGTCGATTTTTGAAGGCTTATACACAGACAATCCAGAAAGCATTTTGTACCGCACCTTCACTGAGCGCTCTGCTGTCTTGGTGCAAGAGCCGCCCGAGCATTGGGACGGTGTGTGGACATTTACAAAGAAATAAGCTTAGGCACACTAACATAGCTTTTGCTAAAGAAAGAATTGTGCAGTGAACTTGAAATAAGAGGCGGCATTTAGCAATAAATGCACAGCCTATGAGGTATATATGAAAGTAATATTTTGGGGAACACGAGGTTCATATCCTCTTTCTGACCTTGATTTTTTGCGTTATGGCGGCAATACGACCTGTGTTGAAGTGCGCACAGATGCCGGCGATTGTATTATTATCGATGCAGGATCGGGGATTCGTGATCTTGGCAAGCTCTTGCCGCAAGATGAAGAAGTGACTTCATGCAGTATCTTGCTCACCCATACGCATTGGGATCATCTCCAAGGCCTGACCTCTTTTGAACCTTTATATTCAAAGGCATTGCCCGTTCATTTTTACAGTCCAAATACGGCAGGGAAAAATCTGAACGACATCATGCACAGAATCTTTGATGCACAATATTTTCCTCTCACTTGGGAACAAATAGGCAAAGCCCACCCGCTTACAGATTTTTCGGCAGGGGATTCTTGGCAAATCGGTACAGCTCTTGTAGAAAGTCATCCGACCTGTCACCCCGGCGGTGGTGTGGCCTATAAAATCACAGCAGACGGCTGGACAGTGTATATCTCTGGCGACCATGAATGGGGCCTTAGCACCGAAGACGAATGTGACGGCATGATTGATTTTATGAAAGGGGCCGACCTTGTTATTGGCGACACGCATTTTTCTGACAGCGACTATCGCAGACACAGAAATTGGGGACACAGCACCTTTGGGCAATGGGTAGAAAACGCTCGTTTGGCTTCAACCCGTCGCCTGTGCTTTACTCATCACAATCCAGAATACAATGATGAACATTTAGAAAGTATTTTTGATACATTTTCGCGCCATTCAGACAATGAAAGAATGGCCATGTTCTTGGCAAAAGAAGGCCTGTGCTTTACAAAAGATGCCGAATATCAAGTATTTGATAGAGGGGGAGGGCGCAAGCCTTGTCCTATGTGCGATTTTAGCCGCAAAGTGGCGCAATATTCTGACCCAAGCATTGTTTTGTCATCAGTGCTTACAGAGGCACGCAAGACAGGTGAGGCCGATGCAGGATCTATTTATTTATTCGATGAAAAAAACAGCCATTTGACTTTTTCTTATGCGCAAAATGAAACGCTCTTCCCAAACTCTCTTGCCAATAAAATGGCCTATTTGAATGCAACTGTTCCCTACGACAAAAGCTCTGTAGCGGGCTATGTGGCGATTACTGGGGAGTCTGTAAATATTGTCGATGTGTATGATTTGCCAAAGGGCGTGCCCTATCGCTTTAACAGTTCTTTTGATGAGGTGACGGGCTACAGAACCATGTCGACTCTGACTGTTCCGCTCATTGGGGCAGACAGAAAAATTGTTGGGGTCTTGCAGCTTATCAATCGTAAGGTAAAAGATAAGGTTTTACCCTTTACAACAGATATGCAGGCCAAACTCGAACAGCTCGCCCTCACAGCGGCCGATACTATTGAGCGCAATCGTTTGAACAATGCCTTGATTGTGCGCATGCTTGAGACTTCAGCCCTGCGTGACCCACTTGAGACAGCGGCGCATGTTATGCGTGTTGGCGCTATGGTTGGCGAGGTTTATCAGCAATGGGCAGAGCGGCGCAACGAACCTGTTGAATCTATGCGCACAACAAAAGACGCCATTCGTCTTGCGGCTATGCTCCACGATGTGGGCAAGGTGGGTGTACCGGACGCTATTCTCAAAAAACCAGGAAAACTCACAGGCGAAGAGTTTCTTGTTATGCAAGAACATTGCATCATGGGTGCGAATTTGTTTAAAAATGCAGCAACTCAGCTTGACAAAATGGCCCACAATGTCACCTTGCATCATCACCAAAAATGGGACGGTTCAGGCTATACTGGAAGCCCTGAGTACCCTCCACTTGCTGGCGAAGACATTCCGCTTGAGGCGCGTATCACTTCTGTGGCAGACGTTTATGACGCCCTTGTTTCAAGACGTTGCTATAAAGAACCCATGCCGCAATCAGAAGCCCTCGCTATTTTAGAAAAAGATGCGGGTACGGCCTTCGACCCAGAAATTGTTGAAATTTTTATTGATATTAAGGCGACAATTTCGGCTATTGTGGAGCGATTTGTTGATTAAGCAGTGCGACAATTGTTTTTCACTTCTTTCTGCCTCAAAATAAAGAAAATTTGATGCAATTATACAGCAAATAAACTAGACAGGTTAAGAACAAGAAATTAACCTTAAAACGCTTAAAAAATAAAACTGCCAGAAGGTAAATCTTTCTGGCAGTTTTTTTATGATGAATGTTTTTTGAAAAGAAATTTTACTTTCTTACAAGCTTGTTGAAATGTCTCGTCCTAAAAATTTATTCAATATAAAGAGTGGAATAATTACTGACAAAATCAAAATCGCCCCATAGGCCGAAGCCGGGCCAAAATCACCACTCCCTATGTACTGAAAGACCTGCACAGTCATCGTCGCCCAAGGCCCATAATAGAGCACAATAGTCGAGCTGAGTTCAGCTAGAGTTGTCACCCACATAATGATAGCGCCAGAAATAATCCCGGGCATCATCACAGGCACAACCACCTTAATAAAAGAACGCAAAGGCGGCACGCCCAAATTGATTGAAGCTTCTTCTACAGAAGCGTCAATTTGGTGCAAAAGAGCCGAAGTCGTCTTCACAGAAAAAGGCGTTTTGCGAATAAAATAGGCAAGCACCAAGATTATCCACGTCCCCGTAAGTACCACTGGCCCTGTATTGTAGGTCGCTGCAAGCGCAATACCTAGAACAGAACCCGCAATGATAAGAGGCAGCATCATAGCAAGATCAAGAGCATAACCGCTCACTCCGCCCCTGCGCACAACAAGATAACTTACCGCAAGACCAAAGACCATGCCGATAACCGTAGCCGTTGTTGAAAGGAAGAAAGAATTGATAATCGGCCGTGGCGCAACTTGCAAGGCAATGGCCAAATTGTCAAGGCTAAATTGCCCATAATACATGACAGGGCCGTCGGTTTTGGTAACAGCTGCAACAAAGATGACCGCAAAAGGGGCCAAAGAAATAAAGACAATAAAGGCACAATAAGCCCAAGCAAAACGCTCTTTGACAGGGCTAAGACGCAAAATCGCGGGCGGTCGCAAAGAAGACATGGCATAACTTTTACGCTCAATCCACATCTTTTGAATGACCGTCAGACTAAGAGTCACCAAAATCAAAATCATACTCAAAGTGCCAGCCATAGAAGGGTTTGAACCCATTTCGCTGATAAATTCGCTATAGGCTTGTTCTGCTAAAACTTTGGTATCGTTACCAATAATTGTTGGCACACCAAAGTTTTCAATGGCCATACAAAAAACAATCAAACCACCAGCAGCAATAGCAGGCAAAATAACAGGCAGGGTAACCGTTCGAAACACACGCCAAGAAGTTGCCCCAAGATTGTGAGCGGCCTCTTCAAGCGAACTGTCAACTGAATTGATGGCGGCGCCAACCATCAAAGAAACAAAGGGGAAAAATTGCAAAGTAAAAACAAGGACAACACCGTGCCAGCCGTAAATAGAAGGCAGCTCTATGCCCATAGAGCGAAAGGCTTCGGTAATAATACCGCTGCGCCCAAGAAGTAAAAGCCAAGCCTCTGCACCAATAAAGGTAGGTAAAATAAGGGGCAAGGTCGCTAAGGTGCGCAAGGTGGCCGCATAAGGCAGGCGGTACCTTGTTGTCAAAAAAGCAAATGGAACACCAATAATGATGCTAAAAATCGTGGCAAGACCGCTCACAAAGAGGCTATTGCCAAGACAGCGCAAATAAAAGGGCGCAGTGAAAGCAAGTTTGTAATTGTCCCAAGTAAAAAAGCCGCTTTCTGCGTCAATAAAGCTTGCCTGAATAATGCTGTACATGGGATAGACGATAAGGAAAAAAAGCACAGCCATCGCCATAATAAAAATAAAATGCCATACAGACCAAGGGCGGCGCAAAAAAGTAGGAAACACTGTCATGAGCGCACCGCCACTGGAGCATCATAGGCAAAGAAGAGGGTGACTTCATCGCCTTCTTTTGCTGAAAGCAAGCTGTCCCTTGCCGGCACATCGACTCGCAAAGTGCGACCTAAGGCTTCTATAGTATAGACTGTGAGCGTTCCTAAGAAAGATATTTCAAGGATTTTTCCCTTAAAGGCATTTTCGTTTTTGTGCTCTTCAACATGCAGGCCCTCTTCTACACGTATCCAATCGGGACGCAACATAAAGGCTTGTTTTTCTTCATTAAATGTTGCTCGCATGAAAAATTTCTGCCCGTCACAGACAACTTCGCTTAAAGCTTTTTGCTCGTCATAAGCGTGGCTTTGCACCTCAAAGAAATTGCACTCACCCATAAATTGTGAAACAAAACGGTTACATGGACGGAAATAAATGCCGCGGGGCTCGTCAACCTGCTGCAATACACCGTCATGTAAGATAGCAATTCTGTCAGAAACAGCCATGGCTTCTTCTTGGTCATGCGTAACATAAATTGTTGTAATGCCAAGATTTTTTTGAATGCGGCGGATTTCTTCACGCATGGAAATGCGCAATTTTGCGTCAAGGTTTGACAAAGGCTCATCCATCAGCAAGACATCAGGGCGAATGACCAAGGCACGAGCAAGGGCGACACGTTGTTGCTGTCCACCAGAAAGCTGTCGTGGATAGCGTTTTGCCATGTCAAAGAGCTGCACAGCGTCAAGCACAGTCGCCACCCTTTCTTTAATTTCTTGTTCTGCGACATTGCGGGCTCTTAGGCCATAAGCCACGTTTTCAAAAATTGTGAGATGCGGAAAGAGGGCATAATTTTGAAAGACCATGCCTGTATTGCGTTTATGCGCTGGCTTTGAAAGGATAGATTTTCCATTAAAGTTGATCTCGCCAGTGTCGGGGCTATGAAAACCGGCAATCATGCGTAAAAGAGTGGTTTTCCCACAGCCAGAAGGGCCAAGTAGAGTAAAAAATTCGCCCTCTTCTATGGTCAAGTGTACATGCTTTACAACCGTCACATCGCCATAAGCCTTTACAATATTTTGCAGCTCTATACGCACTTTCTTTCCTGCTTTATGTTTAACTTTGTAGAAAAAATGATGAAATGCTAAAGCATAAAGCCTCAGGGCATTTCATCATTGTATGGTTTCCTTGAGATTTTCACAATCGCTTATTTTGCGAGGATTTCTTTTCTCCACTTGCCAAGCAATTCTTTTTGCATAGCATTGGCTTCTGCAGCGTCAAAATCTTCAAAAATAGTGAGGTCTGAAACAGAAGGCATACCTTCAACCTTGGCAGCATCAGGGCGAGCTGGGCGACGGTAGTAATCTTGGTAGATTTTATTGACCACGTCTTGAGACAGCAAATAATCTACAAGCATTTTGGCTTCTTTTGGATTTTTGCTGTTTGCGATAATGGCAGCACCTTCAGGGGCAGAGATAACACCGTCAGTTGGGTAGATAATTTTTACATTTTTATCGCCACCGGCAATATAGCGGAAAGCAGCGTATTCCATGGTGATGCCAAGGGGGAATTCACCAGCGGCTGTGCCTTTGTAGATAAGGCTTGAGCTGTCAAGAACTTTAACGTTTTCAATAAGTTTTTGAACGCCTTCCCAACCAAGAATTTTATTCAAAGCATAAAGCTGGGCATAAGCAGAACCGGATTTTTGCGGATTGGCCATAACGATTTTGCCTTTCCATTTTGGATCAAGCAAATCTTTCCAAGATTTTGGAAGTTCAGCTTCAGGGACAAGAGAAGTGTTGGCCATAACAATCATCAAATGTGTGTTCGCGGCTGTCCATTTATTGTCTTTTTCTTTGTATCCAGCAGGCAAGGTCTTTGCTTCTGGTGAATCATAAGGGGCGAAATTTGCCTTTGCATTGTCAAGCACAGAAACGTCACCGCTCCAGAAAACGTCAGCAAGAGGATTGGCTTTTTCGGCTTCAATACGCTTCATAGCTTCGCCTGTGCCCATGCGAACAACTGTAAGCTTAACGCCTGTTTTCTTTTGAAAATCTTGCGCAACAGCGTCAAGAAGTTCAGGCTGGTTTGAAGAATACAATACCACTTCTGCAGCCTGCGCAGAAAGGCCTGTCATGCCAAAAAGGCAAAGGGCGACAGCCAAGTTAACAATCCACTTTTTCATTATACACTCCTTTTGTGTAAAAGCATTTGCTACAAAAAGTTTTTGCACAAACAAAAACATGCAGTCATTTTCCTAAGCGTAACATATCAGTATAATCTAATATGTGTCAATGTGTAAAGGGCTTAAAATTGCAAGAAAAACATAAAACAAGGGTGTCTTTTCAAATATGTAGATTGAAAAAACACCCTTGGGTATTTTGCGATTTTTTTAAGCAAGCGATTATTTTGAATACAATTCGATGGCCAAGATTTCGTCAACGTCTACAGGAATTTCTTCACGACCTGGAAGACGTGTCAAAGTGCCACGCAAGTTTTCAAGGTCACGCTCAATGTACAAAACACCGCTGCCAGCTTGGTCGGCGATATTTTGTTGGATTTTATCCATGCGGTTAGACTTTGGAGCAACACTTACTACGTCATTTACCTTTACGGCATATGAAGGAATGTCAACTCTTTTGCCATTGACCATGATATGCCCGTGGTTGACAAATTGACGCGCTTGGCGGATGGATTTTCCAAGGCCAAGGCGGTAGACAATATTGTCAAGGCGGCACTCAAGCATTCTGAGAAGGGCTGTGCCGGTAATTTCTTTGCTCATTTGGCTTTTATGGATATAGCGTTTAAATTGACGCTCCAAGATGCCATAATAGGCTTTAATTTTTTGTTTTTCGATCAACTGTCTGGCATAGTCAGACTGTTTTTTGCCGATTTTTGCGTTTTGCCCAGCCCTGTTCATGGCATTTGGGTGACCGCAAACATTCACGCCCAAACGGCGACAAAGCTTGAAGCGGGGTTCTCTACGTGTAGCCACGTTGCGTTCTCCTTATAAATCAATTTTTTTGAAATTAGCAGGGGGGTAAAATCCAGCAAGCCCCTGTTGTCTTTTAGCAATAGGCCACAAATTAGAGGATAATCGGCCAAAACAAAAGCAGATATTATGCCATCTAGAAAAAAGTGTCAAGAGAAAACTTGCCCCTCTCTGAAACAAAAATTTATTTTGTGTGTTTTACTCTAAAGGTTTAAAATTGTAGAAATAATGCGCATTTTTATGCGATTTATCTTTCTTGCCTGAAAAGAGTGTGGTACATTTTTGCTTGTATTTATGTTTGATTTTGTATACTTTGAACAGATATTTCACCTCACTTATTTTATGGACGGAAAGCTATGAATATACGCCACATGAAAGAACTTGACTTGAAAGGAAAAAGAGTTGTCATTCGTGAAGATTTAAATGTCCCTGCAAAAGACGGATGTATCACAAGTGACGCTCGTTTGCTTGTCGCTATTCCCACTATTCAGCTAGCCCTTGATCAAGGGGCTGCGGTTGTGCTTCTCTCTCACCTTGGACGGCCAAAAGAAGGCGAATTTGAAGAAAAATTCTCTCTTAAGCCTGTGGGCAAACGCCTAAGCGAGCTTTTGCACATACCCGTAAAGTTTATTGATGACATTTCAAAGCCTTTCCAGCTTGGAGAAGGGCAATGCGCTTTGTGTGAAAATGTACGTTTTTTAGTCGGCGAAAAAGCCAATGACAAAGAACTTGCAAAAAAGCTTGCAGGACTTGGCGATGTCTATGTGATGGACGCTTTTGCCACAGCCCACAGAGCTCACGCTTCTACAGAGGGCGCTCTTCATTTTGCCAAAGAAGTCTGTGTTGGGCCGCTTATGAATAAAGAACTCGACACCCTCACATGCCTTTTAGAAATGCCTTCCCACCCCCTTCTTGCCATTGTTGGCGGGGCAAAGGTCTCAACAAAGCTTGAAGTGCTTGGCAATCTTATAACAAAGGTCGATAGCCTTATTGTTGGTGGCGGCATAGCCAATACCTTCCTAAAGGCCAAGGGCTTTACTATTGGTAAGTCGCTTTGCGAAAACGATTTGCTTGAGGCCGCAAAGCGTATTTTGCAAGAAGCCAAAGAGCGAAATGTTGATATCTTATTGCCAAAAGATGTTGTTGTTGCAAAAGAATTTTCTGAAAGCGCGCCTTCTCGACTTTGCGATATTGACGAGGTGCAGCCAGACGAAATGATCCTTGACATTGGCCCAGAAAGTCTTGCAAGCTACCAAGATGTTGTTGCCAAGGCGACAATGATTGTTTGGAACGGCCCAGTTGGCGCTTTTGAGATGAAGCCTTTTAGCCACGGCACGGTTGGCCTTGCGCAGTCCATTGCACAGGCAGAAGCGTACAGTATTGTTGGCGGTGGCGACAGCATAGCCGCTTTGCAAAGCTGCGATCTTATGGACAAGGTCGACTATGTTTCAACAGCTGGCGGTGCTTTTTTAGATATGCTTGGGGGGAAGGCTCTACCTTCTGTTGCCGCGCTCAAATCTTTAGCAGGCTGTTGAAAAAGGGCTGTCTGCGGCGTTAAATTCTTTTTTTGCTCCATGTCACATACCATAGCCGGGCTGTCCATTTGCGTAATTGCTCATTCTTCGCAAACGCAAAC
>CAYJIB010000039.1:0-16324 GCA_964370125.1 uncultured Desulfovibrionaceae bacterium
TACCAAAAGCGTACACGTCGCTAGCAAAAGCTCGCCCGTCTTGTATCCACTACTTTTTGAGCAAGCTTGCCTTCTGCCGTGAACGTCGCTTTTTGAACGCTCTACTGCTTGCTGAAAAAGCAGCGTCTACGGCGTTGGGCATCGCTTTTGCGTCGCTCGTGTACCAAAAACGTACACGTCGCTAGCAAAAGCTCGCCCGCCTTGTATCCACTACTTTATGAGCTAGCTTGCCTTGTGCTGTGAACAGCTCTTTTTTAAATCTTTCAAAGCCACAATCGCTTTGTTCTTCCAATCACTTATCATTCAAAAAAATTTAAATCATTTTTTAAGCATTTTTTCTTGCCAAGTGTTAAAGTGTTGTATATACTCATACTAAATTCATAATTTTTTGGGAATTCTCTAAACTTCTCTTGATTGTGGCTTATTGTGCGATTTTGTATACTCACTTTAGTGAGTATATGAAATCGCATGATAAGCCGCTATTGAGGGGTTTGGGGGGATCATCCCCCCAAGAAAAAGAAAAAAAGAAAAAGAAAAAGAAAAAAGAAAAATCTTAAAGGGGTTTTTATGAAGGTAAGCAGTGCTGGAATTGGTGTTGATGGGAAGTTTTTTGACAAATATGGCAAGCGTGGCGAGTGCAATGCGCATGGGATGCCGATTTATTCTTTGCCGCTAAGCATTAGTGATGCGCCAGCGGGTACGGTGTCTTATGCCATTGTTTTTGAGGACAAGGACGCCTATCCTGTGAGTGGCGGATTTTCTTGGGTTCATTGGACTGTTGCGAATTTGACGAGGACTGAGCTTTTGGAGAATGAGAGTCAGACAGCGACGGATTATGTTCAGGGTGTGAACAGTTGGATAAGCATGCAGGGCGGTCAGCAAAGCCATGAGGCATCGAGTTTTTATGGCGGTATGGCGCCACCAGATGCACCGCATGTGTATGAAATTCATGTCTATGCGCTTGACACGATGCTTGATTTGAAGCCTGGCTTTTATATGAACGAATTGTATAAGGCTATGGACGGTCATGTGCTGGCGAGTTTTACGCTTAAAGGGATTTATGATAATTAGTGTTTGAAAGGCTGTTTAGATTTTATTGCAAAAGTTATTTGTAAGCTTTTTTTAAACAATGGAGGTTGTCAGTGAAGATAAGAACAAGTGTACTTTTGGCCAATCTTTTAGTAATTCTTATGATTTTGACAACTTTTTATTTATTACAAAAAGCGAATAATATCTTTAAAAGTGCGCATGAAGTTACAGAAAACAATAAGCAACTTGCTTTTTTGGCGACAGAATTAAGCGACAGCTCGAAGAATTTGACGCAATCTGTTCGTTTATATGTCGCAAACAATGACACAAATTATAAAGAAATTTATGACAATATTGTTGAAGTAAGAAGCGGTAATAAGCCAAGGCCAAGCGATGCGCGTATTGCTCCGGGTCAAAGGGTTGCTTTGCTTGATCTTTTGTTGAAATATGGCATTACAGATGAAGAATTTGCTTTACTTGAAAAAGCCAATGGGCTTTCAAACGCTCTTATAGCGAGTGAAGTAGAGGCCATGAATGCGATGCAGGGAAAGTTTAAAGACAGTTCTGGGAATTATTCAATAAATGGCCCTCAGGACAAAGAACTGGCTATGCAATTGGTTTTTGGAAAGGCTTATGAAGGCGAATTGGTTAAAATTCAAGCCCCCTTAAAACTTTTCCGTGAAAAATTGGATGCTCGAACGGCTGCTAGCGAAGAAGAAATTAAAAGTGAATTTGCACCCACTATCTTTCTTGCCGTTGTATTTATTGGCTTGAGTGTTTTGTTTGCTTTTATCTCTTATCTTTTTGTACACAGGCATGTTGTTATACCTATTGAAAAAATTACAAACTTTGCAAATAAAGTCGGCAAGGGCAATTTGCGCTGTACGCTTGATGTACGGCGTAAGGACGAACTTGGTCAAGTTGCAGATGCCTTGCGTCATATACCTCATGTCATGAACACTATCATAGATAAATATAAGCACCTTTCGGACAGAATTGCTTACGGTGAATTGGACATTAGAGGCAGTTATGACGGCCTTGAGGGTGATTTTATACGTTTGATATCAGGCACCAATGCAATCTTGCATCGTTTTTGTATGTTGCTTGACAGTCTTCCTTCTCCAGTCGCTATTTTTGACCAAGCCAAACGTGTAAGCTATCTTAATGAAACAGCAAAAAGCCTGTGTGGTGCGGATGTTTATGGCAAAGATTGTCAAGACGTTTTTTCACCAAGCGATAGAGGAACTCCCACCGACGCCATGCAAAATGCTTATGCAAGCCTTCAAGTATGTCATGGAGAAACATCTGTAAATATTAACAATATGCAGATGGAAATTGTGTATACTGCTGTTCCTTTGTTTACTGATGAGAATGTTTTTTCTTGCGTGTGTATTCTCATGACCGATGTCACTAACCTTAAAAAAATACAAAATGCCATACGAGAAGTTTCTCTACAAGCTGCTGAAATTTCAAATCAAACTGCCTTAGCAACAGAACAGCTTTCTGAAAAAATTCAAGAAGTAGCCGCAGGCGCTACAGAGCAAAGAGAACGTGTCCTTAGCACATCGACGGCTATGGAAGAAATGACAACAACCGTCGTTGAGGTTTCAAGAAATGCAGAAGAAGCAAGGATTCAAGCTGAAGCAACTCAAGAAAAGGCAAGAGATGGCGCCGCATTGGTTGAAAAAGTGGTGACATCTATTGACAATGTAAATTCAGTATCAACTGAGCTTTCTGAAAGCATAAAATCCCTTGGAACTCAAGCAGAAGCTATTGGAAGTGTTATGAGTGTGATTTCAGATATCGCTGACCAGACAAATCTATTGGCGCTCAATGCTGCAATCGAGGCCGCTAGAGCTGGCGAAGCTGGCAGAGGCTTTGCTGTTGTAGCTGATGAAGTTCGCAAACTTGCTGAAAAAACCATGACAGCTACCACTGAAGTCGGCAGCAGTATCAACAATATTCAACAAACAACCACATTGAACATTACCTATTTTAATAAAACAATGGAGCTTATCCACACAGCTACAGAGCTGGCAAATACATCTGGTGAAGCCTTGGCAGAAATTCGCAATTTAGCAGAGCAAAGTGCAAGCTTTATTACTGCTATTGCAACATCTTCTGAAGAACAATCAATCACTTCTGAAGAAATCAATAATTCTGTCAATGAAGTAAATCAAATAGCCGCGCGTATTTCAGAGCAAATGAACGAGGCTACTTCAGACGTGTTAAGCCTCTCTACTTATGCAAATGAATTGCAAAAAAATCTGTCAAAACTGTCTTAGTCAACGTAGAAAAACAGAGCAAGCTAATCGGCATTGAAAGACAGGGTAAGTCTTCGATATTGAAGCCTTTTTAGCTTAAAACCTTTTAATAAAATTGCCAGAAAAAGAGCGCTTTGCTTTTTTTCTGGCTTTTTTTGTAAAGCAATTTATTTTTTTAAGAGCTT
Organism: uncultured Desulfovibrionaceae bacterium; assembly: GCA_964370125.1. GTDB lineage: Bacteria > Desulfobacterota > Desulfovibrionia > Desulfovibrionales > Desulfovibrionaceae > CAYJIB01. The sequence continues at coordinate 3,479 of CAYJIB010000039.1, forward strand.
GTCGACGAGGTTTAGGCCGTTTTGGAGAAGGTTTTTAGGAATATGCTCAAGCTTATGTGAGAGTTTTTCTGCTTGGCCGCCTTGAGTGAAAAGCCTGGCGGTGTTTTGTGCTGCAGAGGCTGGCTGTATTCCGTAGCGAATGGAAGAGAAGGGCCCTTTTATGGTAAAGGGGAGTTTTAGGCCATCGAAGTTGGTGCTAAGCAGGATGTCTACAAAATCATGAGGGAAATTGACTGTTCCTGTGATGTCTGCTGATACGGCCTCGCCCTTGAAATAGGCATTGTTGAAGTTGCCGATGCCATTTTGCACAATGAACTTGCCCTGTGAGTCGGTAAAATATACTTTAGCATTGGGAAGAATATTGCCGATGTCAATGCGAATATTGTCGCTGTAAAATGTCGCTTCGCCTTGAAGTTTTTGTTTTAATTCCAAAGGGTTATGCCCCTGTGTCGTGAATTTTCCTTTGTGTTGCCAAGCTCCATCAAGAGGCAGGCCTGTTAAGCTTTTTGGGATAAGCGAAAGATTGATATTTTCTGTTACATTTTCGGCCTCTATGGCGATTTCTGGCTTTTGGAGCTTGAGCGTTATTGTTGTTGTGGCGCTTCCACCAAAGAGGGTGCTTTGAAGGCTATCAAGGGCATAGAGGCCATTTGCCCCTTCAATTTCAAAGTCAACGGGGCCGATTTCTGCATCTTTTAAAAGAAGCTTTTCGACCTTTCCTTCTATGGCTACTTTTGGCCAACTGACTGAGAGATTGGGTTCATAATCAAGCTTTGCAAGTTGCCCAGCAGACTTATTTGCTTCTAGCGTGAAATTTTGTAAAAGAAGTGTTTGTTTGCCTTTTTCTTTAAGGCTAAGCTGTCCTTGTTTGATATTGATATGGCTGATGGGTAGGACGCTTATAGTGTTTGCAAGGTGAACAAAGTCTTTGTGGAGTGAGGCTTTGCTTAAGATGCTTTGATTGCTTTGATAGTTTGTGAGCTTTTGCTCTTGAGAGGCTTGCTCTCTTTGTTTGTTTTCATTTGTTCTTTGTCTTTTTTGCTCTTGGTCTGCGCTTTTGATAGTTTGACTTTGTGCTAGGGCTTTTTCTGTCTTGTTTTGAGAATTTTGCGAGTGAGAATTTTGTTCTTTTGCGTCTTTACTTATGTGAAAGTCTACTTTTTCAACTTTTGCAGAGCGAATTTGTGGATCGCCAAAAATAAGATCTTGCATATTGAGGGCAAGCGTAAGGCCTTGAATTTGTATAAAAAATTCTTTGTCCTTCGCGCCCCATGCCGCTTTTTCAATGTACAAGCCCAGGGGAAAGAAAGAGGCAGATGGCAAAGTATCGATATGCAAAGGGTGACCTGTATGCTGCTGAATGCTGGTGTTCATAAAGTCTATAAAAAAAGCTTTATTGTTTGAAATATAGGCATATCCGCCAGCAAAAGCGATAAGAACAGCAAGGCAGAGGGCAAGAAAGAATTTTTTCATGGTGCTTTCCTTCAGTTTTTTCTCTGTAAAGGATACTGTTATTTTTTTTAAAAGTCTAGGCAGGAGGGCAAAATATTGCCAAAGAATTTCAATTTGCTTTTTTTTAAAAAATAGTTGACAAAAGGGCATGACTTCTTCAACACGACAAAGTATGGGCCTTGCCGCCATCATCATGGCGGTCTCTGTTCTTATTTCCCGCTTTATGGGACTTTTTCGAGACAAGATCATTGCGCATTATTTTGGGGCAAGTGTTGAAGCTGATCTGTATTTTGCGGCCTTTATCATACCAGATTTCTTGCATTATTTGCTTGCAGGCGGCTATATTTCGACAACGCTTATCCCCTTATTAACAGAAAAACTGCAAGAAGATGTGCAGGACGCTTGGCGTTTTTTGTCGGCTGTGTTGACTTGGGTGACTTTGTGTATTGGCTTTTTGACTCTTGTTGTTTTTGTCTTTGCGCCAGAAATAATAAGCCTTGTCATGCCGACTTTTTCACCTGAAGATCAAGAAAGGCTGGCCTTTTTCTTGCGTATTATCTTGCCCGCACAAGTTTTCTTCTTGCCAGGGGCCTGTTTTACGGCCTTGCTCTTTATCCGAAAGAAATTTTTTGTACCGGCTCTTGTCCCTTTGCTCTACAATGGCAGTATTATTGTTTTTGGCCTTCTTTGGATATATTTGAGTGACAAGATGGGGCAGAGGGATATGACGGGCTTTTGTATTGGTGTGTCATTTGGCGCTTTTTTTGGGGCTTTGTGCGTGCCTATGTGGGCTGTCTTTCGGCAAGAAAACTATTTTAAGCTTTCATTTTGTTTGCAGCATCCTTTGCTCAAAAAAGTTTTGCTTTTGACCTTGCCTTTAATGATTGGACAATCAATTGTTGTGCTTGATGAGCAGTTTTTGCGCTATTTTGGGGCGATGGCAGGGGATGGAGCTGTGAGTTTGCTCAGTTATAGCCGACGCCTTATGATGGTGCCTGTGGGCATTGTGGCACAGGCTGCAGGCATTGCCTCTTTTCCTTTTTTGGCGAGCCTTATGGCAAAAAAAGACATGAAGGCTTTTGACGCAACACTTGGCAAGGCTCTTTCTTCAAGTGTGCTTGTGGTCATCCCTACAACAGCCATCTTGTTTGCTCTTGCCGAACCCTTGCTTGGTCTTTTGTTTGAAGGGGGGAGCTTTAGCCGAGAAGACACCCTTTTGGCGAGCCCGCTCTTGCAAATCATGCTTTTGATTGTACCTTTTTGGACTTTGCAACAACTTTTTGGGCGAGCCTTTTATGCCGCACAAGACACGCTTACGCCAGCCCTTTTAGGGACACTCACCAGCCTTCTTGTTTTGCCCGTCTATTATTTGGGCGTACAACACTATTCTGCTATGGGCGTGGCTTTTTCTGGCATGATCGGTGTGATTTTCTATACGATTTTATTGCTTTTTGTGTGGTCTTTACGTTATGGCTTTGGAAGCTTAGCCTTTGTGCTAAGCCCTTTGTGGAAAAGCATCGTGTTGAGTACACCCCTTGCTTTTTTGGCTTATGAACTTTCCCAAAAAATCCCTGAGTATGTGCTTTTTGAAGGTTTTTGGGCCTATTTTGTCATCTTGGCTATATCTTCAACAGCCTTTGGTCTCGCCTATTTGTTCTTTGCCTACCTCTTCTTGCCAGAAGTATGGTCGATTTTGTCTTCTCTTAGGAGAAAAGCCTGATTTAGCCTTTCTGTAGTACCTACAATATTTTATACTGCCTCTTGAGTGTCTTTGTAAAGTAAAGCACCACCAATATTGACAAAAATTCTGCTACAGGCACAGCGTACCACAAACCCTCTCCCTGCCAAAAATGTGAAAAAACTAAAATAGTTATTACAAGGAATAAAAAGGTTCGATAAAAAGCTAGAATTCCTGAAATAAATCCATTGTTTAAAGCAGTAAAAAGTGCTGAAGCAAAAATATTGATGCCCATAAACAAAAAGGAAAGTGAGTAAATTGAGAGGCCGTATTGTGAAACTTCATACACTTCAGTTCCACTTTTAAAAAATACAGAAACAATAAAGGGAGATGCAAAGAAGCAAACAAAATATACTACAACAGAAGCACATGACACCACGAAAAATAATTTTTTGATCGTTTCCTTCAAATATTCTGTATTTTTTGCTCCGAAATGATAAGAAATTATTGGTGCAATGCCGATTGAAAAGCCAAAAAAAGCTGACATCATTAAAAAATTGCAATAAAGAGCGACGCCGATTGCCGCCACTCCAACAGAGCCAAAAAATTTCATCATCAGAATGTTGAAAATAAAAGTTGTGACCGCTTGTGACAATTGACCGATCATTTCAGACAGCCCATTAAACATACTTTTCCAAAGAATGGAAAAATGGAGATACGGCTTTTGAAAGGTAAGGCCTGCTTTATTTCTTGTAAAGAAAATAAGTCCGACAATACTTGTCAAAACCCAACTAAGGACAGTTGCATAAGCTGCGCCAGATATGCCAAGCTCACAATGAAGAATGAATATATAATCAAAGACAATATTCAAACAACCGCCAATGACATTCAAAATAAAACCCAAGCTTGGCCTATTTGCGGTAACGAAAAAACATTCAAAAATCGTTTGCAAAACATTAAATGGACTGAAAAGTATAAGAATAAAAAAATAGTCTCTTGCATAAGGGAGCAGAGTAGTATCTGCACCCAAAAAAGTACATATTTCTTTATCAAAAATTAAAGCCAGTATAGTAAGCACCGTCATAAGACAAAAGGCAAAGAGGGTGATGAGGGTAAAGGCACGATTTGCAGAAGCTTTTTTCCCACGCCCCAGATAATAGCCGACAAGGGCCGAGCCGCCTGTTCCAAACATCATCGATATTGCAATAAACAAAAAAATTACCGGCACAACAATATTCAATGCTGCTAAGGCATCAGCAGAGACAAAGCGAGCAACAAAAATCCCGTCGACAATTGTATAGATAGATTTAAAAATAAACATAAAGACTGCGGGCAGTGAAAAGGCTAGAAGCTGCTTGATGCTCAGCTTTTCAGAAATTGTATAAGACATAAAAAACCTTTTACGATGTTAAAATTGTTCATGCGTAGTAAAAAAACTGTTTACTTCATCCAAAATCCACTATAAAGTATAGGGTAACCCTAGGGTCAAGGACTTTTTGAGCTTTTTATGAAAAATAAATTTTTTTTTAAGACTGCAGAATTTGCTCGCTTGTGCAATACAAGCAAGGATACACTCATTCACTATGACGAAATAGGCCTGTTTAAGCCTCAATATGTAGGTGAAAACAAGTACCGCTATTATAGCTTTAAGCAGATCGATGAGTACCACACCATAGCCGCTTTGAGGGATGTTGGCTTTTCGCTACAGCATATAAAAGAAAAATTGCATGACAGCTCTATGGAAATGTATTGCAAGCTTATAGAAGAGCAGCAAAGCGTAGTTTCTGAAAAAATAACTGCTCTTGAGCGGACTGCATTTTTTATTTCGACACATTTAGCGCAGGTCAAAGAATACATAGGCTATGAAGCTGCAATGTGTGCGACAAAGGACAAAGTGATTATAAAAGAGTTTCCTGAAAGGCACATTGTTTCAATGCCTTGCTCGGTTAAGCTTGATGATGGATACAAATTTGTCGAACTGTATTCTGATTTTGCAACGACTGTTAAAAATACAACAAAAAGCTTTTATTATCCTTGTGGAGCTATTGTTGAGAGGCTTTTGGTAGAAACAAAAAAAAGCTATTTTTTTACACACTTATATTTTCAAATTGATGAACAAAATGCAACAGATACGATCTCAAAAGGGCAATATCTTGTCACCTATGAGAAGACAGATTTTGACAATATTGTCCCCGCTTATGAAAGATTGGTAGAATATGCTGACAAAGAAAATCTAAAAATAGACAGTCACTTTTATGAAGATATTGTGATGAGCCATCTCAATTCAGAGAAAGAAAAATATGTGGTTCAAATTTCATGTAGAATTCTTTGAAGACCGCATTTTCAATTCCTCTTGCACAAAAAAGACGGCTTTTCATAGCGTTTAAAAAGCGCCATAAAAAACCGTCTCGAAAGTTTTTTTGAAAAAAGCGTAAAGTTATTTACCCATACTTCTTTTAGAAGCTTTGAGCGGGTTAACTTTCTTCGCAGTAGAGACAATGGCTTGGATAAGGTGTTTGTTACTTTCAAACAATTCCTTATAGTTAAGACCAAGGGCTGTGAGGCGAGCTTCTACTTCTGCTCTGGCCGCATAGCGATTTGGATCGGCTAAGTTTTTGTCCAAGTATTTGTCTTGTGTGAGGTAAAGGCCTCTTGAATCGATAGCAAGAAGCAAGGTGTTGTTGTTTTCTTCAACTGGTTGAATAATCATTTCTTTTGTAGTGCCAAAACGTGTGACCATGGTTGTTCCCCTAAAACATAGATATAGTGCGTGTCGCCAAAAAACAGACTGCCCTTGAGACAGTATGCAAACAACAATGCCTTTGTCAAGTTTTTATGTAAAAAAGGTGTATGCCACGATAAAGAGAAATCGTCAAGTCTTTTTTGCTTGCTTTTGCTAATTTTCAGGCAATCAAGGCAAATTTTGCATAGTCGGCACTGAAAAATAGAACAAGCTACTGATATTGAAAGTTTTTGAGTTCAAAATACGCTAATAAAATTGCCCAAAAAATGAGTATGGAATACGAATTTCTTGCAATTTTATGGAGCCAAAGAGATATTTTTCAGCGTCGACTACAAAGTTCAAGCTCTTTTGTCAAAAAAATTGCAAAAAAACGCTAACAAAAAGCTTTACTTGACAAGCTTTTAGAATCGTGGCATATTTCTTTTTCAAGACATCTGCACAATTCATTGTGTTGAGTTTTACATCATGTTGACTATAGTCGACGTTCTAAAGCCCAAGCGTTTTTTGCTGTGGTCTTTATCTGGTCTTCGTCTCAAAAGACTTCTCCCTGCCTAAAAAAAATCAAATGCCTTCACTCTTATAAGGAGCGTGTATGCTTATTCTCAATGAGCAGGAAATCCTGCAATCGGTCAATCTTGATGACGTGATGGACGCTGTTGAAGAAGCCTATAAAGTCTATATCGGCAAAGATTTCTTTATGCCAGATCGTTTGCATGTTGATAATGGACAAAAAACCTTACTCTATATGCCTTGCAGTGCTGGCGGAAGACTTGGCACAAAATACCTCACACTCTTCCCAGAAAATATCCCCAAAGGCCTTCCTACCATCTACGGTCTTATGGTTTTGAACGATTATGAAACAGGCAAGCCGCTTGCTATTCTTGACGGCAAACTCATCACAGCCCTGCGTACAGGCGCTGTTGGCGGCGTGGGTATGCGCAATATCTGCCCAGAGACCACAACATCAGTCGGCCTTGTGGGCGCGGGTGTCCAAGGCTATTATCAACTAATGTATGCCTGTCATGTGCGCAATGTTTCTTCTATTTATATTTATGATAAGCACCAAAGTGGCCTTGACGCTTTTGTTAAGCATGTAGAAGGTATTGTTAAAGAAGGCACGAAGATCGAAGTTTGTACAGATGTGCGCTCTTTACTTGAGCGGTCAGAGCTTGTGATCACAGCCACAACTTCAAACAATCCTGTTTTGCCAGACGATGAAGCCCTTCTTAAGGGCAAGGCCTATGTGGGCATTGGTTCATACAAGCCGACCATGCGTGAATTTCCACCCGCAATGATCAAGGCGGCAGATCATATCTTTATTGATATGGACTTTGCCAAAGAAGAAAGCGGTGACCTCTCCCAGCCCCTTGAAGATGGCCTTCTTGCAGAAGAGCGTATCCTTTCTTTTGGAGACTACCTCGCCCATTGTGCTGAAAAAGAAAAGGTAAAGCAGGGCACAGTGTGGTTTAAATCTGTCGGCATGGCCCTTTTTGATGTGGTGATCGCTGATAAGATTTACAAAAAAGCCTTAGAGCAAGGCATCGGAACGAAAGTAAATTTTTAACTCTTTACTTTATAAGTAAAGTGTGTTGAGTTCTTTTTGGACTCAAAAAAAGTTGCCTTAAATTTGACTGAGATTTGTATGCTTCGGCATATTTTCCTGCACAAAACAGAGAATAATGTACATATTTTCTCTTATTGTGCGAAACCTTTTGCGGAGAATAAACATGCAACAACACACAATAAATAGACGTTGGTGCAAAGGTTGTGGCATTTGTATCGCTTTTTGCCCAAAACAAGCCCTCACGCTTGATGCAGAAGAAAAAGCCGTTCAAGACCCAGAAAAATGCGTCTATTGCGGCCTTTGCGAGCAATTTTGTCCAGATCTTGCTATTGAAGTAACCAGAAAAAGCCCTACAAAGAAAGCATGAGGTAGATGTATGAGCGCAGAAGAAAAAAGCTATTTCGTACAAGGCAATGAAGCGTGTGTACACGGGGCACTCTATGCTGGCATCAACTTTTTTGCTGGCTACCCAATCACCCCTTCTACTGAAATTGCAGAACACTTGGCAGAAGAACTCCCAAAGCGTGGCGGAAAATTCATTCAAATGGAAGATGAAATCGCCTCTATGTGCGCTGTTTGTGGCGCCTCACTTGCGGGCAGTAAATCCATGACAGCCACGAGCGGCCCTGGTTTTTCATTAAAACAAGAAGCCATCGGATACGCCTCTATGGCAGAAATTCCTTGTGTTATTGCAAATGTGCAAAGAGCGGGTCCTTCAACTGGCCTTGCTACAAAAGTTGCCCAAGGCGACATCAATCAAGCACGCTGGGGCGCACATGGTGATCATTCAATCATCGCCCTCACAGCCTCAACCATTCAAGACACCTTTGCTATCACCATCGAAGCTTTTAACATGGCAGAACTCTATCGCACGCCTGTTATTTTGCTTCTCGATGAGAGCATTGGGCATATGCGTGAAAAGCTCGTCGTCCCACCAGCCGGTGTGATCCCTGTTGTTGAGCGTCTTCGCACAAGTGTGCCAGCGGGCAGCGATTATCACCCTTACCTTCCACGTGAAGACGGCCGCCTCCCCATGTCTGATTTTGGTGGAGATCATCGCTATAATGTGACCGGCCTTTATCACGATATTTGGGGCTTCCCAACCGAAAATCCTGAGCAAGTCGACAAACTTCTTCGCCGTATCACAGGCAAAATCGAAAACGATGTAGACAAACTCGCTCGCTATAAAGAATTTTATGTTGACGATGCAGAAACCCTTATTGTCTCTTATGGCGCCTCTGCCAGAAGTGCAAGATTTCTTGTTGAGCAAGGAAGAGCAAAGGGCGAAAAAATCGGTCTCTTAGAATTGCAAACTTTGTGGCCATTCCCCAAAAACCTCATTCGTGAAAAAAGCAAGAAGGTCAAAAACATCATTGTTGCCGAAATGAACTTGGGACAAATTACTGATCAAGTTACCCAAGCCCTTGCCACAAACGACCATATCTTCCTTGCAAGCCGTGTTGATGGTGCCATGATTGCGCCAGCCGACATAAACAATGTCCTTCAACAAGCCACAGGGAAAGGAGTATAATCATGGCCATAACCAACATTCGTGAACGCTTTTTCCCACATATTTGGTGCGCTGGTTGCGGGCACGGTATTATCCTCAACAATCTTTTGCACGCCGTAGACGATTTGAAGCTTGATCCTACAAATATCGCCATGGTTTCAGGCATTGGCTGTTCCGCTCGTATTTCTGGCTATGTTGACTTTCACAGTATGCACACCATGCACGGCCGAGCCCTTGCTTGTGCAACAGGCCTTAAACTCTCTCGCCCAGAGCTCAATGTCCTTGTGCCCATGGGTGACGGAGACGCCATGGCCATTGGCGGTAATCACTTTATTCACGCTTGTCGTCGCAATATCGACATGACAGCCATCGTTATGAATAACCGCATTTATGGCATGACAGGTGGACAATTCTCGCCTCTTTCAGGGCAAGGCATCTATGCCACAACAGCACCTTATTCGAGCATTGACCGTGAATTCAATACTGTTGAACTCGCCGTCGGCGCAGGCGCGACCTTTGTTGCTCGTACAACGGCCTTCCATGTAAGAGAAATTTTCAACTTGCTCAAAAAAGCCATACAGCACAAAGGTTTTTCTGTTGTTGAAATCATGTCGCAATGCCCAACCTATTTTGGTCGCAAGAACAAAGTCGGCGGAGCAGTGCAATGCTTGAATGGTACCGTGACAATACTGCCCTTGTCGGCTCGAAAAAACTTGAAGAAAACCCAGGGCTTATCCCTCGTGGTATCTTTAAAGAAATAGAAGCGCCAGAATATTGTACCGAATACGAAAAAGTGCTTAAAGCCGCATGTAAGGAGTAGCGACATGGACAAACTTTCTTTGCTCTTGTCAGGGTCTGGTGGTCAAGGTGTTATCACCATGGCGATCATTTTGGCTGAGGCCGCTGTTCTCCACGAAGGGAAAATCGCTGTACAATCGCAATCTTACGGGCCAGAAGCTCGTGGCGGTGCGACACGTTCAGATGTAGTCATCTCAAGTGAAGAAATCTTTTACCCAAAGGTAGAAAAAGCCGATATCTTTGTTGCGCTCACCAATGAAGCCTATACAAAGTATCTCCCCATCATGAAAGAAGGCGGCTTGCTCATCGTCGATTCTGATCTCGTGAAATACGATACAAATCTTGACGCTCAAATCGTCGCCTTGCCTATGTACAATACCATCAAAGACACCTTTAAAGGCAGAACACAGGCCTTTAATATTTGCGTTCTTGGTGTCTTGTCTGAAATCACTCAATGCGTGCAGCAAGAAGCCTTGCAAAAAGTTTTGCATTCACGCTTTGCCAAAGCGCATCATGAAAACAATGACAAAGCCCTGGCCCTTGGCGCAGAGCTTGTACAAAAAATGGCTAAGTAATTTTCTTTAACACTTAACATCGTTACTCTTTTTGCTTAACGAAAGAAACAAAGGAAAAATATGAACATTCATGAGTATCAAGCCAAAGCTTTGTTTGCGCAGTACGGTATTCCTGTTTCGCACGGAGCCCTAGCAAACACGCTTGAAGAAGCCAACGAAGTCATAGACAAGCTCGAAAAAGAAGCCGCCATGCTTGTGGTAAAAGCCCAGATTCATGCCGGTGGCCGTGGAAAGGGCGGCGGTGTTAAAGTTTGTAGAACAGCTGAAGCCGCAAAGGAAGCAGCAAAAAATATCCTTGGAATGCAACTTATTACGCACCAAACAGGCCCAGAAGGTCAAAAAGTCCATAAAATTTGGATCGAACAAGGTAAAGAAATTGAGCGTGAACTCTATCTCGCCATTGTCCTTGATCGTGGAGCGCAATGCCTTACCGTCATGGCTTCACCAGACGGCGGTATGGACATTGAAGAAGTGGCAGAAAAAACGCCAGAACGCATCTTCACCACACGCCTAAACGGTTCTCATCAAGTGTGGCCTTATCAGGCACGCTCCCTTCTCTTTGCCTGCGGCCTAAATCCAAAGCAAGTAGGGCAAGGTGTCGGCATCATTCAAAATCTTGTCAAGCTTGCCGTTGAAAATGACGCCGTGCTCATCGAAATCAACCCCCTTGCCATCACACCAGAAGGCGATCTCGTCGCCGTTGATGGCAAAATGGACTTTGACGAAAGCAGCCTCAAGCGCAATCCGCATATTGCCGCCCTCGCAGACCCAGAAGAATGCGATCCCCTTGAGCGCAAAGCCCAAGAGCTTGGTGTTAACTATGTCCGTCTTTCAGGCTATGTCGGCACAATGGTCAACGGTGCTGGCCTTGCCATGGCCACTATGGACGCCATTAAACAAGCTGGCGCAGAAGCCGCAAACTTCCTTGACGCCGGCGGTGGCGCCAACGAAGAAATGGTCGCCTCTGGCTTTGAAGTCATGCTCTCAGATCCCAATGTCCGCGGCATTTTGATCAACATTTTTGGCGGCATATTGCGCTGTGACATCGTCGCCCAAGGTGTTGTAAATGCAGCCAAAAGAGTGAACATGACCCTTCCCCTTGTCATTCGCCTCGAAGGCACAAATGTTGAAGAAGGCCGTCGTATCTTGAATGAAAGCGGATTAAAATTTGAAACCGCCACCTCAATGGCCGAAGCCGCTCAGAAAATTGCGGCCATCACAGGAGCTGCATCATGAGTATCTTAGTCAACAAAGAAACAAAAGTCCTTGTCCAAGGACTCACAGGCAAAGAAGGCCTTTTTCATGCCGAGCAAATGCTTGACTATGGCACAAAAATTGTCGCTGGCTGTACCCCAGGAAAGGGCGGTCAGACTGTCCTTGGCGTGCCCGTCTTTGACACCGTAGCCGAAGCCGTCGCCCAAACAGGCGCAGACACAAGCGTTATCTTTGTGCCCTCTGCCGTTGCTGCAGACGCCGTTTGCGAAGCCGCCTCAGCTGGTATCAAGCTTGTTGTCTGTATCACCGAGCACATTCCCGTCCTCGATATGGTGCGTGTAAAAGCCCACCTCGAAGCCTGCGGGACACTGCTCATCGGGCCAAACTGCCCAGGCATTATCACCCCAGATCAATGTAAAATCGGTATCATGCCAGCTTACATTCATAAAGCGGGCTCAATCGGACTCGTTAGCCGCTCTGGAACCCTCACCTACGAAGCTGTGCATCAGCTCACCCAACAAGGCCTAGGGCAAAGCACCTGCGTAGGCATTGGCGGTGACCCAATTCCAGGTCTCTATTTCACTGAAATATTAAAACTTTTCCGTGATGACCCAGAAACAGAAGCTGTTTGCCTCATCGGTGAAATCGGTGGAGACGGCGAAGAAAAAGCCGCCGCCTACATCAAAGAAAGCAAGTACCCTAAACCCGTTTTCGGCTTCATCGCAGGCCTCACAGCCCCCCCAGGAAAACGCATGGGACACGCAGGCGCCATCATTAGCGGCTCACAAGGACGTGGCGAAGACAAAATCGCCGCCCTCGAAGACGCTGGCGTAACCATCATTCACGAACTCGGACGCTTCGGCGAAGTCGTCGCAAAGAGTTTAAGATAAAGGCATTTTTTCTTTTTTTGGGGGGGATGATCCCCCCCCATCAGGCTGTCGCTATCCGTAAGGCTCGTTTCTCGCCTACGGCTAGTGCAAACCCCCTCAATTGAGCGGCTTTTTATGCGATTTCACTCAGTCCCTACGGGACTAAGCAAAATCGCACAAAAAGCCGCTCTCTTTTGAGATTTTGAGGATTTTTTGAAGTTTATGTTTCGAGATTGTTGTTTATAAGATGAGTACGCTTTTATTTTTTGGGATTTTCTTAAAACAAGTTTTTAGCTAATAAAAGCTCTAGCATAAGGGCTGACCTTTGCGCTAAGGGTTGACCTATGCGCTAAGGGTTCTCACAGTTTGCACAAGCCCTTCCTTATAGCCGACGGCAGTCGCCCGCTGTAGCGGGCCTTGAGCGAATGCAGGCAGGCAAATG
>CAYJIB010000040.1:0-7578 GCA_964370125.1 uncultured Desulfovibrionaceae bacterium
TTTTTCCAGTGCTTCCATGTCTTTATCGAAGTCAGAGCTAAAGAGCTTGTCTTGCACAATGAGGTATTTTTCAAATTCGCTTTCGGCATGTTCCTTTGCTATTTTTGCGCTGACCTTGCCAGCATTTTGCAAAATGTCATAGTCTTCAAGTTCAAGGAAGGCATCAAGGCGTGTGGCCCAGTCTTGCATACTCATGGGGATGCGGCGGCGGGCTCGATTTTCTGCTAGCTCCAAATAGGCGTTGACGATGCTGCCAAGGCTTTCTAATTCTTTCACATTAAGATAATTTTTGGCTGTGCTTACATCACTTTTGAGTATTTTACTATGCGGCGCACCTTCCCAAGTGCTAAGCCCCATATGAGGCTTCGTGCTGTCGGCACGCTCTAAAATAAGCTCTGAAGCCGTATGCCCATGAATGGCAAAATGCAATTTATTTTGCACCTTGGCAAAAAAATCTCTGGTGGTGGGAGCGTCTTTATTATAATCCACGCTCGTGGCGTAAATATCTGTAATTTTTTGATAAAAACGGCGTTCACTTAAACGGATTTCACGGATTTCTTCGAGAAGACGTTCAAAATAATCTTCGCCAAGGAAAGTGCCATTTTCCATACGCTTTTTATCAAGCACATAGCCCTTTATGGCAAATTCTTTTAAGACTTGCGTTGCCCACTGACGAAATTGCGTAGCTCGCACGGAGTTCACACGATAGCCTACGGAGATAATGGCATCGAGATTATAGTGCTTAGTATTATAATTTTTTCCGTCGCTTGCAGTTATCCGGAAATTCCGGACAACTGAATTTTCCAGTAGTTCGCCAGATGAAAATATATTTTTTATATGCTCGCTAATGGCTTTTACGCTTACGTCAAAAAGTTCTGCCATAAGCTTTTGGCTGAGCCAAATGGTATTTTCAACATAGCGTACTTCTATGCCATTTTCTCCAGCTTGCTGAGAAAAAATTAAAAATTCCGCAGTGCTATTGCGTATGCTTAGGCTGTTTTTTTCGCTCATGGAAGTACCTTGAAAGTTTGTAAGTGGCTTATTGTGAGTCGGCTTATTTAGTCGACCGTACATTCAAATCCAAGCGAAGGATTTTTTTTCGCAAGCCTTCTCGTGTAATTCCCAAAAGATTTGCTGCCTTTGTCTTATTGCCATTGCTTTGCTTTAAGGCAGCAACAATGCACTTGCTTTCAAGTTCTGCGAGATTAAGGCTTTCACCTTGGATACTGTTTTCAAAAGATTGTTGGCTTTCTCTGTTTTTGCTAAGAGGGGCAGGGCTTGGCACAGCTTGAGCGTATTTGGCTATCTTTGGGGACAAGTCGTGCAGGTCGATGTGTTTGTCAATAGCAAGGGCCACGGCTCTTTCCATTTCATTATTGAGCTCACGCACATTGCCTGGCCAAGGATAGGCCATAAGCGCTTCTCTGGCCTTTGGTAGCAGGACAAGCTCTCTTTGCTGCATGTGCAGGCAATGTTTTTTTAAGAAATGTGTCGCAAGGATCAAGATATCTTCGCCCCTTTCACGCAAGGGGGCGATATGTATTTCTGCGACATTTAAGCGATAAAACAAATCAAGCCGCAATTTTTTTTGCTCAAGGGCCTCTTCAATGTCAATATTTGCGGCAGAAATAATTTTTACATCAATAGGGATAGGCTTTGTGCTGCCCACACGGACGACTTCTTGCTCTTCAAGCACACGCAAAAGCTTGGCTTGATGGCCAAGCGGCATATCTGTAAGTTCATCAAGGAAAAGTGTGCCCCCATGCGCCTCTTCAAGCAGGCCTTTTTTTTGCAAAACCCCAGTGGCTACACCTTTTTCTATGCCAAAGAATTCGCTTTCAAACAAGGTATCGGGAATAGCGCTACAATTGATCGCCACAAAGGGGCCCTTGCATCGCTGTGAACTAAAATGGATAAGCTTGGCAAATTTTTCTTTGCCTGTGCCTGTTTCTCCAAGAAGCATGGTGTTTACAGGACGCAAAGCCACGGCTTTGGCAGTTTTTATGGCAGATTTTATCGCCTCGCTTTGCCCTATAAGATTTTTTGCTTTATTGTCAGACTGCACAATCCCCATAAGCTTTGCATTTTCTTGCTCAACACGCTTTTTAATGGCTTCAATTTCTGCATTTTTTTCTATCAACTCGGCGATAAGGCGTTTTGCGTGTTCTTCTCGTATATCGAGCTTGACAAGCATAAAGGCAAAAGCCTCTGCTAAGCGGGCGACTTCTTTGGGGATATCCTCTCCAACTGTATAAGCGTGAAGCTCGTCTGCGACCGCTTTTCGAGCAAAGGCAATATCGTCGCAAAGAGTAATGATGTTTTCTAAAAGCTTTTTGCTTATATCTACAGACATAGTGCGTGAACTTCCTTTCATGTTGTTGAAGCTGAAAAATCTATTTTTGCAAGGATTGCACCCAGCGCAAAACTTCTGCTACGGGCTTGATCAAATGGCTTGGAATATAAGAGTTCTCTGTGCCTGTTGAAAAAAGCTCTTGAGCAAGAGGGACATTGCGCATGATGGGGATGCCTTCTTCTTCGGCTATCTTGATTATGCGCTTTGCCAAATATCCTTCGCCTTTTGCGACGATCAAGGGGAGCGGTGTTTTGCCTTTTTCATAATCAAGAGCGATGGCAAAATGCGTCGGATTTGTCACAATGACCTTTGCCTTTCGCACCCTTCCTAAGCTGTCTTGTGTCAGCATCTCACGCAAGAGCTCTCTTCTTTTGCCCTTGATATGGGGGTCGCCTTCCATTTCTTTGTATTCTTGCTTGATTTCTTCTTTGCTCATCATGTGATCCTTATTGTATTTCCATTTTTGATAGAGAAAATCGAGCGCAGCAATACAGCCAAAAGCGCCCGTTACAAGCATGAGCAAGTCAGCGACAATATTGCCCAGAGTCGCCCAAAAATCAAAAATCTCTAAGCTTTCAATTTGAAAAAGAATGTTCAAATCCTTCTTCAATACATAATAAACAACCAAGCTCAAAACGACAACTTTGACAATATTCTTTATAAATTCAAAAAGGTTTTTCATTGAAAAAATCTTCTTGAACCACTTTGTAGGCGAAAGGTTTTCAAGCTTTGGCATTGCGGCTTTAGGAGCAAAGAGAAAGCCCACCTGTGCGATATTTGCCACAAGGCCCAAAAACATCACAAAACAAACAAAAGGCACGACGAGCCTTAACATACTCTCTATTGCGATAGCAGAAATCTGGCCCAAAACCGTGTCAAAGGGCTTGTGCATAACAAGCATGGGGAATTCTGCGAGCTCAAGCAATTGTTGCAAGATGCTTGGGCCCATAACAATAAGATAGACCGCAATCCCAAAGACAATAGCCACAGAAGGTATGTCTTGACTTTTGCAAATATCGCCCTTTTCTCTGGCCTCTCTTAGGCGTTTTGGAGTGGCCTGTTCTGTTTTGTCACTGCTCACATAAAACTCTGCACATTTTGCAGCATAAAGACAATGTCTTTAAACATAGGTTGCACATATTTCAACAAGATTGCCAGATAAAATATTGCCAAAAAAGACGAAATAAAGCTCTTAATCGGCATAGCAAGAATATAGACATTGAGCTGTGAGGCAAAGCGATTTATAAGGCCAAGTGAAAAATCTGTAAGTAAACAAGCGACAATGATCGGCCCAGAAAATAAGGTAATAAGCAGCATTACATTTGAAACTTGCTTGGCAAAGAAAAGAGGGAAATTATCGTTAAAGAGGATATTTGTAGGCAAAAAAGAAGCCACAGGCCAATAGACATAACTATTATAAATGGCCTGCAAAACAAGTGTAAAGCCGCCTGTCATAAAAAATACGATGATCACACATTGAAAAAACAAAGAGCCATAGGGCGAGGTCTGATCGCCAGAGAGGGGGTCTATTTCGGCCGCTTGATTAGCGCCACGCTGATTATCAATAAAAAAGCCCGTCCCTTGCAAAGCCCAAAAAAGCATACCGATCAAAAGACCAAGCAGGGCGCCGATAAGTGTTTCTTTAAAAATAATAAGGGCATAGCCCGTCATGCCAGCCAAAAAGCCTGTCAGCTGATGGCTTTGCAAATCGTGCAAGACCACAGGGTGCAAGACAGAGTAAAAGGCCAGGGCAATCGCTATGCGCAAAGTGCCTGTCACCACAGAAGCCCCCATAAAGGGCGCTGTTTGAATAATCATATACAAGCGAGGCAGGCCCAAGATGACCGCCAAAATATTTTCGGCGATATTTAGCTCTCTTATGATAAATTCAAGATTCATATATTTGCGAAACGTGAAAAAATTTCACGAGAAAAGCTAATGATTTCTGCACTCATCCAGCCTCCCATGATGAAGAAGGTCAGGATAACACATAAAAGTTTTACGCCAAAAATAAGGGTTTGTTCTTGGAGCTGTGTGACGGCTTGTACAAGGCTGAGCAAGATCCCGACAATAGACGCAACCAAGATAGCCGGCAAAGACAAGACAAGCACGAGATAGAGGCATTGGCTGGCATAATGTATGGCGATATTTTCCATCTGCTTTCCTTTGAAGGCTAGAGACTGATGCGATGTATTGGTTGCACGGCAATTTCTGTGGTCAGCTCTTGATAAGCAATGACAGGCAGATCAGCAAAGTCAAGCTCAATAAGCTTTCGCACATAACGGCGGATATCCATTGAAACAATAAGGACAAGGCCTTGTGAACTTTGCAAATTGTCGCCGATTTCTTCTTTAAGTGTTTACAAAAAGCGTTTTGTGCTTTCTGGATCAAGGGCAAGGAAAGAGCCGCTTGAGGTTTGTCGAATGGCTTTGCGGAAAAGCTCTTCAAGGTTAGGGTCAAAAATAATGACAGGCAACATATTGTGCCCCTTTGAATACATATAGCTGATTTGTCTTTTTAGCGCACAGCGCACATATTCTGTGAGCATGATCACTTCTTTTTCTCTTGGGGCCCATTCTATCAAAGCCTCTAAAATCGTTCGCAAATTACGAATAGAGATTTGTTCTTGGACAAGGCGTTGAAGGATTTCAGCAATACGTTGCACAGGTAAAAGACGGGTGCATTCTCGCACCAAGTCTGGCGAATTTTCTTCCATTTTATCGAGAAGGTATTTTGTTTCTTGCATTCCCAAAAACAAAGAGGCCTGCCTTGATAAAATCAAAGAGAGATGAAAAGCCAAGAGCCTTGCATGAGATAAATAAGGCACTCCAAGCTTGTCTAAGCTTGTTTTTTCGCTTGTATTTACCCACAATGAGGGAATGTCTGGCAAGAAGTTTTTGCCTTTGATAAAGGGGATATTGAGCAAGTTGAGATTGTCTTCGCTGTCACGCACAAAGAGCCTGTCTTTTTCAAGCTGGCCGACAGAAAGAGGGATCTCGTTGATGTTGAGCGTATACGAAATGCCCTCTAATTGTGGATCTTCACGCAAATTGATGCCAGGGAAGGGGACGCCAAGATCAAAGTATAAAATCCTTCGCAAGCTGATAAGCTCTTCATTAAGTGTGGCATAATCCATTGACGCACTCATTTCATCAGAGACATCAAGGATAATAGGCACGGTCGGGACAAATTCGTCTTGGCTGCTGTGGATTTTTTGTTGTTTTCTTTGCCTGATGGCCGGGGCCAGGGTTGAGGTGATTTCTTGTTTGGCGTCTACAGTTACAGGGGTATTTTTGATTTTGTGCAAGAGTGTGCCAAAAGAGATGATCAAAAAAGCGATGGTAAAAAGCTGTATTTTTGGAAAGCCAGGGATAAGCGCAAACAAAAAGATAAGGCCGCCGGCCATAACAAGGGCCTTTGGCTGTGCAAAAAATTGTGCGCCGACTTGAGCGCCAACATTGTCGCTCGTATCGCCAGAGCGTGTGATCAAAATACCCGCAGAAATAGACACAAGGAGCGAAGGAATCTGCGAAACCAGGCCGTCTCCAACGGTTAAGATACCGTATGTTTGCAAGGCTTCTGTGGCGCTTAAATCGTTTTGTGTTATGCCGATAATTGTCCCGCCAACAATGTTGACAAGGGCAATGATCATGCCCGCTATGCTGTCGCCCTTTACAAATTTCATGGCGCCGTCCATGGCCCCGTACATTTGGCTTTCTTGGCTAACTTTTTCACGTCTTTTTTGGGCTTCTTCCATGTCTATAACACCCGCTCGCATATCGGCGTCAATAGACATCTGCTTCCCTGGCATAGCGTCAAGGGTAAAGCGCGCACCCACCTCGGCCACACGTTCTGCGCCCTTGGCAATGACCAAGAATTGCACGATGGTGAGGATAAGAAAGACAACCGCCCCCACAATAAAATCCCCGCCTAAAGCAAAATCACCAAAGACAAAAATAATGTCTCCCGCATCGGCCTGCAATAAGATCAGGCGAGTTGTTGCGATATTTAAGGCCACACGGAAAAGTGTTGTAAATAAAAGCATGGTCGGGAATGAAGAAAACTCTAAAGCGTGTTTGACATACATAGACATCATGAGCATGAGAAAGGACAGGGTCAGGTTCAGGCCGATGAGCGTATCGATAAGCTCTGTCGGCATGGGGATAATCATAAGCGCAATAACAACAACGATCAAAAAGACCATGCTGATATCGTTATGGCGTGTGATGCTTGTAGCGGCAGAATTGAGTTTTTGTAGTATCTTCATTGTTCGTCACGACTTGCAAGGTGGTAGGTGTATTCATCAATAGCCTTTTGCGCTTCTTCATTTCTCCCTTCTATCTTCAGGGCCTTGGCTCGCAAAAGATAAACAATGGCATTTTTAGACGAAATAGGCATGTCTTGCATGGCAAGGTGTATGTATTGTAAGGCCTCTCGTGAAGCTTTTTTCTCTAAAGAAATATAGGCAAGCGCCATATATATTCGTGCTTGAACAGGGTTATTTTTGTTCATTGCAATGATGGCTTTGTAGGTGCGTTCTGCCTTGTCTAAAAAGCCCATGCGCAAGAACAAATAGGCGAGGACGTGCAATGATGAGCTTGCATCTTTGCTTGAAAGCAGATAGTCCATATTAGCCCCCAAGCATGAGATTATAATAGGTGCGTAAAAGCTCTTCATTTTCAAGAAGAGGAAACAAGTCACGCCGTAAAAAGTCGTGTATTTCTGGCTCCCTAGAATCTTTGAGCAAGAGAGCGCAAGCCTTTAAGGACTCTGAAAAGACATCCACCCTAGCCACTTCGCCGTCTCCAATATCGGGGCAAACCGCGTGTTCAAGGCGATCACGCATATTGGTCGGGCTATAGAGCGTATCAAGATGTGTGTCGTAAAGGGTCGAAGTCGTAAGTTGTTTTGTGCTTGGCAAACGCTGATTGTCTTGAGCATTCAGGATATTTTGGATGCCCAAATCGGCATTGAATAAATCGACTTTACGCATAAAAACACCTTTAGAGTCTAGAGTATTTTTTCCAATTGTTTTGCAAGAATGCGGACAATATTTTCTACATCTTCTGCTGTGTGTTGACGATAATCCAGCTTGGTAAAGAGCACAGCACGATCATCACGCACACCGCCCTTTATGTCTATGTTCAGACCATTATGCAAAGAACAGAGGTCTAAAATTTTTCGAGGGATTTCTCTTTCATAAGGGGGAAAGGGCAAGCTTAAAA
>CAYJIB010000040.1:7588-13359 GCA_964370125.1 uncultured Desulfovibrionaceae bacterium
TTCGTCTTTAGCATATTCAAATTGCAAAAGGCCAATTGTTTCAATATCTAAAGAGACTATCCCTGCTTCATTGAGAGCCAAGTCTTCTATGTCTATGCGGTGACCAAATTGTTGAATAATGGTGTTGAGCATTGTTTTGCCTTTACTCCCCTGCTTCAAGACTGGCTAAATAGTCATCTTCACGTTCAATAGCGCAATCAAGACTTGTTTGAAAAGTCTCCACAATTTTTGACAAGCCTTCATCGCCCCCATAAAGCTGGGCCGGTGTTTTGCGTACCGCCCCTAAAAGGTCTTGCGTAAAAAGCACTTCAAGCTCTATTGTTGGAGCCTTTGCTTTTTGTACAATGCTGTCCGTGTGCATGGTGCCAAGATAACGCTCAGAAGCTAAATGGAGCATATCGTCAAGTAAATCCATCGCTTGCAGTTGACTGTTTCCTTGTTTGTGAACAGTCTTCCAACGCTCTAAAACAGCAGAAAAAAGCACATAGGCGCTTTGTAAAAGGCGCACCTTGCCCAAATTTGTCAGCGTATTTTCCAAATGCGCCTTCCCCATGCTGGGGAGGTCTGAAGCCAAATCGATGCTAAGAACATGAAATAAAAAGTCCAGACCCTTTTCAAAATCAAGGGCTGTCCATCGCTCTTTCATGACCTTAAAGACACCTTCGGCATTTTCAAAATCGCAAAGAACATTGCGATAAAAATCACGCAAGACAGTAGGCTCGCCAAGCGGTGCAAAACGTTCGCCCTCTGCTCTTGCCTCTGTTGCGCCCATAAGGCCAGCAGCAATGGCCTCGCCTTGCCTTTCCTCTAAATTCTGCATGGCCAGGCGAACATTGTCTTGCAGGTCTTTATCCTTACTCGCTATCAAGCCCTGCTCTAAGCTTTCTTTCAGGCCAAAAAGGGCTGTCCAAGCGTCTGTTGAATCTTCAAAATACTTTGTCGATTGTTGCAAACACCATTCAGCATTGGCATTTTCACGAGAAAGCAAATCATTTCGCAAGGTTTCTAGCTGTTCGGCCTTGCCCATTTGTGCCATGCTGTCTCTATAAAGCCTTGCACGTTTAGGGTCTATTCTGTCAAAACTTTGTTTTTCTTTGCGTTTTTCACGAGCAAATTTGTCTGAAAAATTAAAGGTTAAGGTCAGTTCTTCGGCGGCGTCGGCCAAGAGCGATTGGGGACTGCTTTTGACATTGACTTTTTGCCCCATAAAGACACCTGTCGTATTCTTTTTTTCAGACGCTAAGCGTGATGAAGGCCGAATGTCTTGTCCTTGATCTATTCTTAAATCTGTCGACATAAAAAACCTCCAATCACTCTTCACAAAAACAGTAACATTGTTGGCAAATTAACGCAAGTATGCACAAAAGTTGTGCAAGCAGCATACCAACAATGATTAAGGAAGCTGAAAAGCTTGTATACTTGAAATGTAGGAGGCATAAAAAACCTTGCAAAAATCCATTTTTTCTTGTATAAGAACAATAAAGTTCTTGCATTTTAGTATTATTCAGTCGGCACTGAAAAAGACATTAAGCATTTGAAATTGAAAACTTTTTAGCTAAAAATACGCTAATAAAATTGCAAGAAAAGTGAGTATGGAATACGAATTTCTTGCAATTTTATGGAGCCAAAGAGATATTTTTCAGAGCCGACTGCCAACATTTTTGCGAAAGCAAAAATGTTGCGCCACGAAAACAAGCCAGAACTTGCTTCTGGCGTCTGCGAAGCAGTGTTTGGAGTGAGCGTGCCTTTCTGAAAAAAGCGTGAAAACACTTTTTTCAGCTTCGACTATTCAGAGCACTTAAAGTGCCAACTTTGTTGCCTCTTGCCAACAGCGTTGTCTGTTTTTTTCTCAAACAGCTTGCCCTTATTTATGTTGTGTAAAAATACACAATAATATAAGCGACTTACAAGCTTTTCTCAACTTGGCTCAAGAAATGCATTCATGCAAATATCTCAGCAGAAAATAGAACAACATTCAAACAGCAGGATACGGCCATGACAACAATTTCTAAAGTAGGCGATGTGCAAAATGTGCCAGAGACTTCAGGCACGATGACCATGCAGCTGCGCTTTGCGGCCCTGCAGCTCAAGCAATCAAAAATCGCAAGGACTCATGCCAGTGAATACCTTGCGAAACTGAAAAAATCGCAACAAGAGGCGCTAGACTGTTCAGAGATGATGAACAAGCTCAACAGCTTTAGAGTCAAAGACGCGAGCAAAACAGGCCGTGGTGACGGGGATACAGCTATTGTGCCCGACGAATTGATTGCGTATTTTAATGAACACGACATAGAAGTGCCAGAAATATACACAGCCGCCCAAGCGAAAACAGACAAGAAAAAGAGCAATCGCTGGAATTATCCAGAATGGGAGCTGGCCAATAAATCGCTCTCTAATTATCAAGAACAGCTCACAGCCTCAAGCCAGACAGATATGGTCTATGTGCAAGATTTTATGGGGCAATACAATTCGTATTTAGAGGGAGCGGCCAAGGCGGGAACAGATGTGAGCGGGCTTTTGAAAATATTGCTTAGCTCATAACTCGTAATTCTTTAAGGAAAAATGACTATGCAAATAAACGATTCGACTTCCTTAGGTGCAGTAAATGCGACCACAGATGTAAGCGCAAGCCAAGAAACACACGGTGTCGCCTATGCCTTCGCCTTATTACAATTAAAACTCGCCCAAGACAATAAGGGCCAAGTAGAATCCTATATGGAACAAGTAAGATTTGCCCAAGACTTTAAAGAGCTGTATGAAGGGCAAAGCGGGAGTGCGGTCGAATCGGTCTTTGTTCCCATTGACACCTGGCACAATTATGAAAATGCACAAATTTCACGGCCAAACACAGATGCCCGAAAAAAAATCTACTCTGCTGGGGGTGAGATTATTGGCTATCTTGTGTCTTCTGAAGATGCTGGCAAAATGCTTGATGCCTCAAAGGATTTGACGGGAAAGGTGAAGAAATTGACCGATGAACTTGCTACGCTTAACAAGAACACAAAGAAAAATGCGGCGGCCATTCAAACAAAGCAAAAAGAACTTGACAAATTGCTTCCTAAAAATGCCGAAACAAGCGACAAGTACACGGTGGACGAATTGAATTCTATGCTCGAGAATACAGATTTTTCAACAGATACAGAGAAATATATTCAATTAGATGCTGAAAACCTTGCCGCATTGGAAGCAAAATTGGGCAAGGAAATACAAGATTATGATGTCAACGATTACAACAAAAAAACGAGCCATTGGGTAAAGGTGAGCGATATTGAAAGCTATTATGAAAATATCGATCAAGAAATCCAATCAAATATGGTCTATGTACAAAATTTTCTGGGGCAATATAATTCGTATTTAGAAGGGGCCAGCAAGGCCATCTCAACAGCCACGCAACTTGGGCAAACGCTTGCAGGGCACTTGTAAAAAACAAGAGGGAATATGAAAGACTTTTCAAAGAAAATCGAACAATTAGAAGACAAACTGGCCCTTTTGGACAGGGCCTATTCGGCACTGCTTACAGAACACAATTTGTCTGAAGAGCAAATTGAAGAAATGGCCGAAAAAGCGCAAGCAGGCGGCCTTCCTGATGGCCTACAAGCGGCACTTGACCAGGCAAAGCTTGAGGCTGAAAGAGCGGGCTCTGAAGCGGCCTCGCACGCTCGACAAGATTTTGAAGGCCCGAAAGCCAGCCCGAGGGGCAGGCAAGGAATTGTCCGTATTTAGTGCTTATCCGTAAATAGTCGGCACTGAAAAAGATACTAAGTGTTTGAAATTGAAAAATTTTTAGCCAAAAATACGCTAATAAAATTGCAAGAAAAATGAGTATGGAATACGATTTTCTGGCAATTTTATGGAGCCAAAAAGACATTTTTCAGCTTCGACTAAATAAACATTTCGAGGCCGATGACAGCGTCAAAGCCCATTCTTGATATAATCGAAAAATCACTTTATCTTAAGACACTCTAGTCAGCACCGAACTCAAGGAGAACAACATGCAAAACCAAGAATTAAACATCACACAACAAGACATAGACACATTGCTCGAAGGCCTTATGGGAGGACTTACGCTTGGTGAATTGGCGGGTGTGAGTGAAGAATCTATCGAGGCGCTTTACGGTCTTGCCTACAATCTCTATGCGGCGCAAAATTTCAAAGACGCTTCTGTTGTTTTTCAAGCTCTTTCGCTATATAAACACAATGATTACCGCTTTTTGATGGGCCTTGCCGCCTGTACTCAAGCCCTGCATGAATACGACAAAGCCGTCGAATTTTATACCTATGCGATATTGACAAGCCAATTTTCAGAGCCAGAACCTTTTTATTATAGCGCCTATTGTTTTTTGAAGCTCGAACAAAAAGAAGCCGCTGTTGAGGCCTTGCAATTTATCGCCGACATTGGTGAAGAAGGCAATGCCGCACATACTGAACTCAAGGTAAAGGCCGAAGAATTGCTTAGGCAATTAAAAGCGTGAGGCGACTATGTCACAAGTCAAAAACGATCCAAATATTTCGACAAATCTTGTTAGCGAGAGCTCTTTTGCTCAAGGCACACAGGGCTTAGAGCCAAGCTTGCCGACCTTAGAAAAGCCTCTACTTGCCGTAAATAAAAACCTTCAGCTCCCAAAACTCGCAAGCCCAAGCGGCAAATTGTCGCTCGAAAACCTTATGCAGGCTATCAATTATGAGGCTTCTCGCCTTGCGTGTAAGCAAGGCTTAGGAAGAATTAAGAGCAGGACAGAGCAACAAAAAATTATCAACAATAAAGAAGCCAATGAGCTTAAAGGCAGGATTGAAAACCTGGGCAAAGAACGTGTTATCGGCTATGTAAAAAAGAGCTTGCACATTGCTGGCCTTGTTGCTGCTGTAGCGATTGGCGGGGTGGTGACTTTTGCTACCGGTGGTAGCGCGCTCTTTATAATTGTAGGGGTCATCGGCATGGCGGCTTCTCTTACAACGGGTGTGTCCAGTGTCGTTTCAGACTTCTCCAATGGCAGGCATTCTTTGAGCAAAGCCATCATGGATTGTGCAGAAAAACACGGCTATGCCAGAGAAGACGCAAAGCAGCTGGCGCAGCAGATAGAGATGGCCTTAATCGCAACAAGTATTGTATGTTCTGTGGTGCAAGGCGGCGCTATGCTTCAAGCCGCAGGAACCGCAGGCGGCACAGTGATGACAAATATGGCGGACAAAACCATCAATATCGCTTCAAAAATCCCGACTTGGCTTGGTGTGTCGCTTGAAGGCGGCAATGCCTTATTGAGCACAGGGGAAGGGGCGATGCAGATTGTCGACAGTGTCTATTCAAGTGAAGCCAGCTCTTCTGGCTCACGCCAAAAAGAATTGCAAGCCATTTTAGAGAATTTGCGTGTAGCGATAAGCGAAGAGAAAGATTTTTTTCAAGCTGTTATGGAGAGATCAAATAAATTGTTGGAAGATGTTTCACAGCTGGTTAATGAGTTTAACAAAAGCCAAGCTGCTGTTCTTACGGCGGGTTCGGCAATAGCTTAGAGCATAATAACATAAAGGCCTTTTCGATTATCTCTGCTTCAGACTTCGCGGGCTTTTTCGGTCATTTATGTCTGAATAAACTCCTCAAAGCCCGATCGTCTTCATTGATATAATTCGAAAAATCACTTTATGTTAATATACTCTAACAAACAAAGGGAAAAATATGAGCACAAATCTCAATAGAATCAATGGTCTTGGGAGCAGTTCGTATGTGAATAGCGAAAATGCCGTAGAAGAAAGCAAGGCAAGCGCAAAGGCTACAG
>CAYJIB010000040.1:13369-16217 GCA_964370125.1 uncultured Desulfovibrionaceae bacterium
TACCCACACAGAAATCGACACAGAGGCACTTGCCGCCTTTGCGGACTCTTTATCGACAACAGCCATAGGATCCCTAGGGGCTTCTATGATGGCGCTTTGTGTGACTTTTGGCGCTGATATGAGGCGTCATCAAGCACAACAGCGAAGCCTTGAAACACAATCGATTATTGAACAGCTAAAAGACCAAGCCAATTCTTTGAGTTCAAAGTCAAGTTCTCAATTGGGCATTGGCTTGGCTTTTGGGATAGCTGGTTGTCTTATGGGCGCTGTTTCTGCGGGGATCACCGTACAGGGGACAGCTTCGGTAAATTCTGCGGTTGGGAATGCGGCAAGAGATGTTGAAGAGGCCGCACAAGAAGCAATGAAGAGTGTCAAAGCTGAAATCAGCAAACTCAGCGCAAGAACGCAAGTCGTTCAAGCCTTTAACAGCAGTGTAAGCACTGGGGGAAACAGTATCTTAGGTTCGCAAACGGCGGCGGCTGATGCGCTTATCAAGTATGAAGACGCTCATATTGAAGAGATCCGCAGTATGGTCGACAGACGCAAAAATCTTGAAGACAGTCTCAAAGAGCTTATCCAAAAAGCCATAGCGACCCAACAAGCTATCGCTGACAATGTAAATCACACACGTTCTAAAATTTTAGGATAATCGGCAATGACTGGACCTGTACAATTTGTCGCAGATACCTTGTGTGATGCCGCTGGCTGGCAAAGGCAAGTGGCAGAAAAAGAAGCTCTTTTCGTTTTGGAAAATGACTGTAATTTGCATATCGTCAGCCCTTGTGGGGAGCGTGTTTTCTTGTACAGTCCTTTGCTCACGCTTCCTGATGATGAAGCGAAAATGCACAGATTGTGTGAAAAAATTGCCACTTACGTCCTTAGCACTTGTAAAACAATGCAAAGCAGTGTATATACAGAACACGATAAGCTTGTGCTTTTTTTACGATTGCAAGATATTTATGAGGCCGAAAGGATTGTTCAAGAGGCCAAAGCCTTTATCAATGAATGGCATTGGTGGAAGGAAGAACTTAGTAAAAAATTGTAGTCGTGTCTGATTTCAAACGCTAGTCACGCAATTTTTTAGCAAATCGAGACCTCTGCATAATTCATTATGTAGGGGCTCATGGAGCGTTGGTGCCAGCCAATGCGACCAAAAATCAAGAGTAGGACTAGCTTTGCTTGCTCGTTAAGCGATTGATTTTTGTGCCTTTTGCTCTGCACATTGTATTTTGCCATTAAAAGTAATTTTTAAATTTTAACAGCAAAATTGTATTTGAAGATACTTGTGCAGAGCTCTCAAATCATAGGAAAAACTATGTTGCGTATTGTCTGTATACTTTGCTTCTTGCTCATGCCAGCTCTTTCTTTTGCGTCCAATACAAAGTTTCTGGCCCCTTTTAGCTATTATGCAAAAGACGAAACGCTTCCACTCATTCTTACGCAATTTGCACGCAGTCAAGGCTATGGTGTCTCGCTTTCTTCGGGTGTTCAAGGGGAAATCAGCGGCCTTTTTGAAGATATGCAAGGCAGAGAATTTCTTGAAGCCATGCAGGCGGCCTTTGGGGTAAATTATTATAGACTAGGCGACACCCTGCATTTTTATCACGAATCAGAAAAGCAAAAAGCTTTTGTTACACCAAGAGCTATGTCTGCTGAGCGGCTTTATGAAGTCTTAAAAAGTTCGGGCATTTTTTCGTCTGATTTGCCGCCGCAAGTGCTTGGCGATGGCATGATTGTTGTGTCGGGCCCGCCCGATTATATTCAAAGAATTTCTCACGCCGCCTCTGTTTTTGAACAAAATCAAACGTCCAACATTGTGATGGAAGTTTTCCCTTTGAAATACGCTTGGGCTGAAGACACAACATTGACAAGCTTAGATCAGCAAATCATTGTGCCTGGTGTTGCGTCCATTTTACGCTCGATGATTTCTGGCAGTGCAAGTTCTTTTGATATTGTGCAAAGAAGCGCAAGTGTACCCGGTCTTGATGGCTTAAATGGCCAAGGCCTTGCTGGGCTAAACAATCAGGGCCAGACTGCCACACAAAATCAGCAGGCAAAATCTCAACAAATCCAAAGTATTCCCGTCAATATCATTGCCGATGCAAGGGTCAATGCTGTTATTGTCAACGACGCGGCTTACCGTATGCCTTATTATGAAAAAGTGATTGCTGATCTCGACAAGCCCGTAGAATTGGTTGAAATTCATGCGGCCATTGTTGATGTCAACACCAATTTTAATCGAGACCTTGGCTTTACCTTTCAAGGCGTAAATCAAGCGGACAATACGACCATAGGCGGTGAAGTCTCTGGTGGTGGCGGCACATTTAGCCCCTTGCCCACACTCGGGCAGCTCGCGACACCTGGCGGTCTTGGCCTTTCTACAATCTACACATCGGGTTCAGAATACTTTTTGGCAAGAATTGAGGCCTTACAAAATGACGGCAACGCAAAGGTGCTTGGCCGCCCCTCTGTCTTGACCGTAGACAATATGCAGGCTTCTTTAGAAAATACAAGCACCTATTATATTCAAGTGGCGGGCAACGATGCCGTCGACCTCTTTAAGGTAGAGGCGGGGACAGTGCTTCGGGTCACGCCGCATATTATCCACAATAAAAACGGCACAAAATCGATCAAACTTGCTGTTAGTGTGCAAGACAATCAAAACAACGACACAGGCCAACAAATTGAAGCCGTAGGCGAGCTTCCCCCCATCAGGCAAACAAAGATCAATACCCAAGCCATTGTGGGAGAAGGGCAAAGCCTTTTGATTGGTGGCTATTATTATGAGCAAGAAATCGACTCAGAATCGGGGATCCCTTTCCTTAAAGACATTCCTCTCATGGGGCAT
>CAYJIB010000041.1:0-16149 GCA_964370125.1 uncultured Desulfovibrionaceae bacterium
AACCAGGGCGTACACCGCCGCCAGCACGTGCGTTTTGACCTTTGTTACCTTTACCAGCTGTACAGCCAGAACCAGAACCAGAACCGCGGCCGATGCGTTTGCGAGCCTTACGGTCTTCTGGGAATGGATATAAGTCATGTATATTCATGATTATTTTACCTCAACAAGATGGATTACTTTGGCAATCATCCCACGAATGGCCGGATTGTCAGGCAAGCTGCGCTCTGTCTCACGACGGCGAAGGCCAAGAGCGTCAAGTGTTAGACGCTGTTTGGGATTGCACCCTATACGACTTTTTTTAAGTTTTACAGTAATAGTAGACATGGTCTTATTTCCTTGGAGCTTCTACTGTTTTGCCACGAATTTCGCTTACCAATGCGGCAGAGCGAAGGCTTGTCAAGCCATTGATTGTGGCACGAAGCACATTGTGTGGATTGTTTGTGCCGATGGTTTTAGCAAGAACGTCAGTTACGCCAACAGCTTCCATAATGGCGCGAACAGCTCCGCCTGCGATGATGCCTGTACCGCGTGAAGCAGGCTTTAGCATAACACGGCCTGCGCCAAATTTTCCAAGCACTTCATAAGGCAAGGTGCCTTCAACAAGTGGCACATCAAACATGGTTCTTTTGGCTCTTTCGGTTGCTTTACGCAAGGCTTCAGGCACTTCTTGGGCTTTTCCAAGACCAAAGCCTACACGACCGTTTCCGTCGCCAACCACAACAAGGGCACTAAAGCTGAAGCGGCGTCCGCCCTTTACAACTTTCGCCACACGATTGAGCGCCACGTTTTTTTCTATATACGTCAATTCGTTTTGTTCCATGACCGGTGGTATCCTTATTCTGGTTAAAACTCAAGCCCGCCTTCACGAGCGCCATCGGCAAGAGCTTTAATCTTGCCATGATAAATATAGCCATTGCGATCAAAAACCACTTTTTCAATCTCACGCTCTTTTGCAAGGCGAGCGATTTCTTTGCCCACTTCTTGAGAAGAGGCTTGGTTGCAAGCAACCTTTTTGCCTTCTTTTGCAAGAGTGAGAGTGGAGGCAGCCGCAAGTGTCACGCCTTGAAGGTCGTCAACGAGCTGTGCATAAATATTTGCGTTAGAGCGAAAAACCACCAAGCGTGGTCTTTCTGCCGTGCCGGAAATCTTTTTGCGAATGCGGATTTTGCGGCGCAGCCTTGCTTCATTTTTTGTTGTATTGCTCATGCCAAACCCCAATTATTTAGAACCCTTGCCAGACTTACCAGCCTTGCGTCGGATAATTTCATTTTCATATTTGATACCTTTGCCTTTATAAGGCTCAGGCTTACGCAAACGACGAACACGGGCGGCTGTTTCACCAACAAGCACTTTGTCAACGCCCATGATGGTAAGCTTTTGCCCTTCTGCCTTTGCTGTGATGCCTTTTGGCAAGTCAACAAGCACAGGGTGAGAAAAACCAATGGACAAATCTACTGTATTGCCCTTTACGGCCACTCTGTAACCAACGCCGATAACTTCTAAGGTTTTTTCAAAACCTTTAGTTACACCTTCAACACAATTAGCGAGCAAGGTGCGACGAAGACCGTGTTGTGAGCGAGCAACAATAGTGTCGCTGCTGCGTGTGATGGTAAGAGAACCGTCTGCCTCAGTATAAGTAAGCAAAGAGCAAGCCGGGGTTTCAAGTTCGCCTTTTGGGCCTTTCACCTTGATTGTGTCTTTGCCAACTGTGATATTCACACCATTAGGGATGGGAATAGGTTGTTTTCCAATTCTTGACATAGTTCACCTACCAAATTTCACACAAAAATTCGCCGCCAATCTTCTTGGCTCTGGCGCTTTCGCCATCCATTACACCGTGCGAAGTTGAAAGCACGGCAATTCCAAGACCATTTTGTACTTTTGGAATACCCTCAAGCCCAACGTAAACACGTCTTCCAGGCTTGCTGATACGGCGAAGCCCTTCGATAGCGGCTTTGCCTTTAAAATATTTAAGACTGATTGTGAGGGCTTTATCACCAACTTGTACGTCTTCAACATAGCCTTCCTGCTTCAAAATAGCGGCAATGGCCACTTTGATTTTTGAGCGCGGCACATGTACTTCCTTATGCAGGGCCGTATGTGCGTTGCGGATACGCGCGAGCATATCGGCAATGGGATCGGTCATCATTGCAATGGTTCTCCTGTAAAATGTTTGCTAATATCTTTGACTTCGCCATTAAGCGAAATCAAAAATAAGGCCTCTTACCAGCTAGACTTCCTCACACCCGGCAATTCACCACGATGTGACATAAATCTAAAGCAAATGCGGCAAATACCAAAATCACGCATAAAGGCGCGTGGGCGTCCGCAAATTGGGCAACGATTGTACGCACGAGTAGAAAATTTTGCCTTTCGTGCGGCTTTTACTTCAAGGGCTTTACGTGACATTTCTTACTCCTTACTTCCTAAAAGGCATTCCAAGCTTTTCAAGCAAAAGCTTGCCTTCTTTGTCGGTGGTGGCAGACGTCACGATGGTGATGTTCATGCCTTTTGGCGTATCAATACGGTCAATTTCAAGTTCTGGAAAAATGCTGTGCTCTTTGATGCCGAGTGTAAAGTTTCCGCGACCGTCAAAACCACGGTCTGAAATTCCACGGAAGTCACGAACACGGGGCAAAGCAAAGTTCATAAGCTTGTCCAGAAAGTCCCACATACGCTCACGACGCAAAGTTACACGGCAGCCAATCGGCATACCTTCACGCAACTTAAAGGCCGCAATTGATTTTTTTGCTCGAGTAACAACCGCTTTTTGCCCAGCGATGGTGCTGAGTTCTTTGATTGCTTCTTCGATCAATTTGTTATTTTGGCTGGCAGCGCCAAGACCAATGTTAAGAGAAATCTTTTTGACTTCCGGGACCTGCATAGAAGAGCTGTACGCAAATTCTTTTTGCATTTCCGAAACGACATTCTCACGATAAACTTTTTCAAGACGGGTCATTGTTCACCTACAATGTGGCATTGCACTTCTTACAGAAGCGGTTTTTCTTTCCATCGTCGTAACGATAGCCCACACGGCTTGCTTTTGTACAAGTATTGCACACAATCTGGACATTTGAAATATCCAAGGGCATTTCCTTGCTCACAATGCCACCGGGCTCACGGCGATACGGATTTGGCTTAACATGGCGCTTGACCATATTGACATTTTCCACAAGAACGAGATTGTGCTTTTTGATTACTTTTTTGACTTTGGCAATTTTGCCTTTGTCTTTACCAGTAAGGACAAGCACGTTGTCTTCTTTACGGATGCGAACATTTTTCATAAACACTCCTACAAAACCTCAGGGGCGAGAGAAACAATTTTCATAAAGTTGCGCCCCCGCAATTCACGGGCAACAGGGCCAAAAATACGAGTGCCGATGGGTTCGCCTTGCTTTGACAAAAGCACAGCAGCGTTTGAGTCAAATTTGACATAAGAACCGTCAACACGACGCACTTCTTTGCGTGTGCGCACGATAACGGCTTGCATTACATCACCTTTTTTTACTTTGCTGTGCGGAATGGCTTCTTTTACAGAGACCACAATAATGTCACCAACTGAGGCATAGCGGCGTTTTGAGCCGCCAAGCACCTTGATGCAGGCCACTTTTTTGGCGCCAGAATTGTCGGCAACTGCAAGCCTTGATTCTACCTGGATCATACTAAAAGCCTCCTACACGGCCTTTTGAAGTACAGACACAAGATGCCAACGCTTATTACGGCTCATTGGGCGGTATTCGATGATACGAACAGTATCGCCCATGCCGCCTTCATTATTGGGATCATGCGCCGTAAACTTCTTGTGCCGACGAATATATTTCTTCAACAATGGATGCTTAACAAGGCTAGCAACACGCACTACGATAGTTTTGTCATTTTTATCACTGACAACTACACCTGTGAGGATACGGCCTTTACGGTTTTCCATGACATTTGACATGGCTTATTCCTTCTCTTTAAGAATGGTCATAATTCTTGCTATCGTCTTTTTTGTTGCAGGGATAGACGAAGTTTTTTCCAATTGAGCAGTAGCCTGCTGAAAACGCAAATTGAACAATTCCTGCTTTTGTTCTTGAAGCTTTTCATGCAATGCAGGCACTTCTAGGGCTCTAAGATCTTTTGTTTTCATACTAGAACCTTTCCCTCACCACAATTGCGGTTTTAATAGGCAATTTGTGCGCTGCACGAGTGAGAGCCTCTTTTGCTAGTTCAATAGAAACACCCTTAAGCTCGTACATAATACGTCCAGGCTTAACAGGGGCTACCCAACCAACTGGAGATCCCTTACCTTTACCTTGACGAGTTTCAAGGGGCTTTGCTGTTACAGGGCGATCTGGGAAAACCCTGATCCATACCTTACCACCACGTTTGATATGACGCATCATGGCAATACGAGCGGCCTCGATTTGCTGGCTAGACAGCTTCCCGTGCTCCAAAGCTTTTAGGCCGACATCGCCAAAAGCCATGGTCGCTCCGCGGGTAGCTGGGCCACGCAAACGGCCTTTTTGCCATTTACGAAATTTGACTTTTCTTGGAGAGAGCATTAGCGTTCTACCTCTTTATCAAGGATTTCACCTTTATAGATCCACGTTTTCACACCGATGATACCATAGGTGGTTGTGGCTCTTGCAACACCATAATCAATATCTGCACGAAGGGTTTGAAGGGGCACTCTGCCGTCACGGTACCATTCTGTGCGAGCAATTTCAGCACCAGCTAGGCGTCCGGCACAGGTGATTTTAATGCCTTCTGCGCCAAATTTGCGTGCAAGGCTCACTGTGCGCTTCATTGCGCGGCGAAAAGCCACACGACGTTCAAGCTGCATAGCGATGCTTTCTGCAACAAGCTGCGCTTCAATTTCTGGACGACGGATCTCGTTCACTTCGAGAGAAAATTCACGTCCAAACTTCTTGCGAAGATTTGTGCGGAGTTTTTCAATCTCAACACCTTTTCTTCCGATTACAATACCCGGACGGGCTGTTGAAAGAATAAGGCGGATTTTCCCACCGGCACGCTCGATCTCGATCTTTGCAATGCCAGCTGCATAAAGCAACTTTTTAACGTGTGTACGGATTTGAAAATCTTCGTACACAAAAGTGGGATAATCTTTTTTGGAAAACCAGCGAGAGATCCAATTTTTGTTATACCCAAGCCGAAACCCGTAAGGATGAACTTTCTGTCCCATGCTTATTCCTGCCCTTCTGAGAGTATCACGGTAATATGACTGGTACGTTTATGAATGCTTGTGGCACGACCTTGGGCTCTTGGCATAAAACGTTTCCATGTTGGTCCTTCATTGACAAGCACTTCTTTGATAAAGAGTGTATCAATGTCCATATTGGCATTGTGTTCGGCATTTGCCAAAGCTGACCGAATAACTTTAAGAAGAATTCCGGCAGGTTTGTTTGGCGTAAACCGCAAGATGTTCATGGCTGATTCAACATTCATACCACGCACATTTTTGGCCACAAGCCGTGTTTTTTGTGGAGACACACGGACGTATTTGGCGATAGCTTTTGATTCCATATCTCCCTCTATCTTTTGGATTTCGACTTTTTGTCAGCAGCATGGCCGTAGTAGGTACGAGTTGGAGAAAATTCTCCTAGCTTGTGCCCAACCATGTTTTCTGTCACAAAGACGGGTAAAAATTTCTTGCCATTGTGTACGGCAAAGGTAAGCCCTACCATTTCTGGCAAAATCATTGAACGACGTGACCACGTTTTGATGACACGCCTGTCGCCAGAGGCAATGGCTGCCTCAACTTTCTTAAGAAGGTGGCCATCAATAAATGGGCCTTTTTTTAATGATCTTGGCATCATTTACTCCTATTTTTGGCCACGGCGTTTAACGATCAAGCGAGAAGAAGGCTTCTTCTTGTCACGTGTTTTGTAGCCTTTTGCCGGCATACCCCAAGGGGACACTGGGTGGCGTCCGCCTGAGCTTCTGCCCTCACCACCGCCGAGCGGGTGGTCAACAGGGTTCATGGCAACACCACGAACTTTTGGGCGTCTTCCGAGCCAGCGATTTCTTCC
Source organism: uncultured Desulfovibrionaceae bacterium (assembly GCA_964370125.1). GTDB lineage: Bacteria > Desulfobacterota > Desulfovibrionia > Desulfovibrionales > Desulfovibrionaceae > CAYJIB01. Next base: position 6,033 of record CAYJIB010000041.1, read on the forward strand.
CGCTTTACCGAGAGAAATGTTTTCATGATGAATATTGCCCACTTGACCGATGGTCGCGATGCAGCTTGTAAGCACTTTTCTTACTTCGCCTGATGGCATACGCAATAAAGCGTATTTGCCTTCTTTAGCGACAAGCTGAGCATAGGTTCCTGCGGCACGACAAAATTGTCCGCCACGGCCTGGGTGCAATTCGATATTATGGATAATTGTACCCACAGGGATACGAGCCATACGCAAGGCATTGCCTGGTTTGATATCGGCATTGTCGCCTGACTCAATGGCGTCACCTTGTTTGATTCCAAGGGGGGCCAAGATATAGCGTTTTTCGCCATCTGCATAGTGCAAAAGTGCGATGCGAGCCGATCTGTTTGGATCGTATTCAATGTGTGCGACACGAGCTGGAATATCTACTTTATTACGCTTAAAGTCGATGATACGATACAAGCGTTTTACACCACCGCCACGACGGCGAGAGGTGATGCGTCCAGCATTGTTACGTCCTGCTTTTTTAGAGATACCGACTGTCAAAGATTTTTCCGGTTTTGAGCGGGTAATCTCTGCAAAGTCAGACACTGTTTGAAAGCGACGTCCAGGGGATGTGGGCTTAAGTTTACGCAAAGCCATGATTATACTCCCTCAAAAAATTCAATCTTGTCATTTTCTGCCAAGGTGACATAGGCTTTTCTGTTGCCTGTCACATGAATGACCCTGCGGTTTTTTCTCGCCTTACTGGGTTTTCTTGTGATGACACGCACCTTGGTAACGCTTACGGAAAAAGCTTTTTCAACAGCTTTTGCAATTTCAATTTTATTAGCCGATTGTGCTACATAAAAAGCAACTTGATTGGCGTCTTCACGCAAATTTGTAGCCTTTTCTGTAACAACGGGGCGCAAAAGAATTGAGGTATAGTCCATGATTGCCACCTTATTTCAAACGCTCTTCGATGGGTTCAATGGCATTTTGCAAAAGCACAAGGTTTTTGTGGCGCAAAATTTCATAAACGCTCAAGCGATCGGGTGTTGTAAGTGTGAGGCCTTGAATATTTCTTGTGGAAAGCACAAGTTCACGGCTTTCTTCTGGTGCCACAATCAAGGTCTTTGTAAGACCGAGTTTTTTTACGATGGCACAGGCATCTTTGGTTTTTGCAGAAGGCACTTTCAAGTCGTTTACAACAAGCAAACCTTCAGATTGCAAGCGTGCGGACAAGGCCATGCGCAAGGCCATTTTTCTGATTTTTTTGTTGACCTTAAAGCTGTAATCACGGGGCTGAGGCCCAAAGATTACCGCACCGCCACGCCAAATGGGCGAACGATTTGAACCAGCACGTGCGCTACCTGTTCCTTTTTGGCGCATTGGCTTTCTGCCACCACCACGGACAAAGGCACGTGTTTTTACTGAATGCGTTCCTGCACGTTTGGCGGCGAGCTGAGCGCGCACGACAAGGTGGAGAATTTCCGGCCTCACGGCAGCTTCGAACACTTCAGAAGACAGAGTGACTTCGCCTTGTTCTGTTTTGTCTTGATCATAGACTTTTACGACAGCCATGTCCTTATTCTCCTATTGTTGCTTCTTTACAAAGACCAAGCCGTTTTTTGGGCCAGGAATGGCACCACGCACGAGAATGACATTGTCTTCAAGGCGGATGTCAACAATTTGTAAATTTTTAGTAGTGACACGTTCATTTCCCCAACGTCCGGCCATTTTCTTGCCTTTAAAGACGTGTCCTGGGAAGGTGTTGTTACCGATAGAACCACCAGATCTGTGAACTTTTTCACAACCGTGAGTGTCTTTTGAACCAGCAAAGTTCCAACGACGCATAACACCTTGTGTGCCTTTACCGATGCTTCTCCCTGTGACGTGTACAAATTCACCTGAGGTGAAGATGCCAAGATCGAGGGTATCGCCAACGGCATAGTCAGTCTTATTGTCAAGGCGCACCTCACGCACATGGCGGAAAAGCGGCGTGCCTGCTTTTTTGAAATGTCCTTGCATGGGCTTTGGCACATGCTTCTCTTTGCCTTCTTGATAGGCAATCTGAATGGCTTCGTAGCCATCAGTTTCTTTAGTCTTTACTTGGGTAACCGGGCAAGGTCCTGCTTGGATGACTGTTACAGCAATTGCTGCACCGTCAGGTCCAAAGACACGTGTCATGCCAAGTTTTTTCCCTAAAATACCGAGTGTTCTCATAACAGCCTCTCTCAAAGCTTGATTTCAACATCTACGCCAGCGGGCAAGCTGAGCTTTCCAAGGGCGTCTACGGTTTGTTGTGTGGGTTCTAAAATGTCCATAAGTCTTTTGTGGATACGAACTTCAAACTGCTCACGAGACTTTTTGTCAACGTGTACAGAACGGTTTACCGTGTACTTACGGATACTTGTCGGCAAAGGAATTGGACCTGCCACTCCTGCGCCTGTGGTTCGTGCTGTATCGACGATTTCTGATACGGCCTTATCGAGGATGCGATAGTCATAGGCCTTCAGCTTGATACGAATACGATCACTGCTCACTGTTGTCATTGTGTATACTCCATTCTCTGGAAGTCTTTTTTGTCTTAGATTTTTTTACTTACCGTGCTCTTCATGTATATTTACGTTTGCGAAAGCACCCGCTAAGCTTAACACTTACTTAGTAGCGAAACACAAACGAAAGCATACTTGCGAGCTGGTAAATAAAAATATCTCCCATAAGCCCATACAGCAACGGGCATATCTAAGTAGAAATGCCTTTGCATGGTTTATGGAAATGTAGCGGAGAAATTGGGACAACAGGTCCTTGGTTCCGCTTTACACCCCGCATATTCCATGCGCGCTACGGCTCCGACCTGTTTTGTGGATGTTCACAAAAAGATGGTCCCGCAGGTGTCACTGCCTAAATTCTTTCCAAGACCAAAATGGCTTGGGGCGAGGCTTTGGCTCCCTCGCAAGCTTTTGATGGAATATATCCACCTAGCCCACTTGGTAGCGTGTCAGCCAGTACGCCTTTGGCGATTTTGGCTTGACATTTTCTAAGGCCTCTATGTGACGCCTGCAAATGTCAAATTCAACGTTTTAACGTTGACACAATCAGGGTCAAGCTTTTTTTAAGGCCTTATCACAGCAAGGTAAATCCTCCGCTGCTCTCTGGCCCCATGGCTTGCCCTTCCCTGCCGCACAGGGAGCCTGCTTGAAGCAGGAAAGAATGTTTTTACAGAGAAAATAAAGAGCTGTCAAGCTTTTTTTTGAATTTTTTGTTTTTTACTTTTTTCTTCGTTTTTTTGCTTTCTTCGAAGCTTGTTTTTTGCTTTTTTTACAAGCTAGCCTATAAAAATTCACTTCAGCTTGACAAAGACTTTTCTGTAAAATACTTTATATTGTAGACCTTGAAGAAAAGAGCGTCTTTGTCTTCAAAAGCTTTTGTGTGTCTTAAAAAAGAAGTTCGCTTATGCCACTTTGCCCACGCCTTGTCTTTTCTGGCCTTTCTGGCGGCTCTGGAAAAACCTTGCTCACCTTGGGCTTGGTGCGTGCCTTGGTGCGTCGGGGGAAAAACGTTCAGCCCAGCAAAAAAGGCCCAGACTACATCGACACTGCTTGGCTTTCTTTAGCAGCAAAAAATGTCGCTTGCAATATCGATCCCTATTTTTCATCAGAAAGTCAAATGCTGGCTCTTGCTGATTATTTCACTAAGAAAATCGATGCCGAAATGCTTATCATCGAAGGCAATCGTGGCCTGTATGATGGCAAAGACAGCCTTGGCACTTGTTCTACAGCCCATATTGCGAGGCTTTTTAAAGCCCCGGTCATCATGGTTTTGCCCTGCACCAAGATGACAAGAACAATGGCGGCCATTGTGTATGGCCTGCTCAATTTTGAACAAAGCAATATAGCGGGCCTTATCCTTAATAAGATCGGTTCTGAACGACACGGGCGACTTGTCCAAAAAAGCATAGCCGAACACACAGATGTTCCCATTGTCGGCCTTGTGCCTCGCCTTGAGAGTTTTCATATTCAAGAAAACACCATGGGTCTCGTGCTCCCGGGCCAAACAGACGCCGAAGCCGTCCTTGAAAAGCTGGCCAACTTTGTAGAGCTCTATGTTGATGTGCCTGCACTTATAAACATTGCCAAAAAGGCCCCTTTACTTGATTGCAATTCAAAAGCAAATCAAGAAAATCTTTGCCCAGAAAAGCTCTTATGGCCTTTGCAAAAGAACCATTCTACTGATGAAAAGAAGCCGCGTATTGGCATTGTGAAAGACAAGGTCTTTTCTATGTATTATGAAGAAAATTTTGAGGCCTTGCGCCGTGCGGGTGCAGAACTTGTCTTTGTTGACCTCTTTGATGAGCGGCCTTGGCCAGAGCTTGACGGCCTCTATATCGGTGGGGGTTTTACGCAAAGCCATGCAAAAGAGCTGGCGACTGCGCCGCACTTGGCAACTATCAAGGCTTTTGCAGAGGCTTCACGGCCTGTTTATGCTGAATGTGGAGGATTTTTGCTTTTGTGTCAGTCTATTGCTCTTGAAGAAATCGACTACAAAATGGCGGCTGTTTTCCCTTTGCGTGTCACTTTGTGTCAAAGACCGCAGGCCCTTGGCTATGTTGATGTGACGGTCAAAAAAGACAATCCTTTTTTTAAAGAGGGGCAAAGCTTTCGGGGACATAGTTTTCACTATACAAGATGCCAGCCCCTTGTGCCTTTTTCTGAAGAGGATTTTATCTTTTCAGTAAAGGGCGGAGGCATGGGAAAGGCTCGCCGAACAGATTGGCACCTTTCAGGCACTGTGCAAGCCAAAAAAGCAGAAGCAAGGGCAGAAGATGCGCCAAAAAAAGAGGCTCACAAACCTTTTGAAAAAAGGACAAAGAACTCTTCTCGCTTGCCAAAGGCCTGTGATGCCTTGCTGTATAAAAACACTTTTGGAGCCTATACCTATGTTTATGCCCCCGCTGTCCCTGAATGGGCAGAAAATTTTGTGGCACTTTGCCACCAATTTAAGCTAGGTGATTAGCCCCTTTTCAACAGCCTGCACTTAAAAGCCGGCAAAGGATAAATGTCGACCTTTACTTGTCCATTGCTGGCAGATGCGACATCAGCTGAAAACTGCTGCTGCCTTTTTTTGGCAATAAAAAGAGAATTATAAGAGGCCTTTTTTTAGCAAAAAAACAAAAAAGGCGTTCACACGCCTTTTTGTATACAAATTTAATAATTTAAGCCCTATTCCTCAAAAGTGCCCTTCACAAGCACTTCTTTATCACGCATAAGGAAAGCCCCCTTGGCGATAACAGAATTGATGGCAAGGTCTTTATCAAGCACCAAGATATCAGCGTCAGAGCCTTCTTTAATGCAGCCTTTTTTGGGATACAGGCCAAGGACTTTTGCCACATTTTCTGTGACTGTCTTAACAACATTGCTCATATCAATACCTTCGTCTATGACGGCGTCACGCATTTCTTTTTGGGTGGCGTCCATTGTCGTCACCAAGAGGCGTTCAACCTGACCTTTATCATTATATTGCGCCATGCTGCCATTGCCGTCAGAACTCATAGTAATATTGTCAATGTTTACGCCATTTTCCAAGCATTCTTTTAATGCCTTGCTTGGCTTGACCGCCTTGCCAAAGCCAACAGCGTTTGAAATGCCAGACGTGATGTCAATATAGCCGCCAGCCTTTGCATAGCGGATAGCGTCTTCAAAAAGTTTTGGATTTCTGTTGACATGTGTCGGAACAAGATGGCGCATGGGGATTTCTGTCTCTTCAATGATTTCAAAGAGCATTTTGAGATCGCTCTTGCCGTCGCCCAGGTGGAATTGTGTGATGCCGCACTTGGCACTGAGCATTCCGCCAAGGCGGGCTTCGGTGGCGATGCGCTTGAGTTCTTGCTTTGTTGGCTGTGATGAGCGGTGATCTGAAATCGCTATTTCGCCAACACCGATCACCTTATCAATAAGAATGATGTCGCGACGAATACTCCCGCAAAGCGTATTGACAGGCACTTCATAAGAGCCTGTTAGAATATAGGTGCTGATACCTTCAATCTCAAGAGCCCTTGCCTTGGCAAGCAAGCTTTCTAAATGCCTTGTTGTGCCGTCTGTGCCAAGTACACCAAGCATGGTGGTGATGCCCGCTTCAACGACTTTTGAGAAAAGGACTTCTGGTGTTCTGCTGTGAAAGCCCGCCTCCCCGCCGCCGCCAATCATATGCACATGCTGGTCGATAAAGCCGGGGATAAGGCATTTGCCTTCGCAGTCCACTTCTTCGATGTCAAGGGCAATGCTGTTTTTGTCAATATTTTTTGCCATTTTAACAATCTTGCCCATGCCGAGCAAGACATCCATTTGACCTAGGGCTTCTGGGGCAAAGACCATGGCATTTTTTAAAAGAATCATGCTTCCTCCCTTTGTAAGCTTTATTGAAAAAAGGCCGAGAAAGTTACTTTCTCGGCGCTTGGTCATCGTTTTTTTATTTTTCAGAGACTTCTTTCTTGTCTATTTTCGTGATGCCAAAACCTGTAAAGCCATAAACAATTGCGATAAGGAAGCCAACATAACATAAAATGGCCCAAGGCAAATAAGCCATTGTGTCAACACCAAGAGTCGCTGCCATGTACGCCCCCGCCGCAGACCAAGGCACAAGAGGCACAACCACTGTTCCAGAGTCTTCTAAGGTGCGAGACAAATTCTTGGCTTCAAGGCCTCTTTTTTCAAAGGCTTCTCTGAAGAGTTCGCCGGGGATAAGGATAGTAAGGTAAGAGCTTCCTGTGGCCATAGCCATTGTCAAACAGGCCGCAACAGTTGAAGCGATAAGGCCGCCAACACCCTTTACAAAGCCCAAAAGCTTTTCGAGGATCACTTCAAGACAACCAGAAGTGCTAAGGATTGCCGCATAAACAAAGGCACACAAGACAAGAAGGGTCGTGCCCATCATGCTCATCATACCGCCGCGGTTAATAAGGCGTGTGACTTCCCAAATAACTGTACTGGCATCAAAGCCTTCAACCTTTACCATCTTGACATTAAAGCCATTTACGGCTGAGGTAAAGACATCTGCATAGGCAAAACCTTGATAGAAAATGCCGATAAGAGCGGCTACGATGGTGGAAATAACCATAACAGGAATGGTCGGCTTCTTACAAATTGAACCGTACAAAACAATAAGAACAGGGAGAAGTAAGAAGATATTCCAAGTATATATTTGATCAAGAGTGCCAAGGATTGCGCCCACAACTTCGGGGCTTGTGAGTGTGCCTGCACCAAGATTTGTGCCGATAAACCAATAGGCAACAAGGCTGATTATGGCAGCAGGTATAGTAGTATAGAGCATATGACGGATATGTTCATACAAGTCGCTCCCCGCAACAAGGGCCGCAAGATTTGTTGTGTCAGACAGGGGAGAAATCTTATCGCCAAAGTACGAGCCCGCAACAACAGCGCCAGCTGTGGCTGGCAAAGAAACGCCAAGGCCGCTGGCTATGCCCATAAGCGCCACACCCATTGTACCAACAGAACCCCAAGAGGTCCCTGTAACAGTAGAGACAAGGGCGGTGATAATAAAGGCTGTAACGAGCAAGTATTCGGGATTAACGATTTGGATACCATAATAGATAATCATGGGGATAGTACCAGAAAGCATCCAAGCAGAAATCATCAGACCAACGGTCAAGAGAATAAGAATGGCGGGCATGGATTTTGCCACTTTTTGGTTGATTTCTTCTTGTATTTCGCCCCAAGGCACACCAAGGCGCCAAGGAATAATCATAGAAATAATGGCCGCACAGATAAGCAGGGGCTGTGTGCTTAGGCGAAGCTGTCCATAACCAATGAACATAATAAGAAACATAACAATGATAGGGAAGATAGCTTCGATAAAGCTTGGTTTACGTCTTTGTCCAACAGTATTTTGCGTGTTCATGCCAGGGTTCTCCTTTGTCGTCTAACAAGTTTTACAAAAAATCCGCCAACTATACAAGGATACGTTAAACTTTTTCTATAAAGCTTGTCAAATGCAAAAAAGTGTGATTTTTTTCAAGCTTGTGAAGCTTTCAAAAACTTTACCTTAAAACAGCTTCCCACACCAAGTTCACTTGTCACTGTAATTTCTGCGTGATGTATTTTAGCAATTTGTTTGACCATTGATAAGCCTAAGCCCATGCTGGAGTCTTTGTCTGACGAACGTGCCGTATCGACCTGATAAAATCTTTGCCAGATTTTGTCTTTATGTTCTGGCGCTATCCCTACGCCCTTATCTTCAATAGAAATTGTTATTTCTTTACTATTTTCCGTTAAATCAACAGTTACCAAACCATTTTCTTTGTTATAACGAAAAGCATTGCTGAGTAAATTTGTAATCAGCCTTATCAGCATAGTTTGGTTTGCTTTCAGCTGTATGTTTGGCGCAATGTTATAAATAAAGTTTATATTTTGTGGCGAAATTACACTTTGCTCCTCACATATAAGCCTTACGAGCTCGCTTAAATCGAGCTTGACAAATTCAGGCTTTTCAATATCTCTCTCAAGGCGCATAAGACTCAGCAAATCCGAAATAAGTTTTGACGTTTTTAGGGCTTGTTTTTGAATAACTTTAAGGGCTTCTTGCCTGTCTGCATCATCTGCGCTTTCATCAAGTGAGTATTCGCATTGAGCTAAGATTACGGCTGTCGGTGTTCGCAATTCATGCGAAACATTCTGCGAAAATTGTTTTTCTGCCTCAAAAGAACTCTCCAAACGTGAAAGCATTTTATCAAATGTATTTGATAGCTTTTGGATTTCAGGATCACTGTTTTTAAGATTAATACGCAAAGAAAGGCTTTCGCTATTGCTTATTTTTTCTGCCGTATCGATGATTTTGTCTATAGGTCTAAAAGTACGCTTTGCAATAAGATAGCAAGCGATGGTGGCAAGCAAAATAAAAATAGGCAAAGAGAAAAAGCTTATTTGTAAAATACCGCTGAGAGCACTTGCAACTTCATCAATCGCGATTACGCCCCGAATCCATACAGGCTTTGAGTAATCTTCTACAAAAATCAATCTGTCATAGATAGCATAAGGTGTTTCTTGAATGATAATATCGCTTATTGCTTTATCTTTTAGTGGTGGTTCTTCGCTAAACTCTTCAGGCAAATCCCCTGCAAAACGTTTGCCCTCTTCAGTATATAAAAGCGTATAGACGCTATTTTTAAAAAAATCCACATCATCAATTTCAAGTACATTGTCCTCAAATTCAAGCTCATCGGCATTGTCCTCAACAACCTCTGTCAACACGCTTTTACTGCCTGTGGAGACAATATACTCGCTAAAAGACAACATTAGCCCCATAACAATGCCTGCCATTAACATCATGAACAAACTGCTCCATGCAGCCAGCTTCACTTTTGCGGACAAATTTTTCATAAGACTTCCCTTAATACATATCCAAGACCTCTCACCGTGTGAATAAGTTTATTGTCAAAATCGTCATCGATTTTTTTGCGCAAATAACGTATGTAGACATTAACAACATTCGTGCCGCCCTCATAATCATAGTTCCAAATATGATTTTCAATCTTTTCTCTTGAGAGAACGGTGCCGGCATTAAACATCATATATTCTAAAATTGCGTATTCTTTTGCAGATAGACTGATGAGTGTGCCTCCTCTTTTTACGCTTTTTGCCGAAAAGTCAAGCTCCAAATCAGCAATGCGTAAGATATTTGTAATTTTCCCCGCAGTATGGCGAATCATGACTCTAATACGAGCCAAAAGCTCTTCAAAAGAAAAAGGTTTAATAAGATAGTCATTTGCCCCCATATCAAGCCCCTGCACCCTATCCGAAACAGCGTCTCTAGCCGTTAAAAAAATAGCGGGTGTCTTTATGCCCTTTTTTCTTATTTCTTTCAAAACAGAAAAGCCGTCACGCTTTGGCATCATTACGTCTAAAACAATTGCGTCATATTCGCTTGCTTCCATATAAAGAAGAGCTTCTTCGCCGTCAAAGCATCTGTCAACACTATAACCGACAGATGTAAGCTTTTTAGCAATAATGTCGTTCATATCTCTTTCATCTTCGGCAAGTAAAATTCGCATATATTTCTCTTTTTTTAGTCGACGCTGAAAAGGGCATTTTCATGCCTTTTTCAGAAAGGCACGCCCACTCCAAACACTGCTTCGCAG
>CAYJIB010000042.1:0-16050 GCA_964370125.1 uncultured Desulfovibrionaceae bacterium
CCGAAATTTACTTTCGGCGCAAGGCGTCAACTGCTCTAGCTTGTGTCGCACAGGAGCCGACCCAAAGGGCGTCCCAAGGAACTTGGGACGTTTACCTTAGGCGAGTCTTCGTGCCTTAGGTAAATCGAGAGCGTAGCGTGCGACCAAGCGTCATCTTTTAAGGAAAAGCCCTGTACGTATCATTAGGTCTAAGGCTCCCTAAAAATTCATCAAGGTATTGCCTGTTTATCCTCTTATTTTCAACAGGCCCTTGCCCAAGTTCAAGCGTCTTTGGCACAGCAAAATTTACAAGAAAACTCGCTTTTGCACGCTCAGAAAAGGCAATCATTTCTGGCTCTTGTGGGTTAATTACAAAGCCTTCAGCCAGGAAAAGCTCCTGTAAGGATTTTGGCAAGGGCTCACGGTATTCTAAAACCAGCTTGTTCATTCTAAAGTCAGACAATTGCGTATAACGCTGCACTAGCCAATAGGTCTCTGCTGCCTCTTCTTCACTTTCAGCAAGCCACAAAGTGAAAGGGTCTTCCTTGCCGTTTAAGACGTGAATTGTGCCATAAAACTTTTTGCCATCAAAATAAGGTTCGGACATAATGGGATTGTCTGGCGGGCTTGTGCCGGCGTATTCCCAGACCCAATTATTGGTATTGTTGATAGCTGAAAAAGCGACAATACTCATGGGGGCATCAAGGCTTTTTTCGCCATAAATCGTAAGCATTACAGGCAAAGAGACATATTGCCCATCAGCGTACATAAGGGCAGAGCTCTGTTGGAAGCTGGCTAGAGGGAGAGTAGAGCCAGCAGAAAAAGGGACTTGGGCTGTATAGACAAGGGAATTTTCATAGATGCCTTGCTTTGCCTGACGAGGCGTACAAGCAACAATAAAAAGGCAAAGAAGAAAAAGTGGAACAAAGCGGAACATTTTCATAATTATTTCCCATAGCTTTCATTGTGGATTTTTGCACTGTCAAATCTGTCTGCCTCGGCAAAGTCTTCTAAATTTTTGGGCATTCCAAAGACAACAAGTCCAAGAGGCATGATGTGTTTTGGCAAGTCAAAAAGTTCTACAAAAGCGCTCACACGTTCTTCTCTTGGGTGAAGGCCGCACCATGTGCTGCCAATGCCAAGAGCTCTTGCGGCCAAAAGACTGTTTTGTATAGCGGCAGAGCCGTCTTGTATCCAAAAGCCCGGGGCGGCTTCTTTCTCGAGATTTCCACAAACAATAATGGCAAGGTCAGCCCCTTTAAGCATTGCGGCATAAGGGTGAACGGCCATCATTTTTTCAAAAGTGTCTTTGTTGCGCACGACGATAAATTCCCAAGACTGGCAATTTCTGGCGCTCGGTGCGGCCATAGCGGCTTTAAGGATTTGTGTGTCTGCGCCTTGTGGGAGGGCTTCGCCTGTAAATTGGCGCACACTTCTTCTTGTCAAAAGGCAGTCCATGGCAGAAAGCTCAGCCCCAGAAAGCTTTGAATGGCAAGAGCCTGTTTTATCAAGTGAAGTCCAAGTATTGAGTTCAAAATGAGCAATAAGGCTTTCGACATCTTTTTTGAATTGATTAAGTTCAGGGCTATCGCTGTGGGCAGCAAAGTCAGCTTCACTTGCATAACATTCATAAAAGAAAAAGGTCTCTGGTTCGTCATTGTTTTGGTGTAGATGATAATCTACAAGGCCTTTATGGTGGGCGCACTCTTTTACAAGTTGAAGAAGGCGGGCTTTAAATTCACTTTCTTTGCCTTTATGGCAGCTGACTTTTGCAAAAACGTATAACATGATTTTCCCCTTTTATTCTGGTTTGTTAGTGTTTTGGTCTGAAAGAAGGTCGGCTCTCTCGAGAGCTTTTTTGTCAAATTTATTTTGTAAAGCGTCAATGAGTTTGTCAATGCGTGTGCGCTCTGCTTCTGTCTGCATTGTTTCAAGCTGTGGGTCCTTTGTCAAGAGCGAAATTTGAGAATAGGACTCTTGTTTTGGTATTCGTTTTTGCTCAAAACCAGAAACTGACAAGCCAATAAGGCGCACAGGCAGGCCAAGTTCAAGCTCTTGCAAGAGGCTATTTGCCTGTTCAAAAAGGGTTTTTGTGGCGCAAGTAGGATAGGGCAGGGTGCGTTGGCGGGTCAAAGATGTAAAATTGCTGTATTTGATTTTTATACCAATATGCGTGCCTTGCAAATGATTTTTTCGCAAGGCCTTGCCGACGCGTACGGCCTGTTTGTACAAGATTTCTTGCAAAAGATTTTTGTCGCTTGTGTCTTTATTCAAGGTGATTTCAGCGCTGCAAGACTTGATTTCTTGCTCGTTTTCAACCTTTCTTGAGTCGATGCCCTGCGAGCGATCATAGATTTGTTCGCCGACCTTGCCAAAACGCTGAATAAAAAAAGATTGAGGGAATTTTTGTACGTCGGCGCAGCTTTTTATGCCCAAAAGCCTCAGTTCGTTGAGCATTTTCTTGCCAACTCCGGGGATTTTTCCCACGGGCAGGCTTTGTAAAATGTGTGGCAATTCTTCGTGGCTGATAAGGGTGATGCCCCTTGGTTTTTTCATGTCTGAAGCTATTTTCGCCATAAATTTTATGGGCGCAATCCCTAAAGAACAGCTAAGGCCCTCGCTTGCGATAAAAACTTCTTCTTGTATGCGCTTTGCAAAATCGAGTATTGATGGATAGAGATGCTCAAAACCTGTGGCGTCGATATAGGCCTCATCGATGGAGGCTATTTCGACGCAGGGTGAAAGGTTTTGCAGGGCTTGCATGATGGATTGCGAGACTTCTTGGTACCTGTCTTTGCGCACAGCTTGAAAGATAGCATGGGGGCAAAGGCGTCTTGCTTCACCAAGGGGCATGGCAGAGCGCACACCAAAGGCTCTGGCCTCATAAGAGGCGGCCGTTACAACCCCACGTTCGCCCTTGCCGACGATTACGGCTTTGCCTTTGAGTTCTGGGAAATCTTTTTGTTCGACAGAGGCAAAAAAGGCGTCCATATCCATATGGATAATCCAAGAAAGCCGGTCCTTTGTGCCTTCTTGCTCGCAGGCTAAGGTCTTGTCTTTATTCAATATCTTCATTGATGTCAGAGCCTGTTTTTTGCGGCTTATTGTGCGGATGCGCTTCTTTGTAGACACGCTTTAGATTGTCAATGCTGATATGGGTATAGCGCTGGGTCGTGCTAAGGCGGCTGTGTCCTAATAGTTCTTGAACAGAGCGAAGATCAGCCCCTTTTTCTAAGAGGTGTGTGGCAAAAGAATGGCGCAAATCGTGGGGCGAGAGGCTTGAGCAGGCACTGCTTTGCGCTCTTTCTTGTACGATGCGCAGGGCCTGCCGTCTTTGCAGGCGTTTTCCACGAACACCAAGGAAGAGTGCTTTTTCTAAAGGATCTTGCACAAATTGCGGACGGTGATTTTTCCACTGTTCAAGGGCATTGAGGCAAGTATGGCTCAAAGGGCTAAGGCGTTCTTTATTGCCTTTGCCCAAAACTCTGATAATGCCTTCTTGCTCTTTGATATCGTCAATATTCAGATTTAAGGCTTCAGAAATACGAAGGCCAGAACCGTAGAGCAGCTCAACAAGGGCTGTGTCACGGGCTTCAATGGCGCTATCTTTTTGTGGATTTGTATTGTCGAGTAAGGTGCTCGCCTCTTGAATTGAAAGGACATTTGGCAGGCGATGGCCTTGCTTTGGGCTTTTTATCCCGATTGTTGGATTGTGTGTGATTTTCTTTGTGCGCACAAGATAGCTAAAAAAAGAACGCAGGGCAGAGAGTTTTCTGGCAAGAGAGCTTTTTGCATGGCCTTTGTGAAAGCAATCGGCGATAAAGGCTTGGATATGTTGTTTTTCGATATTTTCTGCTTGTTCAAGGCTCATTTTGTGCACGTGCAAAAAAGATTGAAATTGCCCAAGGTCAAGGCGATAGGCCTCGCAAGAATTTTCTGAACGCCCTTTATTGAATTGTAGCCAAAGCAAGAAGGTTTCGATGGGGGCTGTTACACTTTCAAGGGGCTTATTTTGCGGGCGTTTTTTTGCACCAAAACGGGGTCTTTTAGATTGGCTTCTTTCAGATTGGGCTTCTGGGTTCGCTTCTTTTGGGCTAACTTTTTTTGGACTAGCTTTTTCTGGCCGGAAATTTTCTTGGGGCTTGTTCATCTTGTGTACTGCTTTTTTAAGGCATGAAGGAAAAGGACGGAGCTTTCAAGCGTGCTCAAATTGTCATCCATACTGCGAATATGAGCGGCAAGTTGTTCAAGACTGCTGTCCTTGGGCAGGTTGTGTTTTTTTAGCAATTCCTCAAGATTTTGAGATATCATGTCTTTTTCTTTCACAGATTGTACAGGCAAGTCTTGCTTTGTAAAGGGCTTGATTGCCTGCATGTGCTCAAGCAAAGTTTCCATGCGTGCTTGGTAGCTGTGATGTGTGATGGTGTGCTCGTATGCTTTTTGCATATATATTTCAGATTCTTGCGGATTTTTAAGGAAGAAGTCGATCTTGTCTTTAAATTCTTGAAAAGAAGTAAAAGTGGCAAGGCAGTCTTTGGGGAAAAGTTCAGCAAGCAGGCTTCTTTCATCAACAAGTTGAAAGGCTTGGCAGGCGGCCAGTTCAAAAGTGCGTGGATTGACAAAATCGCCGGCTACGACTTCGGCATGAGCCTCCATGCTTGAATGAAGATTGAGATTGATTGCAGTGGCGTTAAAGATTTTGACCATGTCTTCTGAACTGATCCTTGCGCCCTGTCTTTGGATACGGTGGTCTAATTCTTTTGCGCCTTCCCAGTCAGATCCCCATATCTTAAAATCAGCTTCAGCAATCTGCGCAAAGGCCCTTCTTCTGTTTGGGTAGCCCGCACCGACAAAGCTAATTTTTGCGCCAAATTCGCTTTTTTCTTCGGCTAAGAGGTTGATTTTTTTATGAAAAGAAGGAAGGGCAGCGAGGGGGAGATAAAAGGCTCGTTCTTGCCCGATTTTTTTAAGTCTTGTTAAAAAAGGTTCTTTTTGAATGACAAAAAAAGCTTCATAGAGGGGAGCGACATTTTTCCAATAGGACAGAGTTTTGTAGTCTTCTACAAACCACATGGCCGTGCGGATACCTTCATTTTTTAGGCCTAAGAGGGTGCTTTTTGCCAGTGGTGCTTGCGCCATACAAAGTACAAGGTCGGGTCTTGTAGCAAGAGCCTGTGCGTGAACAGCTTGTGAGACAAGGTTCATAAAGCCGCTCTCAAGCTGTTTTTTGTGGTCTGCCTGAATTTGTGTGTTATTTAAAGCTTTTATAGCTGTATAAAAATCTGGAGAGGCAAAGACATTGACCTTGTGACCAAGGTCTTTTAGGGCTTGTGCGCAATAGTTCCCTATGGGCAAAGAGCCGCCATAAAAGGGCAAAACAAGAAGAATGTTTAAGGGGCTTGAAAGCTTTTTCATAGTGAAAATATAGAGCATGGAGCCGAAATTGTACAGACATTTTTAAGTCAAAAAGCCTTGTTCAACTATGCGGCCTTTTTCTAAAATACAAAGATGGCTAATAAATTCAGGGATATTTTGTCCATCACGACTAGAGACAATAGTGTGCAGGCCAAGTCTTGTACGCTCTTGAAACATGTCTTGCAAAATGTCACGAAAAGCCACATCAAGACCGGTAAAGGGATCGTCACAAAGAAGCAGGCTGGGCTTTGCCACAAAGGCGCGCGCCAAGACTAGGCGGCGTTTTTGTCCTGTTGACATGGTGGAAAGGGTGCGATTTTCAAGGTAGGCAATGCCAAAGCGCAGAAGGCTTTTTTGCGCAAGTTCATATTCTTCTTCTGTGACTTTTTTGTAGAGGCCTATCGTATTGTGCAGGCCAGAGGCGACAAGCTCAAGGCCGTTTAAGGCATAAGGATAGCTCACTTGCAAGCTGTCAGAAACAAAGTGAATGTGATTTGCCCATTCTTTGCGAAGGCTTAAAATTTCGCTCTGTGTTTTTTGTGAGCT
The DNA here is from genome assembly GCA_964370125.1 of uncultured Desulfovibrionaceae bacterium. GTDB lineage: Bacteria > Desulfobacterota > Desulfovibrionia > Desulfovibrionales > Desulfovibrionaceae > CAYJIB01. Next base: position 5,941 of record CAYJIB010000042.1, read on the forward strand.
TTTTTGCTGTAAAATTGCTGGGTCAAGTGCGGCAAAACGCTTAAAGAGGCCGCCAAGAGCCACCGGCAATTCACCCGCTAGTGTACGCAAAAAAAGGCTTTTCCCAGATCCTGCATTGCCGCTGATAAGCCATTGCTCGCCAGCTCGCATCTGCCATGAAAGCTTTTGAAGTACAGCTTTTTCATCAATAATGACAGAAGCTTTTTCAAGTTCGAGCAAGAGGGGCTTGTCTGTTGATTTTTTTTCAAACTTTTTAGCTAGGCTTTTGGTTTCGAGGTATATTGCTTGAGCTTTTTCGTCTTGATTTTCAAGTAAGCTGTCTTTCTTTGTTAAAAGACCTTCATCAAGGGTATAATGGTGGACAAAGCAAGGGGGGAGGCTGTCAACTCTGTGGCTTGCGGCGATAAGGCTTGTGTTTTTTGCAAGTTCTGTTAGGGCAGTAAAGACTTTTTTGTGTTCTTCTTCGGTGAAATTGTCTGTGAGTTCATCGAGTAAGAGGACGGCGGGTTTTCTGATGATTGCTCGTGCAAAGAGCAATAAGAACAATTCTTTTGGGCGTATTTTGGCGATTTTTTTTGAGAGCAGGTGCGAAAGACCAAGATTTTTTGCGACTTCTTGCGCCTCAGCTCTTTGTTTTTTTGTGGGATTTCTATAGAGCAAGGGGGTATTATAAATACCTGTAAGAATAAGCTGCTCGCCATCAAGCCGCCAAGCCTGTTGCAGCACATGCTCAAGCTGACTGTAAGACACAAGGGCAATGTGCCGCTTTGCGATAATGGGCGAATCGCTTGTTTCTTCTTTTGTGTGCCAAAGGATTTGTTTTTTGAGATTTTTTGGATTGTCTGGGAAAAGTTCGCCCGCAATAATTTTTAAGAGGGTCGATTTGCCCGATCCATTTGGCCCAGTAAAAAGAGCGTGTTCTTTATGGAAAAGGGTAAGCTCTATGTCTGTAAGGACTTTTTTCCCTTCAAAACTTTTAGATATGTTGAAAAGCTCGACAAAGGCTTGTTGTTTTAAAAAATTCGTATCTTGCATACTTGCTCCATTTCGCAATGGTAGCCTGCTTTGTTTTTTTCTGCAAGTGAAGTGAGTGGTTCAGTTTTTTTGGTAGATCAGCCGGCACTGAAAAAGAGATATTTGAGCCTTTTTCAGTGTCGGCAGTTAAAAGTTTAAGAGTAATTTTTATTGCGTAGCTGCCACATTATATTTGACGCTAGAGCGTGCATTTCCTTGTATTATCATGTAAATCAAAAGAACAAATAAAGCAAAGACAACGATAAGGCCCGGAATAAAACCCGTACCTACACTGCCTAAAGTGAGGAAAGTACCAACTTGGTAAACAAGAAAGGCGATAACAAAGGCTGTGCCAAATTGCAAGCCAATGCCTGAGAACAGCCATTTTTTATTTTCCATTTCTGCATTCATAGCCCCGATGGCAGCAAAGCATGGTGGCGTGAAGAGATTAAACACTAGGTAGGCCAAAGCCGCTATAGAAGTCATACCCATTGTTTCAGCAACGCTTGAAGCACCGCTTACAAGGGCAAGTTCTTCTGTATCAATAAAGTTTGTAATGCCATAAACAACAGCCAAAGTTCCGACAACATTTTCTTTTGCGATAAAGCCAGTAATCGCAGCCGCTGCAAGTTGCCATGCTCCAAAGCCAAGAGGAACAAGCAAAATAGCAAAAGGACTTGCAACCGAAGCCAAGATACTTGTGCCTTCTGCCCCTTCGGCTACAACACTAAAAGACCAATCAAAAGCTTGCATAATCTGAACAAGAGCGTTGCAAAGCAAAATAATGGTCGCTGCTTTGATAACAAAAGCTTTGCCTCGTGAGAGCATTGATGTCGTGGCTCGCCAAATGCTTGGGAGCTGATATTCTGGCAATTCCATAATAAAGAAGCTTCGAGCGTATCTTTCACCTGTAATGACTTTTATCAAATAAGCCCCAAGGATGATTAAGCCAATCCCCACAAAGTACATGCTTGTACCAACCCAAGGCGCATCGGCAAAAAACGCGCCTGCAAAGAGGGCAATAACAGGTAGCTTTGCACCACAAGGCATAAAGGGTGTGAGCATGGCTGTTGTTCTTCTTTGACGTTCGTTTCTAATGGTCCTTGTCGCCATAACACCAGGAATAGCACAGCCCGTTCCGATAACCATTGGAATAATAGATTTTCCAGAAAGGCCGACAACTTTAAAAAACCTGTCCATGACAAGGGCAACACGGGCCATATAGCCACAATCTTCAAGCAGTGCAAGTAAGAAGAACATCACCATAATCAAAGGTAAAAAGCCAAGAACAGCTCCAACGCCGCCAATGATGCCGTCAAGCAAGATCGAGCTGAGCAATGGAGAAACATCTTCGCCCAAAGCATTGCTTGCCCATTCATAAAAGAGATCTATGTAGCCAACAAGCCAATCAGCGATGAAGGTGCCGACTGTTGTCTGTGAGATATAAAAAACTGTCCACATAACAGCAGCAAAAATGGGTATCCCAAGCCATTTATGGGCAAGGATGCGGTCGATGCTGTCTTGCATTGTTTGTGAATTGCTTTTTGTTGTACGTTTTTCGACACTTTCTACTAGTGTTTTTACAAAATCATAACGTTTCTTGTCAGCAAGTTTTATTGAGCTTTCATCGGTAATTTCAGCAGTTTCTTGGTAAGGGGCCTTTTGACTTTTTCCTTTTAGGGCGGCAGCTTCTGAGAGTATGTCTTTGAGCCCCTTACTGTTTGCCTCTGTTGATACAGTTGGCACTACGGGGCAATCAAGAGCTTTTGACAATGTTTCAATATTTATGCTGATACCTTTTTTTTGATTAATATCGCTTTTATTGAGCGCAACAACCACGGGAATACCAAGCTCTAAAAGTTGTGTTGTAAAAAACAAAGAACGTGAAAGATTCGTCGCATCAACAATATTGATTATTGCATCGGGATTTTCATTTTTTACAAAATTTCTTGTGATGCTTTCTTCTGAAGTGAAAGGCGACATAGAATAAGCGCCAGGCAAATCGACAGCTATGAGTCTTTCATCGCCAGCGTAAAGATTTTTCTTTATGCGGCCTTCTTTTTTTTCAACCGTAACGCCGGCCCAATTGCCTACTTTTTCAACCCTTCCTGTAATTGCATTAAACAAAGTAGTTTTTCCACAGTTTGGGTTTCCTGCAAGTGCAATTTTCACTAATATCTCCTTAAAATCATGTATTTTTAAAAAATTAGACAAGTATAGCCTTTGCCAAATCAAGATCAATGCTGTAACGAGCGTCTTTTATAACCACAACAAAGATATTGTTAAGTTTTGAAATAATAGTAATAGTTTGCCCTTCGTAGCAACCAAGGGAAAAAAGAAAATGTTTCATTTCTTCGTCACCATCAGTTATGATGCCTTTGACGACATATTCTTTGCCAAGCTCTCCGTCGTGCAAAGAATTTGGGCTTTTGTTTTCGTTAAAGTTCATAAAATTCCTTAAACTTAGCTCATGTATAAGTAAAAAAGTTTTGTCATCGCAACAAAGAAAATTTAACGCTTTGTATGGCTGCCTTCACAAGTCTCAGCACACTCACAACCAACACATTTTACACCTTTTTTCTTTTGCCGCACTATATAGGCAATAGCAGCGCTAAAAATTGCTAAAAGTATCACAAGAATAAGAATATTTTGCATAAGTATTCCCTTGTTTTGAAATCGTAAAAAAGAGCAGGTTGAAATCGATAAGCAATATCAACTTGCAAAGATACTAATAGCAAAAAAAATGAAAGTTTCTTTGAGTTTTTTTAAAAAAAACTCAAAAGAAGTTTGGCAAAAAAGCAATTTGCTTTGTTGTGTATTTGTTGTGGCTTTACAAAGGCTATTGTGAGGGGATTTTTTTTGAAGAAGGCACAAAAGACAAGCGTGCGCAAAAGACTTTTTCTTCTTTTTCAAAAGAGACAGTGAATTCACCTTGCATTCTCTTCATGAGTTCTGAAACAATTGACAAGCCTAAGCCAGATGAATATTCATCTCGGTTTTCATCAGCAGAATACAATCTTTGTGTGAAAAGGTCGATTTTTGATGAGAGGTCTTTTTGGCTAAAGTTTTTGACTTCGATGATGACTTTTTCATCTGCTTCAAAAAGGCAGAGCTGGATTTCTTTTTCTGCTAAGCCGTATTTGTGGGCATTCTCAAAAAGATTGTCTACCACTCTGTGAAAACACTCAATATTGATGAAGAGTTTTAGCTCTTTTGATGGATGGATAAATTTGACTGGAAAGTTCTTAAGCTCGATGATTTGATTGAGCAAGAACAAAATATTTACTTCTTGTAATTCTGTCTCTATGTCTTCGCTTATGATTTTGCTGAATAAAAACAAATCTGTAATAAGCTTTTTGAGCCTTAATGAATTTTTTTCAGCAATTTGAAGATAAGAAAAAGTTTCACTCTTTGTGTCTGTGGTGTTTTTTGCAAGGTCAAGGTAGCCAATAATAGAGGTGAGAGGTGTTCGTAAATCATGAGAAATATTGGTTATAAGCGTTCTTTGATGAAGCTCATGCATTTTTTCATCGTGTCTTTTTTGTTCAAGCTCTGCTTTTATTTCGTTTACACTTTGCGCAAGGTGTGCAAGCTCATTTCTCCCTATGACAGGGATTGAATGGTTCATCTTATCATCAGGGAGTTTTTTAATTCCAGCTTCAATAAGCTTCACATACGAAACAATCCTTGTAACAACAAAAAAAGACAGCAGGAAAAAAAGAAAAATAGAGAAAATTCCGGCATAAACATGGTGTGCTTCAGATATAATTACGCTTTTTATGGATTCAAAAAGGCTGATATTCCCACTTTGCTGGAGGTAATGAGACAAGCCGACAAGGCTTAAAAAAACAACAATGCTAAGCAGCGTAGACAGTGTCATTTGTAAAAGCATTGAAATATAAAGAGAAAAACCTTTCCTTTTAATCCACACGATAACCTACTCCCCAGACAGTTTTGATATATTGAGGTTGCGAGATGTCGTCTTCAATTTTGTTCCGAAGGTTTCGAATGTGCACTGAAACAGTGCTTTCAGTATTGAGAATATTGCTTTCTCCCCAAACATTGTTGTAAATTTGCTCTAAGCTGTAAACTCTTTTTTGATTTTTCAAAAAAAGTTCTAAAATGGAGAATTCAATTTTTGTGAGTTTTATTGTTTCTCCCCTTTTAGAGAGGGTTCTTGCCGCACAATTCATCAACAAATCATTGTAAGCAATTTCATTTTTATTGGATTCGCTTGGTTTTGGTTCAGGGGGATTTGGCGTATAATTCCTATATCGTCGTATATTTGCTTTAATACGCGAAAGCAAGTCTATGGGATTAAAGGGCTTTGTAATATAGTCATCAGCACCAGAAGAAAAACCCGTAAATTTGTCACCGTCTTCAGATTTTGCCGTAAGAAAAATAATGGGCAGGTTGTTGTTTTTGCGGATTTCAAGGCATGTTTCTGTTCCATTTAAGCCTGGCATCATAGAGTCTAACAAGACAAGATCGATTGTGTTTTCGGTATCTTCTTTTAATATTTCAAGGCATCTAAGGCCGTTTTCGGCTTCTAGTACTTCAAAAGAATCGTTAAGCAAATACACTTTTATAAGATTTCTGATGTCTGTATCGTCGTCAACAATCAAGGCTTTCATCTCTAACCTCTTTTTAAGCAATTTTTGTAAATATGGCATTTTTAGAAAAATATATCAAATGAAAATGTTGGAAAGAAAATATGTTCATTACTGCACAAAAAAGCCTCCCAAAATGGGAGGCTTTTTATTTTTAGAAGTCAAATTTGACGAAGCAGGGTGTTATTTTCTGTCAAATAATGTCAAAAAACAAGTGTGACAAAGCAAATCACCCTTTTTCTATCAAATGTTGTTTAAAAAGGGTGAAATGCGAGGAAGACGAAGTTTTTTGCGGAGTGGAGCGTATCAAGACATACGTGACCGGAGCAAAAAACAAGTCTGACAAAGCAGATCACCCTTTTTTAACAACATTTATGTTTACTTATCGTCGTAGGCTTCAGTCCCTGTATCGAGATGATTTTCGATACTTGCTTCATCAAAAGGCTCTGTATCAAAATCGCCTTCAAGCTTTGAAACAACAAGAGCACCCGTTGCGTCACCGATAACGTTAAGCGAAGTACGCGCCATGTCAACGATACGGTCAATACCGGCGATGAGGGCAACGGCTTCAAGAGGAATGCCGACTTGTGTAAATACAATACTTACCATGATAAGACCCGCACCAGGCACACCAGCTGTACCGATAGAAGCAAGCACACCCATAAGAAGTACGGTGAATTGCTTGTCAAGAGGCATAGGAATGCCATAGACTTCAGCGGCAAAGATAGCGGCAATACCCATATAGATGGCTGTACCGTCCATATTGATGGTGTTACCAAGGGGGATAGAGAAGCTTGCAGCACCTTTTGAGGCGCCAAGACGACGAGCAGCTTGCATGTTTTCAGGCAAAGCAGCGGCGCTTGAACAGGTGGTGAAAGCGATCAACATGGGGTTGAAAATGCCTTTGAAAAACTTTGTTGGAGACATGCCAACAAGACCACGAACAAGCGGCATATAACAAATAAGAATGTGAACAATAGCACACAGGTACATAATCCCGATAAATTTCGCCAAGGGCAAAAGCACACTAAGACCGTGAGCAGAAACTGTGTAAGCCATAAGTCCAAATACACCAACAGGAGCGTACATCATTACGATGTTTGTCAAACGGATCATCACATCGCCAATAAGTTCAAACCAGCGAAGTAGAGGACGGCCTTTCTCACCAAGTGAGCTAAGCGCAAAGCCAAAGATGATGGCAAAGAAGATAACTTGCAACATGTTGCCATTTGACAAAGCTGCAACAGGGTTAAGAGGGACAATGTCCATAAGCACTTTTAAGAGCCCTGGAGCTTGAACATTCTTTGCTACCAAGCCTTCTGTGCTAAGGTCAAGGCCAACGCCTGGATGCAAGAGGTTTGAGAAGAACAAACCAACTGCGATAGCGATAGCAGTGGTTAAGAAGTAATAAATCAAGGTTTTGAAAGCAATACGACCAAGTTTTCCAAGGTCATGAATGCTCGCCGCACCGGCAATGATTGTGGCAAATACGAGAGGCACAACCACCATGCGGATTAGGGTGATAAAGAGTTGCCCAAGTGGGCGCAAATAGGCTCCGGACGAGGGGGCAAGCATACCCACTACGATACCCAGAACAAGGCCGATGATCATTTGCATGGGCAATGACATGCCTTTCTTTTGTGTCGCCATACCTTTTCTCTCCTCAAAAGTTAATAGTTTTGTCTTTTTGCTTTGGCAAAAATAACATTCTCATCTTGAACAGTACAAAAAAAAGACACACTTGTACAGTCTTGACAGGTAAAATGTTTTTTGCTAGTATGCTAGTCTTCATTTTAAGACGAACAAGCAATTAAGCAAAGGCGGCACTGGGTGGCCGCCTTTTTTTACACAAAATCAAAGGCAAAAAGCCTTGACATATGCTCTATCTTTCTTATGTAAATAAAAGATTTTTTAGAGTCTGCGTGCTTTTTTGTGCAAGGCTCGTGTTGACCTTTTGGTCGCTAAAAAATGTATATTATTAAGGAGCAATCAATGTCTGAAAACACCTCTCAACAACATGAATTTCGTGCAGAAACGCAAAAAGTTTTGCAAATTCTCACACATTCTCTTTACACAAATCGTGAAATATTTTTGCGTGAACTTATAGCAAATGCCTCTGACGCACTTGACAAAGTGCGCTATTTGCAAGGCCGTGGTGATACCATTCTTGCACCTGACCTTCCGCTTGATATAAATATCCACATCGACAAGGTGCAAAATATCCTGACCATCAAAGACAATGGCATAGGGATGAACCTTGAAGAAATGAAGGAAAATCTCGGAACAATCGCCAAATCTGGTTCTGAAGCCTTTCTTGCCGAATATGTCCAAAATACACAAAAAAACGAAGACGGTTCGCCCGTCAATGCCTCACAAATTATCGGCCGCTTTGGAATCGGTTTTTATTCTGTCTTTATGGTGGCCGATAAGGTTGAAGTTATTTCAAAAAATGCCTTAGCAGAAGGGCCTGCCCATATCTGGACTTCTGAAGGCACCGGGACCTATACCGTTGAAGAGGTAAGTGAAGAAGACGCCCCAAAAAGAGGCACGATTATTCGTGTGCATTGCAAAAAAGACGCCCTTGAATTTTTGGAAAAATACCGCCTTGAATCCATTGTGCGTAAATACTCTACCTTCTTAGCCTTCCCCATTTTGCTTGATGGCGAACACCTAAACACAACCCCCGCCCTTTGGCGTGAACCAAAGTTCTCTATCACAAAAGAGCAATATGCCGAATTTTATCGTTATTTGACTTATGATATCGAAGACCCGCTCGACAATTTGCATATTTCTGTCGACGCCCCAGTACAATTCAATGCCTTGATTTTTATTCCCGCAATCGAGCAAGAAATCTATGCCCTTCAAAGAGAGCACTTTGGCCTTGATTTATATGTGCGCCGTGTGCTTATCCAAAAAGAAAACAAGCATCTCTTGCCAGAATATTTGGCCTTTTTCAAAGGACTCGTCGACACAGAAGATTTGCCTTTAAATATCTCTCGTGAAACCCTGCAAGAAAATATTGTCCTTCGTAAAATCGCGCAAACCCTTGCCAAGCAAGCCCTCACACATCTTGAGCGCATGGCAGAAAACGACACAGAGCTTTATGATCGCTTCTGGTCTTTGCATGGCAATATCTTTAAGCTCGGCTATAACGATTACACCCACCGTGATCGCATTGTGCCTCTTTTCCGCTTCAATTCTTCTGCTCTTGCAGATAAAGAATTCACTTCTTTTGATGCTTATATCTCTCGTGCAAAAGCTGGTCAAGAGCATATCTGGTATGTGTCTGCCCCAAGCCGTGAAGCCGCAAATGCCAATCCGCATCTTGAAGTCTTTAGACAAAAAGGCCTTGAAGTCTTATATCTTACAGACCCAGTTGATGAATTTGCGCTTGAAACTGTAGGCAAATACAAGGACTTTTCTTTTAAAGCTGTAGAAAATGCCGATGCCGGACTACTTGAAAAAATGGAAGATGACCCCGAGGCTAAAAAAGCAGCAGCAGAAAAAGCAAAGCCTCTTTCAAACGAAGGCCTAAAATACTTTGAAGGCCTTGTGACACGCATTGAAGAAATCCTTGGCGATAAAATCCTTGAAGTACGTGTTTCACAGCGCCTCACAGACAGCCCAGCTTGTCTTGTGACCCCCGGCGAAGGCATGACTTCTTCAATGGACAAAATCTTGCGAGTTATGCAAAAAGATGAATCTGTGCCAAAGAAAATCTTTGAAATCAACAGAGATCATCCGCTCTTGCGCTCGCTCTTGCATGTCTATGAAAAAGACGCAAATGACCCAGTGCTTGAACTCATGGTGACCAATATGTTTGACACAAGCCTCTTGCTTGATGGCTATGTTGGTGACCCACTTGAGCTTGCCAAAAGCCTAGGCGCTTTGCTTGAAAAAGCTGGTGAATGGTACGCTGGGCATAGGAAGTAGATTTTAAGGGTTTTGTTTTTTGTTTTTTGGGATTTTATTGAGTCGACGATGAAAAGCGCATGAAAGTGTGTTTTTCAGCGTCGACTATTTATTTTATAAGTATCTTTTATTTGGGTTCGAGGGGCTTTAGGGGCTTAAGTTTTTTGAGACTTTTTTTGGCTTTTTTTTGAATGGGAAGTTACCATTTCACGGTAGTTATCATATTAACTTTATTTATCTTTTATTTGGGTTCGAGGGGCTTTAGGGGCTTAAGTTTTTTGAGACTTTTTTTGGCTTTTTTTTGAATGGGAAGTTACCATTTCACGGTAGTTATCATATTAACTTTATTTATCTTATATTGGGTTCGAGGGAGATTAGGGGCCTATGGGGGGAAGATATTCGCCTCTGCAAGTTTTTAATTGAAAGTTTTTTTGAACGTATAAAGTATTTTTTTAGCTATACTCGCAGAGGCTCATATATTTCCCCCCCGTGGCCCGTGGGGGCGCGCGGGCGGCCGGGTGGCCCCGGGCCCCCCCGGCCCGGGGCCGGCCGGCCCGGGGCCGATGAGACGGGG
>CAYJIB010000043.1:0-8781 GCA_964370125.1 uncultured Desulfovibrionaceae bacterium
CATACAAGAAAAAACGCAGGCTCAAGAAAAAGGTCGTCGCAAGGAGAGCCGGCGCACTCTCAGCTATGGGCAAAAGCTCAAGACCCACAAATTGCGCCGCACCAGAAAAAATGCTCACCGACATAAGCAAACCCTGCCACCACTGAAGATCAATGGTGATGACGATTGTGCCAAAAACAATTCCCATTATACTGATAGAAATCACAAAGGGGATTGTGCGGGCGATGGCAAGCCGTATTTCGTCCTTGCAAGAAAATACCTCAGTTTTTGTAGTGTCCATAGCTTTTTTGCTTCTGCTTTCTCTAAAAAATTATACAGCCCGCTTTTCTGCGAGCATCAAGCGCAAACTTGCGTACCATTCCTGCAAGCCTTCATCAGAGACAGCAGGCGCGTTCTTATTTGCATGACAAGCGATTTCAATAATTTGCAAATCTTTATTCATGCAAGTAGCGTGCTTTTTTGCAATATCTAAGTCAAAATCAACAAAAGGAAGCAAATCGATTTTATTGATAAGCATGACTTGCGCCTTGTGAAAGAGCAAGGGATATTTCTCTGGTTTATCAGCCCCTTCTGTCACAGAAAGCAGGGCCACAAAGGCGTCTTCACCACAATCAAATTCCACTGGACAAACCAAGTTTCCGACATTTTCGATAAAGAGAATGTCGATGGCGTCTGTGTCTAAAAAAGAAAGACATTCTTTTATTTGCGCACTCGAGAGGTGACAGCCGCCTTCTGTATTGATTTGAACCACTTGCGCCCCTGTTGCAGCGATGCGTTTGGCGTCATTGTCGGTTTGCAAATCGCCTTCGATAACAGCCATGCGGAATTCTGCTTTTAAGTCTGTGAGAGTGCGCTCAAGCAGAGAGGTCTTTCCTGCACCTGGGGAGGAGATGATATTGAGGACAAGGGTATTTTTTTGGGCAAAAAATTCACGCAATTCTTGCGCACAAGAGGCATTGGCCTCTAAAACATTGCGGACTATGGGAATGTTCATCTTGCTATATCCTTTTGTTTTTATTCAGCCTCTATTTGAGCTATGTAGAGTTCTTTACCAGTGAGGATCGTATGCCCTTGGCTTTCTTTGCAGGCTGGGCATTCAAAATTTGCGCCGATACTTTGCCTATTTTTTGGGCTTTTTCTTTGAGGCGAAAATTCATTCTTACAAGCTCCGCAAGCAAGCTTAAGAGGAATTTCTTCAAGCTCAAGCTTTGCGCCCTGCAGTTCAGTATTTTCAATCATCAAATCAAAAAGGCTAAACATAGCTTCTGGCACCACCTGTGAAAGTTCGCCATGACAAAATTTCAGGCTTATTAAACGTGTAAGCCCGTGTTTTTTCATGCTTTCTTTTGCGATATCCAGAGCATTTGTGATGAGTGAGAGTTCGTGCATGAGCGGGATAATACACGAGCTTTTTTTGCCTGTCTATGTTTTTAATAGAGGAAAAAATACTGGGCTTTGGTGAAAAGCTGAGAAGCTTTTTTGATGGGGAAAAGATCAAAATTTCACGAGAAAATCCACAAATTCTTATGAAGGGTAAAATTTCTGAAAATTTTGCTGCTTATAAAAAGACTTGTTAAGAAAAAAATACTTAAAAGACTGCATTTTATCCGAATACAGGCGGAAAAATACTGGCTGAAAATTTGCCTTGAAAAAAGACTTGCCAAGAAGGGCCAAAAATCTTACTGTGCCCCTGTGCCGGAGTGGTGGAATTGGTAGACACGCCAGATTCAGGTTCTGGTGGGGTTTTCTCCGTGGAAGTTCGAGTCTTCTCTTCGGCACCAAAAAAGATCTTCTATTACAAGATGTTACAGCAAGCAGTTGTAACATCTTTTCTTTTGGATTTTGCCCTACACGTCTCACCTTTGAAAAAGCCTTAAAAAAAGCTTTTTGAAGGAAAACTGTGCCACAAATTGTGTGAATCGTGTCCTTAAGGTAAGGATGCAGAGACCCTTTGAAAATAGAAAAAGACCATTCATAATGAAAGACTTGGCCTATCTGGGTCATGCCTTTATTTGTGGCTTTGTTTCTCGGGGGCTGCAGATTAAAGCCAATTCCAGAAAAAAAATTAATGATTAGCCTTATGTTGTGCGACCATAAGGCTTAGTATATGCTTATATTTGACAATGCGAACAAAATATGTAGTTATGCCTTGACGTGGTCTCCCCTATTGAATATAGCAAGCGGTATACTGCGCATCAAAGCTTAACTTATTGGCGACTTACATAACCGAGTTTGCTCATGGCTTGAAACAAGACATAAGGTGTGATTTTAATCTCACGTAAAAACGACCTAAGCTTCCAAGAGAAAATTGCGAGAAAAAAACTAAGAATATTTTAAGTCAAAAAACTTGAAGAATGAACAAGCAAATGAAGAACCGAAGCTAAAAAAGGAGAAATTCCATGAAAGGGTGGATTTTAAAATTGATAAAAAAAATCAAAAGTTCTGTAAAAACAATTCTTTTAACGCATGAATTTATCCATGCCTCAATAATAATGCTTATTTGTTTATTTTTTATTATTTTCTACAACATTGAAAAAGATTTTTTTGTCGAACATTTAGATATTGCCACCTTTGTTTCTTTTCTCCTAGCCTTTTTTGCGAATAAGTTAGCGACCTCTATAACATCCTACGTAAGCAAATGGATTGAAGATGATTTCTTTGAAGTTAAATATACCTATTCTCGTAACATAGCTGCCTTTACAACAGAAAAAGGAATGTTTGACTGCGATCGCGATCTTGTTTTTCCAATTACAATTGAAAAAAAGCTTTGTGCAAATACAAAAATAGTCATCTGTGATAAAGCCCAAAAAAAATATGCGCTGCCTCAAAAAATTCAAGATGAGTTTGACAACATAATACAAAAACATCTTTCTTCTACAACCTATAACCAACTCAATATCCGCGTAGACAAAATACATTGTGATAACAATACCTTGACTCTCAACACCTCAAGGACAACCTTTTACGACTCTCTAGTTACCAACAGGGCACTAGAGTACAAATTTACCGATAATCTAACGATAAAGGACCTGTATTGTTATGGACCCTTTTTGCCAAGTTTAGATGAATCAGTTTTTTCAAATCATTTAGGCTTTAATATTTTTGTTAAAACAAGTGATGACTATTTTATTTTTATTATGAGGGGGGACAACGTTTCTATTGGGAAAAACACACTTGGTTGTGGTGTTTCCGCCTCATTAAAATCAAAATATGCCTTAAACGAACTGCTTGAATTTGACAATGACGGGCTGAGAAAAGCAATAAGTGGAGAGTTGAATGATGAGCTTTTCATTCAAAATGTTCCTGAAAACTTTATACTTGACGACAGGTGCAACATAATTGCCTTTTATAGAGACTGGATAGAAGGTGGAAAACCGCAGCTCCTCATTTATCTTGACTTGAAAATATCTAGGGAAAAGGTAAATGAGCTTTTTAGAGAAGGAATCGACAAAAAGTATCGAAAGAAAAGTGAAGACAAAAAAAATGAAAAAATGGTTAAGAGCTTATTGTCTAAAAAGAGAAGTGCCGGAGTAAAGAACGCAATAGACTGGCTTGGCTCTTCCTTGTTTGATGAAGAAACGATAAACAAAGTGGAAAGAACTCAACTAGATGGGAAAAAAATTATTTTTATTGAAAAAAATGACTTCATCGACTTTCAAATTGTTGACATTGAGCATGCGAAGATAGGCTCAAACATATATCCAATTATTCCCACTACGATTGGCTTAATGGTTGAAATGAGGAAACACTTAGAGCAGTAGGAAAACATTTTCTGGCAATTTTATGGAGCCAAAAAAGACCCAAATCCCTAGCGAAAATACAAGTTGTTGCACTAAAAAGCGCGCCACTTGACCTTGCAAGAAAGGGCAAAAAGACAAAGCTTATGAAATGTAAGGCTGCTCAAAACATCTCAGTATTGAGGGGGCTTCCTTTTGCGATGTCCATCGTGGCTCTTTTACCAAGTACAGTGTCCAAATAGCGTGTATGAAGGCCATAGCCAGGGCGAATACTTTTTACATTTTCTTCTGTAAAAAGCTCATTGGCTTTTATATCTTTTACCACAAAGAGAGAGCGACGAAAACATATGCTGCCTTGTTCTTTTTCTGTGCGCTCATAGGAAACACAACCAAGCGCTTTTTCCACCGTGCGGATATCTTGCACCATTTGCTTAAATTCATGTGCTTCCATGCTAAAAGCCGCATCAGGGCCGCCATCAGCTCGAGAAAGAGTGAGGTGTTTTTCAATGACGCTAGCGCCAAGAGCCACGGCAGCTACAGCTACGGCAGAACCCAAAGTATGATCAGAAAGCCCCACACGGCACTGAAAAACCTCCGCAAGATGCGGTATGGTGCGTAAATTGGCCTCTTCTACAGGCGCAGGATAGGCGGAGGTGCATTTAAGCAGAGTGATGTCTCTTGTGCCATTTTCACGCAAAGTACGAACAGCTTCATCGATTTCTGCTAAAGTCCCCATGCCTGTAGAGATGATGACAGGCTTAGCGCTTTGTGCCACTTTTTTGAGTAGGGGAATATCCACAAGCTCAAAGGAAGCGATTTTATATTGACTTACACCACATTCTTCTAAAAAATCCACAGCCTTAGAGTCAAAAGGCGAGGAAAAGCAATCTAAACCTAATTTTTTTGCATAGGCCATAAGCCTTGGTGTCCACTCCCAGGGGGTAGAGGCTTCTTGGTAAAGATCGTGCAGATTGCGTCCTTCCCACAAGCTTCCTTGAATGGTAAAATATTCATTGTCACAAGGAATAGTAAGCGTATCTGCCGTATAGGTTTGAAGCTTCACGGCATCAGCGCCGCTCATAGCAGCGGCCTTAATGATGGCCTCTGCACGTTCAATACAGCCATTATGATTGGCAGAAATTTCGGCTATGATGTAAACAGATTTTTGAGATTTCATAAATTAACCTTGCAATTCTAACAATACAGTATCTTCTTGAGTACAGGGAACTTCCAAAAAACCAACACCTAGAAAAGTAGACAATGAAGCCGTATTGCTTTTTTTTACATAAGCTAAAATACTTTTTGCTTGACTTTGAATAAAATACTTTTCGCACGCTTGCTGTAAAATACCCTTTGCCAAACCAAGCCTTCTAAAATCTTTATGCAAGGCAATGCTAATAATATGCTGTGAATTGTCCAAGCTAAAACGAACATATGCACAAGGCTTGGTGTTATAATAGGCTATATAAAAGGGCTTATTGCTCTCAATTTGCTTTGAAAACCATGGCATATGTTCATCATAAGAAATGTGATTTTGCTGAAAAGACATAGACCTTGTCAAGGGATCATTGGCAACTTCTAAAACAAAGTCTGCGTCTTTGATTTGCGCTTGTCGTAAATCCATATGAGCTCTTTTTTTATTTTGCATATACAAGAGAATTTTTTTACTCCCTTCACCGTCTATGTTGAGAGCGAGCAGTGCCTGCCGACACGATACTTTAGAATTTGTTAATAATTGGCCAAAAGCTTGCTCGTCCAAGCCTAACAATTCTTGAGCTAGGCTATCTTGAGCCAAAAAAGAAACAATTTCACCTTGATTTTCAGCTACTTTCACAGTCAAAAAAGGCAGCCCAAGCAGGCACAGTTCCCAGCAGGTGCTGCCCCCAGCACTGATACACAAATCGGTGTCCAAAAGCAAGGCCGGCATGTCGTGGACATTGTGCAATATCTCTATGTGCGCAGGGCAATCGCACAAGCTTTTTACGATGATTTCATCAGACATTGCGCCCGCAATGATTCGCAAAAACTTACCCTCGAGTTCAGGAATAGAAAAGTACGGTGCGATCTTTTGTAAATATTGCGAAAAATCTCCACCGCCAAGAGTGAGTAAAATATTTTGTGGCGTCTTAGGATATATCCGCTTTTTAGCTCTTTCTCTGGCTTCTATAAATTCTTGGCGCAAGAGCACATAATCCAGGCCCAAACATTTTTGCCCAATATTGCCCTTATAAACTAATTGCTCCGCCCCAATATTTTGATTGAGCAAAATATCACAAGAATATTCTTCCAGATGCGCATAATCGTCAATAACTAAAAGTTTATATCCTGCCTCACGGACAGCTTTTTGGCATTCGAGTGTGAAGTGATAGCCGTCCAAAACGAGCCAAGAGCCCTTTGGCCTTTTTTCAAGGCTTTGCAGCAACACTTCGGGCCTTTCTTCTTGTGGGATTTCACCTTGCAAAGAAAGACAGTCTATGGCTTCATTAGCGAGTCTTTCTTCTAGCCAAGGCACATGAAAGCGCCCCACAAGAGTACAAGGAATATTAAGCACGCGCGCAATTTGAGCCAATGCTATGCAACGCATAACATGGCCTGTTCCTATGCTGGGGCTGGCATCAGCTCGAATGGTAATGTGTGTTATCTTCATAGAGCTCTTTTGTGTAAAGGTAAGGCAAGTTAACAGCTACTTTCTGGCAATAACCATCATATGCGATGAAAGCTTATTTTCCTTGAGAAACTCTTGAAATTTTGGCCCCAAAGTATCGTAATTGTCAATACAGATATTTTTTAAAAAATTTGGCAATTCAAGCCTGTTTTGCAAAGCTGTTTTTCTAACAAGTTCTACATCCAATTCCCCAGGTGTTGAAATTTCTAAAACATCAAATCCAAGACTTTGTAGCAAGTGCGAAATAGATTTTTCGGTGAAATAGTTGAGATGTTCGTGGTCAATGGCAGAGGAATGTTCACGTAAAACAGAGGTATCAAAACCGGTCCATGCGGGGAATGTGAGCATGAGCAAAGAATTGCTGTGCATCAATGCAAAAACTTTTTCAAGAAAACTTTTAGGCTCAAAAACGTGCTCTAAAACCTCAAAAGCCACGACAACATTGAATGTTTCGTGAATTTCAAGCTCTTCAAATAAACCATTATAAAGGCGATAACCATGGTCAAGGCAAGTTTTAGCCAGAGAATCAGAAGCCTCAACCCCCACAACCTCAGTGAAGACATTTTTTTTGACCATTTCTTCACAAAAAATCCCATATCCAGTGCCAATTTCAATGAGTTTTTCTTTTTCAACATCAAAAGCTTCACAGTATTGTAAAACTTTATTGACCCTTGGCTTAAAAATCTTTTCTCTTCTTACATCAATAGAAGCAGGGAAAATATATTCATTAAAAAACTGATATTGCTTGGAATTTGGGTAAAATTTACTCAAAATCTCCACTGTAGGGCGAGGAGACATATAGAGCATTTTGCATTGACAGCACTCAATATATGTAAAATCGTTTTTACTTAATTCTATTGTATCGTTTTTCGTCAGACATGCGGGGCAAAGAACCTCACAAAAATCTGATTTCAGGTCGCGTAAAAAACGTATATCTTCATTTAAACTGTTTTGCATTTTTTCAGTAAATTTGTCAGGCCGAATATCGTTTTCAGAAAATTTTTGCATTTTACATTCCTAGCCTATTCATAATTTCTTTGACGTCATGCTCACCTTCTATGGGCTCTTGTTCCCATATGGGTTTTTTCAAGACCCACTTCCCCTCTACATCTTGTGTAAACATATCCCCTCTAAATGTATTTGCATGTTTAAAGAGAGTTTTTTCATCAAGATTCAGATAGTGGCACATTTTGTCAATAAATATTTGACCACACTTACCGTCCAGCTCTTTAATTAAAAATTTGCCTTCATCTTTTGATATATAGCCACCTCGTAAATCATAAGCAACATGATCTGTACATTGGCCAAAGCCGAACTTAATATATTTAAAAACTTGATTGATGCATGTTGTGTAGGCATCGAGCTGTGAATATCTTCTGTAGGTACCAATATCATAGGGATTTGTTTGTTTATCATATATTGTCAGGCCTTTTTCAATAGAAAATCGAGCATTGTTTTGCTGTGTCCATTTGTCTGTGTAGTAATTAAGCCAAACACCTTGAAAACCTTTTTGAACCAATTCTTTAATTGGCACATGGTATAAGAACAAATCTTTTGCATAGACGTCATCAATGAGGTATTCTTCTAAAGGATCGTCTTTTAAGGTGTTGGAATCAACAATGTTAAAACAATTTCCGCTTTTGTCTTGTGCTTTTGACGTGCCCAAGGTGAGGGCAGCGTTTTCACCTTGAACAATCAGTGGAATATCAAATTTATCTGCGATGATATAGGCTGAGGCATAAAGCACATATTCAGTACACTTTACAGGATTACAATAGTCCCAAAAGTCTTTTTGCATAAGTTTTTGCAGTATTTTTCTGTTTGGATCTATACCGATGACATCAAAACCGTGATTTTTTAAGTTCTCAATATTTTTAACACCAATGGGCGTAATGTCAGAAGGAACAGCATTGACTAAAAGTGGTCTTAAACCCAATACATCCCTTGTGTAAAATGCTTGAAAGGTAGAATCTTTTCCACCAGACACCCCAACAACACAATCATAAGCGCCTTTGACCTTTGTTTTGGCATTGTCGGCAATATCTTGTAATTCTTGCGCTCTTTTTTTCCAATCAATTCTTTTGATCTCTTCTTCCCATAAACAGGCACCGCAAATACCTTCTTCATCAAAATAAATTCTTGGTCTGCTCTGAGTTTGTAAGCATCTTTTGCAATACAGCATTTTACACCCCTTAAGGTCTATTGAAAAAATAATGTACAGGCTCTTTTCTGTGAGAAATTATTGTAGTCCACGAAGTTGAGCGATTTTTTCTGCAAATTCCCAATCTTCTTTTGAATCTATATCTATGGCAGCGTATTTTGGAAGTATCACCGCTTTTTTTTGTAAAGGGCTAAAACTTTTCCCGCCTTTTTCTAAAA
>CAYJIB010000043.1:8791-16045 GCA_964370125.1 uncultured Desulfovibrionaceae bacterium
AAGCCAATAAAACAAAGCGACATCATAATAAGAAGGCTCTATATCTTGTGTTCTAAGAGAGGCGTAATGTTCTTGGCGATAGCGCAAAATGTTTTCATCGTCTAAGTACAAAGCACGTTCGATGGGGTGAGTATATTCTGTTACCGCATAAACACATTCTACATTGTGCTCTTGTATTTTTTCAAAGCCAGCCTGAAGGTATTCGTGCTTTAACATGGCAGATGTTCCATAAAGACAACAGCAATACCGTGGAAGAGGATTTGTTTTTTGCCATGTAGAAAAAAAATCTACCAACACTTCAGCAGTGCTAGAATAATCGTCTGCCAATTCTTTTGGTCGCATAAAGGGAACTTTCGCCCCATATTCTTTAGCAATAGTCGCTATTTCTTCGCTTTCTGTGGATACAATGACACTTGAAAAAATGCGTGAAGAAAGAGCCGCTTCAATGGTCCAAGCGAGCATGGGCTTGCCACAAAAAGAAGCTATGTTTTTATGTGGCACGCGCTTTGAGCCACCTCTTGCCAGGATTATGCACGGGAGAGTTTTTATCATGACATTGTACATTTCGTTAAATTTGCATTGGAAATCTTCATTAAAGCTTGCCTTCCTTGACGGCATTTTTGAATAAAGTTTCAAATTCACTACACTGCTTTTCAAGTTTTTCTATGCGCTCATCAAGGTGTGCGATTATAGGGAGCAACACTTGCGCAACATCTGTTCCGCTAGGTTCGCCAGTGTCTACGATGTGTTTTGGCATTGTATCATCAAAAAGTATACCGTCCTCTCGCCCGAGGTATTCACGAGCTACAGCGGCATTGTCTTCTTTATACTTTTCAAGAAAGGCACGGCGTGTGTCTTCTTGCATATAGCCCTTGCCACCATGGCCATGCAAACCGTACAAACTCAATAAGCGAATATATGTTCGACGCTGAGTGTTTTCATATAAGTCAAATCCATGGGAAAAATAGCAATACCTGATAGCATATTCTGTTCGAGTAATAGCGCCTTTTTCATATTCTGCATCTAAGCTCTCAATGTGTTTTGCAACTTCGTCTTTATGTAGCTTATGCTGCGCATTGTTTGCGTGTATTAGGCGTAATGCGGCAGGCGAGAAAGAGGGATTAGTGTGTTTTTCGTGCCAATGCCTGGCTAAGTCTTCAAGACCAACAATATGCAAAAAGTCATTGACAATATTGCCTTTATAAAATTGGCTTCGGTCGTAAACACGTACTGTAATGTTTTCTTTGCCAAAATACTTGGCATAGCTGTCTAGCAAAGGCTTGTAATACAAATGCTTTTCTCTTGTCTCTATATGCGTCAGCAAGTCACCGCAATACAAACCTTCTTTTACCATTTCAGCCCAAAAAGATTCACTGTATATATCTTGTCTGCGTAAATAAAAACTGATGTGCACATCATAGCCTTCAAAGGCTTTCGCAAATACGGGAGCAAATTTGTCAGTTAAAATGTACGCTCCGTCTTTTTGATAGGAAGAGAGAGCTGCATTTGTTGTTACAATTGCCTCTCTCCATGTTTCTCTTTCAGGTGTATGTATATGTTTCGCTATAAGCTTTGCACAAAAATCGACATCGTCAACAAAGCGGTGCAATTCGTGCATACTTATTTCTTTGTCCCAAAAGTCGTATTTGTATTTTTTTAATACGCCCTCTTCGTGAAATTTACGCATCGCCGTTCTTATAGCGGAAGAACCTGTTTTATGTAAGCCAAGATGAAGATAGGCTTTTTTTCTCATAGTGCTTGTGTCTACAATTTGCTTATTCATTGTTTTTCTCTGTGTTTAGCCGCTTTTTTCCATTAAGAAAAACGAACAATCTTCAAGACTTTGCAATGCATCACGATGATAGAAAAAACCATAGTCTATCAGCCGCAAATCTGCGAAGCTGTCCAACATTTCCCCACAAAAATCACGCTTAAAGAGTTTGCCCATGTGTCCATGATATTCAATTTCCACAGGGGTAAGATTGTAGTATTCTTGAATGCAAATATATTTGGAAGAAGAATTGTATAATGTTTCATAGGCTTTTGGAAGTAATTCTGGCGCAATATGTATCAATACACCCGAGGTAAAGCTTAACTCATATTGTTGAGGGGCAAGGAAATCTAGCAAGGACCCTTCATGCACTCTAGCATGTCCCCATTTTCTTACATAATCAATCGCACGAGCGTTTATTTCAACAGCGTCTAAAGACGCTTGTGGCAAGATTGTATGAAGTGCGTGTAAATTTATACCAATATTACAGCCTAATTCTAAGATACTTGACGGCGGCTCTGGCAGAGCAGAAAGAATACGTGACCAACGATTGATACATTGCGGCAATCCATCTAAAGTATTGCGCTCTATATACTTATCGCCAAATTCACCTTTCCAAAAACGTTCTTGTTCATTCATATACTATCCTAAGCTTTCAACTATTTTTGCTTGTGCAACATCATCCATTCCCGCCCACAAAGGCAAGGTCAAAATCTCATCAAAGCTTTTTTCTGCCACCGGGCAAATTCCACTCTTGTAGCCAAGCCTCTGATAATAGGGATGTAAATACACAGGCATATAGTGCACATTGACGCCAATGCCGGCCTTGCGTAATTCTTTAAACCTTCTGTCTCTATCTTGCACACGCACCACATACAAATGATAGGCATGAAGCCTGTCTTCTTTTTTGATGAGCGGGCGAATACATGAGTCTGCAAAAGCCTTATCGTACCTTTTTGCCAAAACATTACGTTTCACAATCCAAGAAGGCAATTTTTTTAACTGACTGCTCCCCAAGGCGCATTGAAAATCTGTAATGCGATAATTATACCCAAGCTCGTGCATTTCATAGCACCAATCGCCTCTTTTTTCTCTTTCGGCAGCGGTAGATGTTATGCCATGCCCACGAAAACGACGCATTTTTTCTGCAAGATGGGTGTCATTGCATACAGCCATGCCGCCTTCACCTGTGGTCATATTCTTCACAGGGTGAAAGCTAAAAAGCGTTATATCTGCCAATGTCCCGACTTTACGTCCTTTATATTCTGCACCAATGGCATGACAGGCATCCGCAACTAAGGCGAGGCCGTGTTTGTCTGCGATGGCACGAAGAGCGTCCCAATCACAAGCTTGTCCCGCATAGTCTACTCCGACGATGGCTTTAGTGCGTGGATTTATGGCAGCTTCCACGGCTTTAGGATCTATAAGCAAAGTATCAGGGTCCACATCAACAAAAAGCGGCCTTCCAGCGCAGTAAAGCACGGCATTGGCAGTGGCCACAAAGGTAATCGCTGGAACAATAACCTCATCGCCCTCTCGTATATCAAGGGCGTGCATACTCGCGTGCAATGCCGCTGTGCCACTATTTAGAGCTATGCCGTATTTTGCGCCTGTAAAAACACATACTGCCCTTTCAAATTGTTCTACGGCTGGCCCAGTGGTAAGATAGTTAGAACACAACACATCCACAACAGATTGTATGTCGTCATCATCTATGACTTGTCGTCCATAAGGAATAAAGTCTGTACTCATTATTCTATATCAAAGCCTTGCTCTTTAAGTGTTGCTCGCAATTGCGCAATGCTGAACCAATCTTTATTGGTACCAGAGCCGTATTCAAAACCGTCAGGGACAGGTATGCCTGCAAGACCGCGGTATTTAAATATCTCTGGTTTAATGACATAATATTTTCCAATGTCGGTGGTATGACGGCTGTCTTCAGCAGTTATCATAACTTCATGTAATTTTTCGCCTGGGCGTATACCTATTTCCACCGTAGCCATGCCGGGAGCTATGGCTTCTGCTAGGTCGGTTATTTTCATGCTAGGAATTTTCGGCACAAAAACCTCGCCACCATGAGAAAGGTTAAAGGCATTGAGCACCATATCCACACTTTCTTCAAGCGTAATCCAAAAGCGTGTCATGCGTGAATCTGTAATAGGAAGTGGGCCGCCTTCATTGCGTTTGTTGATAAAAAAAGGAATAACAGAACCACGTGAGCCCATAACATTGCCATAACGAACCACAGAATAGCTTGTCCCCTTGCCACCTAAATATTGATTCGCGGCCACAAAGAGCTTGTCTGAACAAAGCTTTGTAGCGCCATACAAACTCACAGGAGCGACAGCCTTGTCTGTTGAAAGGGCAATAACCTTACGAACCCCGCAATCTGCCGCAGCATTTATGATGTTTTCTGCACCGTAAATATTGGTGCGAATACATTCGGTAGGATTGTATTCAGCCGCAGCCACTTGCTTGAGTGCCGCCGCATGAATGACATAGTCTACCTCATTAAAGGCACGCATCAGACGCTCTTTGTCTCTCACATCGCCAAGGAAATAGCGCATACAAGGATATTTTTCTTCAGAAAAAACCTGTGCCATTTCAAACTGTTTCAGTTCATCACGTGAAAAGACAATGAGCTTTTTGGGTGAATAATTTTGCAACAGTCTGGCAACACACATTTTCCCAAAAGAACCTGTGCCGCCAGTTATAAGAAGAGTTTTATCAGTAAACATTTTTTCCTACTTTGATAAATGCTTTGTACAGTAAATACACAAGACTATTTGTTTGAGCTAAAAAAAGTGTTTTTAGGCCTTTTTTAGAAAGGCACGCCCACTCCAAATACCCCCCCTTCGTAAGGGGGGACGCCAGAAGCAAGTTCTGGCTTATTTTACGTGGCGCAACATTTTGGCTTATGCAAAAATGTTGGTAGCCGGCTCTGAAAAACATCTCTTTGGCTCCATAAAATTGCAAGAAATTCGTATTCCATACTCATTTTTCTGGCAATTTTATTAGCGCATTTTAAACTAAAAAACTTTCAACATCAAGAGTTTGCTCTATTTTTCAGTGCCGACTATATAGGTAAACAGCTAAAAACACAAGGCTTCTTAAGCTTTTAGGCCAGGCCAATGTAGGCTGCCTGTGAATTTGCTAAAAAAGACTACTCATAAAAGCTTCCTTTTTGCTTGCGCCTGTTTGTATATACCTTTTAACTATTTTCGAATTTCCATTATATGAAACATTTTTACAACATTTGTCAAATGGATAATATGGAAAACATAAAATATTTCCATTTTTTAGTTCGGCAAACATATCTAGCGCCTTAACTTGCATTTACTGAGCAATACTGCTAGATTTTAAAAACTAAAGTGCAAAGACACAATCTTTCAAAAGCAAGGACACTTTGTCAACGCTGCACGATTAAAAAGGTATTCTCATGGAAACTTTGCCAAAAATCCTTATTGTTGACGATGACAAAGAAATTCGCTCGCTCTTGATTGAGCGGCTTTTGACGTATGGATTTAACGCGCACGGTGTTGACGGCTCTCATGCAATGCACAAGGCTCTTGCGCAAGACGAGTACGCTTTGCTTGCTTTGGATATTATGCTCAAAGGGGAGAATGGGCTAAATGTATGTAAAGACTTACGAGCATCTAGTGCCTCTTATTGTAATATTCCAATAATATTCCTTAGCGCCTTGGACGATACCGCCGATAAAATTGTCGGATTAGAGCTTGGCGGTGATGATTACCTTGCCAAGCCCTTTGAAACAAGAGAGCTTGTAGCGAGGATTAAAGCCATTTTGCGCCGTACAGCAGAGCCACTGCTCAATAAGACAGAACACTCAGCTCATACAATCTATCGTTTTGGTGCATGGAAGTGCAACACTGCTGCAAGGCAGCTTATTGATATCGCAGGAAATATTATCTCATTAAGCGCCGCTGAGTTTCGTTTACTGTCTATTTTTTTACAGCATCCACAACAAGTGCTTACACGAGAACAATTGGTAGAGCATGTTATGGGGGCTGCACAGCACTATGACAGAAGCCTAGACACGCAAATAAGCCGTTTACGAGTAAAACTCTGTGATGACGCCAAAAATCCTTCACTTATTCGCACTATGCGAGGTGATGGGTATATGTTAGCGGTTTCTGTTTCCACCGAGTAGAGTATGAAAAAGATTTTGCGATACATACCACGTCCCGATACCCTTATCGGGCAATTGAGCTTGAGCTTATTTATAAGCCTTACCGCACTTTTTATTGTGAACATTACTGTCGTCTGTGCTATTCAGGCGCATTTTTTGAGATTTATTGAAAGGGAAAGAGCTACCAATATAGCTTCTTTTTATGGCATTTTTTCACAGCTAAATACAGATAAAAGAAGTGATATGTTGGATATGGTGCAGGAATTCACCGATGATTCAAAAAATTCATTTACCTTATTTCTCTCTGAAAACAAGCCACCGTGGAATGAAACGCAACAAGCTATAAACATTGAACAAATAACAAATGCCCAACAAGCTGTTGCTTCTATTAAGGACGTTCTCGCAGAAAACAAATTTCACCCTTTGCCTCAAATATATGCAAAAATTTTTCCCTATGGAGATGACTCCTTTTCAAAAAACAATCCAACACAATTCATAGAAAAATTTACCATTTTTGATAAAAACATCCTGCAAGTCGCTTTGCAACTTGACGAAAAGACATGGCTTTATATTACGCAACCTCTTTTTATAAGCATACAGCAACTTGTATGGGCACAGCGCGGTATATTTCTTGTTGAATTTGTTCTCTTTTCTATCATAGCCTTATTTTTAGTGAAAAAATACCTTACACCTTTTCAAAAGCTCTCCAAAGCCACAGATATTATTGGAAAACAACCTGAAATATCTGCTCCTATACCTGAAGAAGGATGTAAAGAAATTAGAGAGGCCGCACGCTCTTTTAATCGTATGCAGGCAAGAATACAGAACAATTTAGCAGAAAGAAACAGAATGCTTTCTGCTATGGCGCATGATTTGCGCACTCCGCTCACAAGGGCGCAGTTACGCATTGAAGATGTAAGTCCGCTTGCCTTGCGTAAAAAAATCACAGAGGATATTAAAGAAGTAAGCAAAATTTCCAAGCAAAGTCTGGAGCTTGCCACCAGCCTAAGCACTACGGAAAAATTTGAATCTTTCGATTGCCTTAGTTTTATGCAAAATTGTACTGATGATATGTGTGCCTTGGGGCATGACGTGCGCCTTAACACTAAAACCGCGCCCAACCCACTTATGATGCTGGCAAAGCCTTTGAGTTTAAAGCGTTGTATCGACAACCTCTTAAACAATGCTGTTGTGTATGGGAAAAATGCACAGATAAATATTTCTTGCAATGAAGCGAAAGTATTTATTGATATTATAGATAGCGGTGAGGGCATCCCTAAAGAATTTTTAGAGCGTGTATTTGAACCTTATTTTCGCCTTGAAACTTCTCGTA
>CAYJIB010000044.1:0-15909 GCA_964370125.1 uncultured Desulfovibrionaceae bacterium
AGGTCATCATCAAGCAAGTCGATCGTTTGCAGTTTATGGTAAAGGAGTTTTCATCCTTTGCCAATGTCCCCGAAATTGACTTGCAAGCTGGCTCGCTTGGGGCTTTGATTGCTGAAATTTACACACTTTTTAAGTCGAGCCATGCGCACATTGAATGGCATATCAACATAGAAGAAGACTTGCCAGCTATTCGCCTTGATTCTGCTGCTTTGTACCGTGCGCTTATGAATATTGTCTCTAACGCTTTAGAGGCAATGGTTGACAGCGAAAAACAAGAGCTTTCAATCGAAGCAAAGCATATGGCAGAAGAGGGGATAATTTCTTTAAGCATTATGGACAGCGGGCCTGGCCTTAAACATGAAGACAGAGAGCGTCTTTTTGAGCCCTATTTTACGACAAAGCCTGGGGGGACCGGCCTTGGTATGACCATTGTTAAGACGATTATTTCAGACCATCATGCCAGCATTTTTGCAAAAACAAATCCTTCTGGCGGCACAAATATTGTGATGAAGTTTCCTGTATGTTAATTTTTTAGCTGACTTGTAAGGAAATTGTCTTTTGAAAGATAAATAAAAACTTGTCTTTTGGTCTTGGTCAAAAAAATTTTGTTTATGCCAAAAAAAAGCTTGCCAAAGCAATCAACTTTGTGTAAAAGAGCTCTTGGTACACGGCAAGGTAGCTCAGTTGGTTAGAGCACACGGTTCATACCCGTGGGGTCGGAAGTTCAAATCTTCTCCTTGCTACCATTTAACAACAATCTGGGCCCATTCTGCAAGAAATGTAGAAGGGCCCAGTTTTTTTGGGTTGACCTATTTGGAATTCTAGGACAGTTCAAAATGAGGAAAACAAAAATGCAAATCAGAGAAATTATCGAGCGTGATGACGTGCTTTTTGAGCAGCTTTTTCATCTTTAAAAGGAAAATGTAAAAGCAACGCATACTTTTTTAAGCCATGATGAAATAGAAGCCATTGCCCCTTATGTGCCTGGGGCTTTGAAGGGCATATCACAGCTTTTTGTGGCTTTTGACAAAGTCGAAAGACCGATAGCCTTTATGGGGCTCGATGGCAAGAAGATTGAAATGCTCTTTGTGGCACTAGATAAACTTCGCCAAGGTATTGGTAAAGAGCTCATGAAGATTGCCTTGCAAAAATATGGCTGTGACAATGTATGTGTGAATGAACAAAATCCAGACGCCACAGCCTTTTATCAAAAGATGGGATTTGCTGTAGTAAAACGCTCAGAGCTTGATGAACAAGGCAATCCCTATCCTATTTTGTATATGCAGTATATGAAAAATGAGGGCTAAGACTTTTTATGAAGGCCAATTTTACTTCTTAAGTTCATTGACTTGTAACCTACTTATGATCATTATATACAAAGAGACCTCAACCACCTAAAAGAAGGAAAAATATATGAAGAAGAAAAGCTTTGAAGAACTATATGAAGAACTCAAAAAGAAGGCAAAGCCCGTCGCAAAATGGCAGCCCTTTGTCAGTGGAAAAGATATCCCGCACAAAAACAAGAAAAAATACTCAAGAAAAGAAAAGCATAAGGCTGAGCCGCAAAGGGTTCAGCCTTTTTATTTGTTGTTTGGTTTTTGCTGATGCCGCAGACAGTCCTTTTTCAACGGTTCACTAGGCAGTGTCGACACCAGATGTATCTTTAGCTTATTTCAAGGCATATACCTAAAGAGCGAGCTTTGCAGTTCGTTCAAAAAGTGCCAGATACAAGGAAGTTAAAACATTCAGGTTGCGCTGTGTATACAGACATACATAAGCGGTCTGAATGTTTTAACTGACGCAGTAGATGGTACTTTTTCAGCGAGCGAGCTTTGCAGTTCGTTCAAAAAGTGCCAGATACAAGGAAGTTAAAACATTCAGGTTGCGCTGTGTATACAGACATACATAAGCGGTCTGAATGTTTTAACTGACGCAGTAGATGGTACTTTTTCAACGAACTGCTAGGGCATACGGACTACGCATTTGACGTGCCTATGCGCCTCATCAAAGCCTTGCTGAATATCTTTAAGGTCAAAATAGGTGATAAGCTTATCAAGGGGGAGCTGTCCATTTTTATGATAGCGGATAAGGGCAGGGATAAAGGATTTTGGTACAGAATCGCCCTCAACAATGCCGATAAGAGATTTCGCCTCAATAAGAATATCGTGCAAAATATTGATGCTAAGATCACCAGCCGCACCAAGAACAGCCGTCACTCCGCAAAATTTTGTACAGCTTAAAGCATTGTAAATCGATTTGAGATTGCCCGAAGTATCAATAGAATAATGTACACCATTAATGCCAAGCTCTTTATTCATCAGCTCTTTTATGGCCTTTGAGGTGTCTTCTATTTCTGCCGCATTAAAGACATGAGTTGCACCAAGCTTTAAGGCGCAATCAAGCTTCATCGGATTGATGTCCACAGCAATAATGGTCGTGCAGCCAGCAATTTTTGCGCCCATGATAGCGCTAAGCCCCACTGTACCGCAACCAAAAACAGCGATAGACGAAGCGGGCTTTGGTTGCAATCTGTTAAGCACAGCGCCAACACCTGTTTGAACGCCACAAC
Source organism: uncultured Desulfovibrionaceae bacterium (assembly GCA_964370125.1). Classification (GTDB taxonomy): domain Bacteria; phylum Desulfobacterota; class Desulfovibrionia; order Desulfovibrionales; family Desulfovibrionaceae; genus CAYJIB01. The sequence goes on from CAYJIB010000044.1 coordinate 2,570, forward strand.
CCAAAGGCCCAACAAGACCAAGGTCGATGTCTTTGTCAACCTTGCACAAATTGCGAGTGTCTACAATCGCATGACTCGCAAAGCCCGCTTGGCCAAAGAAGCTATACACAGTCTCGCCGTCTTTTGAAAGCACGGTCGAACCGTCATTTGTCGTGCCGCCAAAGTTTAGGGTATTGAAATCTTCGCAACCATAAATCTTCCCGTCACAGCAATTTTCGCAAAGCCCACAGCTGGCAAAACTCGCCCCAACATGATCGCCTACTTCAAAGTCCGTTACGCCCGGTCCAAGAGCCATGACAACACCGCTTGCCTCATGCCCTAAAACAATGGGCATAGGGCTTGGAATAACGCCAATGCGGACAATTTCATCAGTATGGCAAATCCCGCAAGAATGTACTTTTATCAGCACTTGACCAAAGCCTGGCTCGCCAAGCTCAAGCTCTTCTATGGTGAACTTTGCATTGACAGAACGAGTAACTGCAGCGGTAATTTTCATGGTGGCTCCTTATATCTATGAAAAAATGTGTGCAAAAATAGTCTTTTTTGTGCTTTTGGAAAAATCTAAGAAATTTTAACAAAAATAAAAGCTAAAAGCAAGGCTTTGGTGTTGAAAAATATGCAAAAAAATTTTATATACTTATTTGTGAGTAAAAATATGAATATCTTAAAATATAAAGACTATCACGGGGCTTTTGCATACGATGCACAGGCCGATATTTTTCATGGTGAAGTGATGCACTTAAACGATGTCATCACCTTTCAAGGCCGTTCTATTGATGAACTCAAAGCCGCTTTGGCTGACTCTGTTGAAGATTATCTTGATTTTTGTGCAGAGGAAGGGAAAGAGCCTGAAAAGAGCTGTACATAAGCCTTTTAAGCTGTAAGAAGAAATTGATAAGGAGGAAAAATGAAGAGAAAGCTGCAATATGAATTGTTTGATGAAGTTTCTGTCGACGTTGACTTAAAACGAGATAAAATTTTTATTCCCCGTCCAAGTGAAGAAAGTATTCATCATTATCTTGAATTTTGGAAAGCCGATAAGTACAGAATTCAAGAAGAAATTTTGAATCGTTTTTTCAAAGACTCAATGCCAACAAATACAGATTTGTCTGAAATCCTTATAAAAACAGTTTTGATTAATGAATTTTATAGTACAATGGTATTCGACACTTTTAGTTTAGCAAAGCATATTTATTCAAGGAAGAAGCTCGACAGCCTGATCCAAGAAGGCAGTATAAAAGCTATAGATGAATTTATGAATGTTCCTCTTGGCAAAAAGGGAGAAACGAAAAATCTTATATCATTCGCAAGCAAGTTTTGTGGTTTTCATAGCCCAAAAGCTTTTCCTTTATATGATAGTTACTTATGTGACGTTTTGCGTGCATTCCGAAATGCCAACAATGCAGATAACTTTGCAAATTTTACAAATCAAGATTTAAGAGGTTACCAATCATACAAGAACATTCTTATTGAATTTATGTCTTTTTATCAGCTTGACAAAGAAGAATATTCTTTTAAAAAATTGGATATGTATTTGTGGCAGTTGGGATACGATATAAAAGAAAAGAAAAAATTATTTGCATAGTGTAAAATACAAGTTGGTGTGCCCAGCAGGAATCGAACCTGCGGCCTACAGCTTAGGAGGCTGTCGCTCTATCCAACTGAGCTATGGGCACAAAGAGTTATTCTTGAACTTCTTCAATTTCCCTTTCATCAAGAAGCTTTTCGCCCTCTATCCACAAAGATTCAAGTTTATAGAGTTCACGATTTTCTTGAAGAAAAATATTCACAAGAATGTCGTTCATGTCAAGCAAGATCCATTGTGCAGAATCATAGCCTTCCATACGAAGAAATTCAAAACGCTCTTCACGAGCAAAAGAAAGCACCTTGTCCGCCAAAGCCTTGCCATGACGCACAGAAGTCGATGAAACCACAATAACCATGTCCGTAAAAGAGGACATTTTTGCAATGTCAATAAGTACAGGGCCTTGTGCTTTGTTTTCTTTTAAACAATCAATGATTTTATCCGCTTTTTCACGAGTGGGAACCACAGAGAAACGTTTCTTTACAACTTTAGCCGAAGAATTTGATACTGTTTGCATATTTTCCATGCGGGCAAGATAACAAAAAAGATAAGAAGTGGCAATAACTTTTATAGGTCTAAAATTGGTCGATTTCCCATTGCAGATTTTTTATTTTTTTAGTAGCATCGAATGACAGAATAAGGGCTTGTCCGTAAATAAGGACTAAGTAAAAACTCAAGGAAAACTATGACTACTCAGCCAACAATCCTGCTCATTTTAGACGGCTACGGCATCGCCAAAGAAGGCCCGGGAAATGCCGTTACCCTCGCAAAAACACCAAGTCTCGACGCCTTTATGGAAATCGGCAAAGAAAATCCCCTAGCCGCCTCTGGCTTAGATGTCGGCCTGCCACAAGGCTATATGGGCAATTCAGAAGTCGGACATCTAAACATCGGAGCAGGGCGCATCGTCTATCAAGACATGGCAAGAATAGACAAAGCAATAGAAGACGGAAGTTTCCTTAACAATCCCGCCATCCAAGAACTCTTTGCCAAAACAAAGGCACAAAAAGGACGCCTGCATCTCATGGGACTTTTATCCGATGGCGGCGTTCATTCACACATTGACCACACACTCGCCATAGCCCAGGCCGCAAAAGAACAAGAAATCCCCGTCATCATCCATGCTCTTATGGACGGAAGAGATACCTCACCACAAAGCGGCCAAGACTTCATGCAATACCTCATAGAAAAAATGCCAAAAGCGCCCTTTGCAAAGGTCGGCTCAATCATCGGACGCTATTATGCTATGGACAGAGACACCAACTGGGACAGAGTAGAAAAAGCCTTTTCTCTTTTTATTCACGGCCAAGCAGATACAAAAGCAAGTCCTCTTGAATACATAAAAAGTCAATACGCCATTGGAATTACAGACGAATTCATGCCGCCCTGTCTTTGCCTTCCATCTGATGAAGCCTGCCTTAAAGATAATGACAGCGTATTTTTCACCAATTTTCGAGCAGACAGAATGCGTGAACTCGTCCACGCCCTAAGCGACAAAGAATTCAGCTTCTTCCCAAGAGGCAAGATGCCAAAATTTGAAATTCTCTGCATGAGCCCCTATGATGCCAGCCTCTCCCTCCCCGTCGCCTTTGACAAAGAACTTTTAAGCGAAACCCTAGGCGAAACACTCTCAAAACACGGCATCCGTCAATTACGCATAGCCGAAACCGAAAAATACGCCCATGTCACCTATTTCTTTAATGGTGGACGTGAAGAAGCCTTCCCCTTCGAAGAACGAGTCCTCATCGCCTCAGACAAATCCGTCCCCACCTATGACTTGCGACCACAAATGCGCGCCCAAGAAGTGGTCGATGGCCTCTTGGCCCACATAAAAAGCGGTGAAATAGACTTCTTTGTCTGCAATATCGCCAATCCCGACATGGTCGGACACACAGGCAATCTCGAAGCCACCTGCCAAGCGCTCGAAGCCGTTGACTTTGCCTTTGCAAAGCTCTTTAACGAGGTCGCCGCAAAAAAAGGCCGCCTTATCGTCACAGCAGATCACGGAAATGCCGAATACATGCTCGACATACACGGACAACCCGCCACAGCACATACCTGTAATCCCGTACCCTTCGCCATCTTTGAAGGCGGAAAAGCACGCCCCCTTTGCCCAGAAGCCCTCAAAACAGCTCGCCTAGCCGATATCGCCCCAACAATTCTTGCTTGCCTCAATATCAAAAAACCACAATGCATGAGCGGAAAATCCCTACTTTTGTAAGCTTATGAAGGATTGACGGCAAAGTCTTTACATAGTAAAAAAGCTCATTCACTTGAATAACATTATAAATTGTCGACAAATTGACTACAAGAGCCGAGTAAATGTCAAATAAACCTGTTTTTCCCGTAAAGCCCACTGCCATGCACATCGTCTTTGACTTCAACTGTCCCCAATGTGACAATCTTGTGCAAGCATTGGCACAATCACAGCCCTCTATGACCCGATGTCCCGCCTGCAAAGCCGTTTTCCCTCTTATGCCTATTGATGGCAGAACCTTGCATTTCCTCTATTTAATGCTCGATAATGGAACAGCCGCTGTCGACCCTGACTTCCTGTAAAAATATGGCCAAAAAAAACAAATCAAGCCTCTCTTCTCGCCTGCTTGCTTGGTATGATCAAAATAAAAGAGCCCTGCCTTGGCGTGAAAACACAAATCCCTACCACACATGGATTTCTGAAATCATGCTGCAACAAACACAGATGGAGCGTGGTGTCGAATACTTCCTGCGCTGGTGCGAAAAATTCCCAAACATCCAAGCCGTCGCGAGTGCAAAAGAAGAAGAACTGCTCAAAGCCTGGGAAGGTCTTGGCTACTACTCAAGAGCCAGAAATATTCACAAAGCCGCAAAAATCATTACAGACAATCATCAAGGCCATTTCCCCGAAAATTTTGACGATATTCTCGCCCTCCCTGGAATCGGCCCCTACACCGCAGGCGCCATAGCCAGTATCGCCTTTGAACAAGATGTCCACTGCATAGACGGCAATGTCGAAAGAGTCTTTGCCAGACTCTTTAATATAGACAAAACCATCAAAAGCCCAGAAGCCAACAAGCGTATAAAAACACTCATCACAGAAAACTTCCCAAAAGGACAAGCAAGAAACTTCAACCAAGCACTCATGGAATTTGGCGCACTCATCTGCAAAAAAAAGCCCCTCTGCCAAAACTCCCCCTCACTCTGCCCAATAAATGACCTCTGCAAAAGCCTTACCCTCAATCTCGTCAAAGACCGCCCAATAACAAAAAAAAGCCCTAAAATTCAACACAATCACGTCGTAACAGGCATACTCATGCACAAAGGCAAAATCTTTATACAAAAAAGACTCAATGAAGGACTCTGGGCAAATCTCTGGGAATTCCCCGGCGGACGAGTCGAAAAAAACGAAAAACCAGAACATGCCATAATCCGCGAATGGCAAGAAGAACTCGCCTTGCACATTCTCATAAAAAAATATATAATCACTATTCAACATAATTACACAAAATACAAAATAAGCCTGCACGCCTACCAACTGAAACTCGCACCAAACGAAAACAATACACCAAAAGAACTCAACGCCGCCACAGAATACAAATGGATTAAACCAAATGAACTAAAAAACTACCCACTCCCCGCCCCACACAGGAAGTTAGCTGACTTATTTTTAAAGGAATGACAAAAAAGATTTTGCCTCCGGCGGCCAAAGGGGATAATCCCCTTTGGAAACCCTAATAAGTAGAAATTGAGGGTAGATTGAATTGGCAAAAGCCTCGCTTCGAATAAAAGTAGGGAGAAGACTAACACAGGCTGCCGCCTGCTCGCTTTGTTTGGGATATAAAGCTTAGGCTTTTTTCGCTGACCTTTGCTGTATCGTGTGTCACTCAGAGCCGTAATAGCCGTAGGCGAAGAATGAGCCGTACGGGTAGTAGGCGTGGAGTCCATGCCTTTTTGCCATCACCCTTTGAACTGGGTGTTAGTCGAAATGAAGCGAAAGTTTTGTTTTGGAAAATGTTAAAAGCGTCATTAACTAGATGAAATATTGAATTGAAATTCTCTAAATTCTCTCTATGGCGGCTTATATTGCGTTTTTTCTTGCTCCCGAAGGGAGCGGGGAAAAACGCAATATAAGCCGCTATTGAGGGGGTATGGGGGAAATCATTTCCCCCAAAAAAAAGAAAAAAGAAAAAAGAAAAAGGATTGTCATTATGATTACGCAGCAGATGTCTGATTTTGTGTCTAGGGGATCTTGGATTCGTCGTATGTTTGAGGCTGGAATGCAGTTGAAGCAGCAGTATGGCGAGGACGGGGTATGTGATTTTAGTTTGGGCAATCCTGATTTAGCGCCACCTGTTGAGGTTGGAGGGGCTTTGCTTGACTTTGCTAAGCGTGTGGATCGTCCATTTAGTTTAGGTTATATGCCCAATGCGGGTTTTCCTGCGGCGAGGGCTTCTTTGGCTGAGCATTTGAATAAAGAGCAGGGCTTATCTGGTGATGTATTGGATGCATCGAGGGTGATTTTGACTTGTGGTGCTGCTGGTGGTTTGAACATCTTTTTTAAGGCGGTTTTGGAGCCTGGTGATGAGGTCTTGGGAGTTTCGCCATTTTTTGTAGAGTACGGTTTTTATGCGGGGAACAGTGGCGGTGTATTTGTGCCTGTTCCGACGAAGGCGGAGACTTTTGCTTTGGATTTGGAGGCTTTGCGTGCGGCTGTTAGTGAGAAGACGAGGGTCGTTATTATCAATTCGCCGAACAATCCGACGGGTGCGGTGTATCCGAGGGAGGATTTAGAGGGTCTTGTGGCTATTTTGCGTGAGGCGAGCGAGAAGAACGGTCGTCCTGTGTATTTGTTGTCTGATGAGCCTTATCGTTTCTTGGCTTTTGATGGTATTGAGGTTCCTTCTGTTTTGCCTTTGTATGAGTATGCGGTTGTGGCGAGTTCTTTTTCAAAGAATTTGTCTATGGCTGGAGAGCGTTTGGGTTATTTGGCCTTGTCACCGCTTATGGAGAATCATGCTGTTTTGATGGACGCTTTGACTTTGGCCAATCGTATTTTGGGCTTTGTCAATCCGCCTGTTATTGGTCAGGCTATAATGATGGCGGTGCTTGGTGCAGAGGTTGATGCGGGTATTTATGCTAAGAGAAGGGACGCGATGGCTTCTGTTTTGCAGGCATCAAATTATGAGTTTTCTATGCCTAAGGGGGCTTTTTATTTCTTTGTGAAGGCACCTGGTGGGGACGATGTGGCTTTTGTTGATGTTTTGGCGGAAGAGCGTATTTTGGCTGTGCCGGGCAAGGGTTTTGGTTGTCCTGGTTATTTTCGTTTGACCTTTTGTGTTGGCGAGGAAGTTATTTTACGTTCTGCTGAGGGTTTTGCAAAGGCTATGGCGAAGTTTGCGAAGTAGTTTGAATATGAAAAAAGCGTGGGCTTTTCGTTTTGCTAGAATTTCTTTAGAAAATCTAGCTTGACAGTCTTTTTTTTTTCATATAATGTAGCTTGAGTTTTTGATTATGAAAAAGTCCTTAATTGGACTTTTTCAACTTTAAGACCTGTGCTTAATTTTTTAGCATGGTTTTTTTGGAGTCTGGATTTTATGTTGAAGCACCATATAGCTGTTCATTCATTGTATGAAGGGCAGGAAGTATGTATTGACGATCAAGCTGTGTGGGAAGAACCCTTGCAGGATTTGGTTGAAGATGTGCAGATTAGTGTGCCTTTTTGTGGAAAGCTTACTTTTTTTCCACAAGAAGACGGTTTTTTGATGCAGGGAAGTCTCAAGGGGCAGGTAGGGCAGACGTGTTATCGTTGTGCTGAAGCTTGTTATTCTGATATTGATTCAGAAATTGTGTCTTTTGAACCTTTCCCTCCGACGGCTTTAGCGCAAGTGGAAGATGATGAAGATGAGGCTTTTATAGACCCTGATCTCGATTTATCGGTCTTTGCGACTATTGACAATGTTCTGTATTTTGATATAGGCATGTTTTTGTGGGAAGAATTTGTTATGGCTTTGCCAGTTAAGCCCTTGTGCTCTGATGCGTGCAAGGGGCTTTGTGTGGCTTGTGGTATGAATTTGAATACGGCAAGTTGTACTTGTGACACGGGTGTAAAAGACCCACGTCTTGCGGCACTTCATGGCTTGGTTGTGAAAAAAAAGACACAAAAACAATAAATATTTGATAGGGAGCGCGCTTTTTGCGCCAGTATTTGTAAAAACATTAACTTGAGCTCTAATAGGGAGATGTCATGGCTGTTCAACAAAATAAAAAATCACGTTCAAGAAAGGGTATGCGTCGTTCGCATGACCGTGTCGCTATTCCAACAGTAATTTACTGTGCTTGTGGCGCACCGACTATTTCTCATGCGGCTTGCCCAACTTGTGGTGTATATCGTGGTCGTCAAGTCGTTGCTCAGAAGCAGGCAAATGACTAATTCTGGTCCACATATTCTTGCAGTGGACGCAATGGGTGGGGACATGGGGCCAAGCACGGTAGTGCCTGGCGTCATTGCTTCTGCCCGTAAGCAAAAGATCTCGCTCTTGCTTGTTGGCGATAAGCAACAAATTGTTGCTGAGCTAAACAAGCTTGATGTTAGCGGTCTTGATATTGATATTGTTCATGCTTCAGAATATGTAAAGATGGACGAAAAGCCTGCAGAGGTTCTTCGTAAGAAAAAAGACGCCTCTATACAAGTGGCTTCTCGCCTTGTAAAAAATGGTGAAGCACATGGCCTTGTCAGCGCTGGTCATTCTGGCGCTACGGTGGCTTGTGGTATGTTTGTCATTGGTCGAATTAATGGCGTAGACAGGCCTGCCTTGGCCTCTATCTTGCCTACTGAAAGCACACCGACAATCTTGCTTGATGTTGGGGCAAATGTTGACTCAAAGCCCTATCATCTTTTTCAATTTGCCCTTATGGGTGAAGCTTTTGCTAGGGATTTTTTTGAAAAAGACAATCCAAATGTGGGGCTTTTGAGTATTGGTGAAGAAGAGGGCAAGGGCAATATCCAGGTAAAAGAGGCTTATAAGCTTATCAAGCTTGCCGAGCACCTTAATTTTATTGGTAATATTGAAGGACGAGACATATTTACAGGTCAAGTAAATGTCGCTGTTTGTGACGGTTTTGTAGGCAATGTGGCTTTAAAATTAGCAGAAGGGATGGCAAGCTCTTTGACAAGAGGCCTTAAAAAAGAATTGCTTGGCTCTGGTTTGATTCCAAAATTCGGTACATTCCTCGCACAAAAAGCTTTGAAGCGCTTTGCGCAGGTTGTTGACTATGCTGAATACGGCGGAGCGCCCTTGCTTGGTTTAAAAAATATTGTCGTCATTTGTCATGGTGCTTCAAATAGCAAGGCTATTCAGAACGCTACGACGATGGCTTCACAGTTTATTATTAAAAAAACAAACGATCGACTCATTCAGTCCATTAGCGCAAATGAAGCATTGCTTGCTTGTGGACAAGCTTCTTAAACAATAGGGTAGAGTTCAATGAGCAGTACATATATCTTGGGCTTTGGAAAGTATATACCCCCAAAAGTTCTTACCAATGAAGAATTGGAGAAGCTTATCAATACTTCTGATGAGTGGATTGTAACAAGGACTGGTATTCGTTCTCGCCATATGGTCGATCCTTCAATGGTCACCTCTGACATGGCCTGTGCGGCAGCTGATCAAGCCATAGAACATGCTGGCTTGCAAGTAGATGACATTACGCATATTATAGTTGCTACTTGCACACCTGATACGCTCATTCCTAATTGTGCCTGTCTTGTTGCACAAAAAATTGGCTTAAAAACCGCTATGGCCTTTGATATTAATGTGGCCTGTTCTGGTTTTATCTATGCCTTAAATATCGTAAATGCCTTTGCGGTAGCCAATCCAAAGGCAAAAATCTTGCTTATCGCCGCAGAAAGCCTTACCCGCCGTGTGAATTGGGATGACAGAAGCACTTGTGTGCTTTTTGGTGACGGTGCGAGCGCCTTTGTTATGGGCGGGGCAGAGCATGGCCATGAAAAAGTTTATGGGAGCCTACTTGGTTCGCTTTGCTTTGCTGATGGCACACATGCTGAGCTTTTGCAGCTCGGTTGCGGAAATACAAAGCAGCACGCTGTCGGTGATGTGCTAGATGAAAGCTTCTTTATTCAAATGGAAGGGCGAGAAATTTATAAAACAGCTGTGCGCTCTATGGTGAATGTGTCAAAAGATTTGCTTTCAAGGCACGGTATGACTGTTGACGATATCGATGTTTTTGTGCCGCATCAAGCCAATTTGCGTATTATTGAAGCTGTTGGGCAGCGCTTGCAAGTACCAGTTGAAAAAGTCTTTACCAATGTTGAGCACATGGGCAATACCTCAGCGGCCTCCATTCCCCTAGCTATTATTGAAGCGAATGAAAAAGGTATCTTAAAGTCTGGCAATAAAATTTTGCTTGCGACCTTTGCAGGCGGCTTTACTTGGGGTTCAGCCTTGATTGAGTGGCATTGATTGTTATTTTTAACGATTTTTTAAGGAAAAAAACAGATATGAGTGCAGAAAATCAAAAGCCTATCGCCCTAGTAACGGGAGCTTCTCGTGGCATAGGCAAAGGCATCGCCCTAAGTTTGGCTCAAGACGGTTTTTTGGTCTTTCTTACCTATGTGAGCAAACCTGAAAAAGCGCAAGAAGTTGTTGAAGAAATTGAAAGAGCAGGGGGCTGTGCCAAAGCTTTTAAACTCGATATTGGCGATACAGCCGCTATCAGCGAATTTTTTTCTAAAGAAATCGCCACACAAAGTGCCCCTTTGTCTGTGCTTGTCAACAATGCCGGCATCACAAAAGACGGTCTTATTTTGCGCATGAAGGACGAAGATTTTGAGCAAGTATTTCGTGTGAATGTGGGCGGAGCTTTTGCTTGCATGAGAGAAGCCTCAAAAATCATGACCAAACAACGCTTTGGAAGCATTATTCATATAGGCTCTGTTGTGGGGCAAATGGGCAATGCCGGTCAAGCCAATTATGCAGCCGCTAAGGCTGGCCTTATCGGTATGGCAAAGTCAGCAGCCAAAGAGCTTGGTGGGAGAAATATCACTGTCAATGTGGTCGCACCTGGCTTTATCGAAACCGATATGACTGCTGAACTTAACGAAGATCAGAAAAAACGCTATGCCGAAGCCATTCCTTTACGTCGCTTTGGCTCTGTAGAAGATGTTGCTGAACTTGTAGCTTTTTTGGCTTCAAGTAAGGCACGCTATATAACTGGACAAGTGTTGGCCGTTAACGGCGGACTGTATTGCTAACGTATAAAAAAAACTCTGGAGGGTTTATGTCTGTAGAAGAACAAGTCAAAACAATTATTATGGAACAACTCGGTGTTTCTGCTGACGAAGTAAAACCAGAAGCTTCTTTTGTTGAAGATCTTGGTGCTGATTCTCTTGATCTTACCGAGCTGATCATGGCTATGGAAGAGGCCTTTGACGTTGAAATCGCTGACAAAGACGCTCAAAATATCCTCAAAGTTGAAGACGCTATTTCTTATGTAAAGAAATACCAAGCTTAATCAGCTGAAGAAGAAACACTGTTTTCTTTAAAGCAGGATTTTTCAAAAACATATAGATTGTGTATGCGGCCATACCTTGTTTGGATAGATACAAATAAGGTATGGTTGTTGTATAAGGTGAAACTATGAGTCGTAAACGTGTTGTTGTTACAGGACTTTCTGCAATCAGCCCCCTTGGTGCTACGGTTACAGAATCATGGGACGCTTTGCTTGAAGGCAAATCAGGCATCGGCCCCATAAGCTTATTTGACGCCACAGGCTTTGACGCTACCATTGCAGGCGAAGTCAAAAACTTTCAACCCGAAGCCTATGGTGTCCCCACCAAACAGGCAAGACGCATGGACCGCTTTGTCCAATTTGCCGTAGCCGCAGGTAATGACCTTATGAAGCAAAGCGGTTATACAATCACAGATGAAAATGCTGCTGACGCTAGTGTAATTCTTGGTGTTGGCCTTGGTGGTCTTGAAACACTTGAAGTTTTTCACGCTCGCCTAACAAGTGCCGGCCCAAATAAAGTTTCACCCTTTATGATCCCCATGCTTATTTCAAACATGGCCCCCGCACAAATCGCTATCAGCACAGGCGCAAAAGGCACAAATATGGTCCTTACCAGCGCTTGCGCCTCAGCTCTTCACGCTATTGGTGTTGCCTATACAGAAGTGATGCTTGGGCGTTGCAAAATGTGTATTACAGGCGGTTCAGAAGCCACAATCACCGCTATGGGGATTTCTGGTTTTACAGCCCTAAAAGCCCTCTCTACTACCCGCAATGACCAACCAGAAAAAGCCTCTCGCCCCTTTGATAAAGATCGTGACGGCTTTGTTATGGGTGAAGGTGCAGCCCTTCTTATGCTTGAAAGCTTAGAAGAAGCCGAAGCCAGAGGCGCAACCATTTATGCTGAAATCGTCGGCATTGGTGCTTCTGATGATGCCTTCCACATGACCGCGCCAAGCGAAGACGGCGAAGGCATGTGCAGCTCTATGATTAAAGCCCTTAAAGACGCGAATTTACAACCTGAAGACATCGATCACATCAATGCCCACGGCACATCAACCCCCCTTAATGACGTGAGCGAAACAAAGGCTATTAAAAAAGTCTTTGGTGATCACGCCAAAAATATCGCCATTTGCTCAAACAAATCCCAAGTCGGTCACCTTCTTGGCGCTGCTGGCGGCATTGAATCGGTCTTTTCTGTACTTGCTCTGCATACGGGCATTGTCCCAGGAACCATCAATCTTGAAAATCCAGACCCAGAATGTGACCTTAACTACATGGCCGATGGCCCTAAAAAGCTTGACCCAACTCATGTTCTTTGTAATGGTTTTGGCTTTGGCGGAACAAATGCCACGGTTATTTTTAAGAAATTTTCAAAATAATTCGTAAGAATCGGAGTATTTATGGACCAAGTCCTCTTGCAAGACCCAGAATTGGCACAAAGCATCGTCCTTGAAGGCCAAAGACAAATGAACAATCTTGAACTTATCGCTTCTGAAAACTTTGTATCTCAAGCTGTAAGAGAAGTTCAAGGCTCTATCCTCACACACAAATACGCCGAAGGCTATCCCGGCAAGCGTTATTATGGTGGCTGTGAATTTGTGGACATCGCAGAAGACTTGGCTATTAATAGAGTAAAGCAACTCTTTGATGCCGAATACGCCAATGTGCAGCCCCATTCAGGTTCTCAAGCCAATATGGCCGCATACAATGCCTTTGTAAAGCACGGCGATACAGTGCTTGGCATGAACCTTGCCCATGGCGGACACCTCACACACGGAAGCTCTGTCAATTTCTCTGGTAAGCAATTCAGTATCGTCCCTTATGGCGTCGACAAAGAAACTTGCCTGATTGACTATGACGCTCTTGAAGCCCTTGCCAAAGAACACAAGCCCAGCATGATTATTGCCGGCGCTTCTGCCTATCCACGCAGCATCGATTTTGCTCGCTTTCGCCAAATTGCAGACGAAGTAGGCGCTGTCTTTATGGTCGATATGGCGCATATTGCCGGTCTTGTTGCCGCTGGTCTCCATGCCTCACCGATCAGGCACGCACACGTCACAACCTCCACCACACACAAAACCTTGCGAGGACCTCGTGGCGGACTGATCCTTTCTTCTGAAGAATACGGGAAAAGACTCAATTCTGAAATCTTCCCCGGCAGTCAAGGCGGACCGCTCATGCATGTCATCGCTGCAAAGGCCGTATCTTTTAAAGCAGCCCTGCGTCAAGACTTTGTAACCTATCAGCA